>NZ_JAPSHV010000018.1 GCF_031179385.1 Arthrobacter sp. | reverse complement strand
ATCCCGGCATCGCCGGAGACGGTCAGCTGCCACTCCTCATCCGGCGCCGGATAGGCGCGGAACGTCACAGCGGTGGAACCTTCCCGGTAGACCTCCACGATCGACGCATCGATCAGGATCCGTAGGCAACGTTCGGTTTCCGCCGCATACACCTCACGGAGGCCCGACGGCGACACCAGGTTCAGCGCCACCCGCACGGCCCCGCGCGGCGAGACGGCAGCCTCTGCTGCCGACGGCAGATCCGTCACGGCACTGGACTCAAGCACACGACGGCGGTAACCCACCAGTTCCCGCGCGGGTTCCACAACCAATGAGTCACCGACAATCCGCAGCTCCCGCGGCAGGGTGAGCATTCCGGCCCACCCCGCAGCGTCGACCTCCTCGGGAGTCCGCGATTCCCAGGACCAACCCCACAGCAGAACACGGTCCTCGGTCTGGACGGCCTGCGGAGCGTAGAAGTCGGGCCCATCATCGGTCGATGCGCAAGAGTCCGGTTCGAAGATGGGGCGACCTGCGCCGTCGTCGTTCATGGAACCGATCAGATGCGCCACCCCGGAAAGGTGATGTGCTCCGTTCTGCCGCTTCCAGAGGGAGACAATCAGAACCCAGCGACCGTCGATTTGAACCAGCTGGGGGCATTCCCAGATGTTCGCCTGCGCTCGGGCCGCGGCGGGATGTCCGGTGGTCAACCAGATGTCCAGGTACGTCCAGGCTGAGAGGTTCGTGGCGTCGTAGAGCAACAGGGCGCCGCGGCCGTCCGAGAGGCCGGCACCTTGAATGGCATACCGGGTACCTCCCCAGTTGAAGAGGAAAGGATCGCGAACGTCGGTGACCGAAGGATCGGCCGGCATGCCGGCAGCCACCTCTCCGCCTTGCGTCCAGGTGCGCAGGTCAGCGGAACCACGTGCGAGGGTGACCTGTGACTTTCCGCTGTGGTCCTGAACGCCGCTGTATACGGCTGTGGGGACGCCGTCGTCGTCGGCCATGACACCGGACCAGCAGCCGGCCGCGTCGGGACCGCCGGCCTGCGGCCGAAGCGCAATGGGCTCGATGTCCCAGCTCAGCAGGTCCGATGAGCTGACGTGGCCCCACGCGATAGCGGAATGCCGGGCAGAGTCCGGATTGTGCTGGAAGAAGACATGCCAGCGCCCATTGCGGTAGCAGATGCCGTTCGGGTCATTGAGCCAGCCCTGACGGGGTCGGGGATGAAGGGCCGGAAAGGCCCGATCGACGGCGACGGCGGGAGGTACGAGGGAGTTCACAGAGTTCCTTTGCGTGTGTTTTCGTTACTACTTGCTGGCGCCGGCGGTCAGGCCTTCGCGAAGGGTTCGCTGGCCGAAGATGAAGACCACCAGCGCGGGGATCATGGAGAGGATGACGCCGGCAAGCACAACGGAGATGCTGCCGGTGCCGAGGTTGCCCTGCAGCGTGACCAGCCCAAGCGGGAGGGTGTAGTTCTCCTGGGAGATGGTCAGGATCAGTGGCCGGAAGAACTCGTTCCAGTGGAAGTTGAAGGCCAGGATGCCCACGATCGCCATCCCGGGCACTGCCAGCGGTGCGTAGACGGAACGGAACGTGCGCCACGGGGAAGCGCCGTCAAGGGATGCCGCCTCCGCGAAATCATTCGGCAGTCCCAGAAAGTACTGCCGCATCAGGAAGGTACCGAACGCGGTGGGGATGGCGGGAAGGATCAGCGCCAGGAGGGTATCGGACAGTCCCATGCCGCGGATCAGCATGAAAACCGGCACGATCGTCACCTGCACCGGAACCATCATGGTGGCCAGCACAATCGAGAACAGTGCGTTCTTGCCCTTGAAGCTCAGGCGGGCGAAGGCGTAGCCGGCGAGCGCCGCCGTCGTCATCTGCCCTACGGCGATCAGGAGGGTCACCAGGGCGCTGTTCAGCACCAGGAGGATCATGTCTACCTGCTGGAAGACCTGGGCGTAGGAGGAGAAGTCGGGGTTGAGCGGCAGGAACTGCGGGGGGAGGTTGAAGGACTCCGACGGCGTCCGGAGCGACGTGGACAGTGTCCACAGGACCGGGCCGAGCGTCAGTGCTGCGGCCACCAGGAGGACGGCGATCCGGAGGGCGGTGCCGGGACGGGGCAGGCGGGTCTTGCGGGGTTGGATCAGGGTGCTCATGCTCGGGTTCCTCACTGGTAAAAGACGAATCGGCGGCTGAGCCGGAACTGGAGAGCTGTGATGGCCATGATGAGCATCATGAGCACCAGCCCGATGGCGGAGGCCCGTCCGAACTCGAGCTGCTGAAACGCCGACTCGAAGATGACCATCACCGCAGTCCGCGTGCTGTCGCCAGGTCCGCCGCGGGTCAGGACGTATGGCTGGTCGAACACCTGCAGGGCGCTGATGATCGCCATGACGGAAGCCACCAGAACGGTGGGGCTCAGGAGCGGCAGGGTGACATTGACGAACTGCCGCCACCCGGTGGCTCCGTCGAGGGCTGAGGCCTCGTGAAGCTCCTTGGGTATTGAAGCCAGCCCACCGACAAAAAGCAGGAACGAGAACCCGAAGTTCTGCCACACATACACCAGCACGACGACGGCGGCGGCCCCACCTGAGGTGGTCAGCCACGGAACCGCCGGAACGCCGACCACGGAAAGCATCCAGTTCACGACGCCGAACTGCTCATTGAACAGGTAGCCCATGAAGATGGACACGGATGCTGCCGAGAGAATCAGTGGGAAGAAGAAGGCCGAACGGAAGAAGACCCGCAGCCAGTTGGGCATCCTGCCCTGGATTGCGACGGCGAGCACCATGGCAATTCCGAGCTGCAGCGTCACCGCCACAATCACGAAGACGATCGTGTTGAGGAAGGAGACCCGGACGGTTGGGTCGCTCACGATGTCAGCGAAGTTGCTGAATCCCACGAACTCGGGGGCGGAGATGATGTCCCAGCGGAAGAAGGCCAGCAGGACTGAGGCGAGGATGGGCACGATCGTGAAGATGGCCATGCCGATCACGGTGGGGGCGAGGAAAAGCGGTGCAATCAGGCGTTCCGCCATGGACTTGTTCTGCCGTGTGGACCGTTTTCGTGCCGCGGGTGCCGCCGTCGTCGTCGGGTTGGATGGGGTTTTGAGTGTTGGGGCGCTCATTGGTTGCTCCTCAGTGCAAGTTCGAGGTCACGCTGCAGGCTTCCCATCGCGGAGCGCACCTGGGCGGACGACCCACTGACAGCAACCGAGACGTTCTTCATAAGGGCGGTTTCCACAGCGGCCTGCTGGGGTGGGGCGGGAATGGGTCCGGAGGTCGGGAAGCGGTCGAGGGTGTCGTAGAAGACCTTCCAGTGCTCCGGTCCAGTCGATGCGTACAGGGACTGGTTCACCATTGAGCGCCGCGTAGGCGTGGTGTTAGGTGTCGGGAACGCAAGCTCCATGGCGGGCTTGGACGCGCAGAACTTCACCCATTCCCAGGCTGCGTCCTTGTCCTTGGCGGTACGCATGATCGCGTAGCCCGCAGCACCGAACTGGTGCCTCTGGGTGCGCCAGCGGGGGAAGAACTGGACGTCGAAGTCATCGGCACCCATGCCGGCCTCATGAAGACCCTGCACCCAGTAGCCTCCGGCGGGGGTTGCGCCGATACGGCTGCTGGCGAAGAGGCCAACCAGTGCGTTGCCGCCGCCTCCCTCAGGCCGCACACCCAGGCCTTCCGCGACGAGTTCCCGTAGGTAATCGAAGGTCTCGATGACCCGGGGGTCCTCTGCGTTCGGTGTCTCCCAGAGATAGCCGCCGCTGCGAAGGGATCGGGTGGGGTCTTTCGAGTAGAAGCGGTCCCAAAACCAGTCGCCTCCGGTCGCCTTCTCCTCCGCGAGGAAGCTGGTGTCATTCGCGTACAGCCATGGGACCACTCCGCCGAAGAGGCGGTTGGTCCAGTAGTAGGGAGTGAAGCTGCCGTCCGTCGTCGACTTCATGGCGCGCATGACCGCCGTGAAGTCCTCGTTGGTCCAGTCGTCGGCTGGCCTGTCGAGCCCTGCGCGCTGGAGGGCGCTGGTGTTCAGGTACATGTTGGCGGCGTTCCAGTCCAGCGGCAGCTGGTAGAGGCTGCCGCGGTACATGAACGCCTCGATGAGGCTGGGGTGGACGTCCTGGAAGTACTCCTGAATGTCCGCGGCGTCGCGCGTCAGATAGGGATCGAGCGGTTCGGCCAGTTTCTTGGCGAACAGCTGGGCGCCCTCGGTAGCGACGTAGACGACGTCGGGCGGGTTCCCGGCAGCGACCATGGTGAGGATCTTGGAGAAGAAGTCACGCCAGTCAGCGCCCTGGATTGCCTGGATGCGAACCGGGATATCCGGATGCAGGCTCGTGAACTCGTCGACAAGGGCCTGGCGGGCAGCGGCGTCGGCCGAGGTACCCAGGATCGCCACGTTGAGTGCTGTGCTGTTTCGGCCGGGGATATCGGCGCCGGTGAGCCTCGGCCAGGCGCCAACCGTTGCCCCAACGGCGCCGATGCCGAGGGCTCCGAGGAGGGTGCGCCGTGACAGGTCGCCGGCTCGGGCGAGAGTGGAGTTGCCCTGCCCGGATGATTGCGTGGACGTCATCGTCGATCCTTTCTAACACGTGTTAGGAAGGCTACTCGCCGCACCTGACACGTGTCAAGGGTCACATTTGAAGGACTTCGCCGAGCTGATGGCCACCCCGCATCGAGTGGGCGCTGAGGACAACTCTCAAGCCGAACGAAGGTTGCCAGCGCCCACTCGATGCTCGAAAGGACGGGATAACCGCGCGAGGTGACGAAATTTGCGGTCATCCCACCCAGCAGATGGCACACGATGGCATGCTTGGTCCCATGGCTAATCGAGCAGGCACCGTTGCCCAACCCAGCGACCTCGTTGATGTAGGCGCCCTTCTGGACGCGTACTTTGATTCCAAACCCGATCTGACGGACCCGGCCCAGAGGGTAGCCTTCGGGACGTCCGGCCACCGCGGGTCGTCCCTGAAGTCATCCTTCAACGAAGGCCACATCGCCGCGATCACACAGGCGATAGTTGAGTATCGGGCAGGCCAAGGAATCACCGGCCCGCTGTTCATGGGCAAGGACACGCACGCCCTGTCCGAACCCGCCCAGAACACGGCCCTCGAGGTGCTCGCCGCCAACAACGTGGCCGTTCGCATCGACGCACGCGGCGCTTACACGCCCACCCCGGCTCTCTCGCACGCCATCCTTGCCTACAACGGTTCACGAACGGACCGGGCAGACGGCATTGTCATCACTCCTTCGCACAATCCCCCTGCCGACGGCGGCTTCAAGTACAACCCACCTCACGGCGGGCCCGCGGACTCCGACGCCACCAACTGGATCGCAGCCCGCGCCAATGAACTGCTCGAGAATGACCTGCGTGATGTCAAGCGCCTCCCCACCGCCCAGGCCCAGCAGGCGGACTCCATCGGTACGTATGACTTCCTCCAGCACTACGTCGAAGATCTGCCGAATGTGTTGAACCTTGAAGCGATCCGAAGTGCGGGCGTGCGCATCGGTGCTGATCCCATGGGCGGGGCATCGGTCGATTACTGGGGTGCCATCGGGGAGCGGCACAACCTCGACCTCACCGTGGTGAACCCAACCGTCGACCCGCAATGGGCGTTCATGACCCTCGATTGGGACGAGAAAATCCGTATGGACTGCTCTTCCCCCCACGCCATGGCCTCGCTGATCAAACGGGCAACGGACTACGACATCTCCACAGGCAACGACGCCGACGCGGACCGCCACGGCATCGTCACCCCGGATTCCGGCCTGATGAATCCCAACCACTACCTCGCCGTCGCCATCGACTACCTGTACCGGAACCGCCCGCAGTGGCGACAGGACGCGATGATCGGCAAGACACTGGTCTCCTCGTCGATCATTGACCGAGTCGCCGCTGATCTTGGCCGGGTGCTCGAGGAAGTTCCGGTCGGCTTCAAGTGGTTTGTTCCCGGGCTCGTGTCCGGTGAAGTGGGCTTCGGCGGAGAGGAGTCAGCCGGCGCGTCCTTCCTCCGCCATGATGGTTCAGCCTGGAGTACCGACAAGGACGGTATTCTCCTCGCGCTCCTTGCGGCGGAGATCACGGCTGTCTCCGGGCGCACCCCGTCGCAGCACTATGAGGGCCTTACCCAGCGATTCGGTTCCCCCGTCTACGCGCGGATCGATGCCGCCGCTACGCGCGAACAGAAGTCGGCGCTGGGCAAGCTGTCGCCGTCGGACGTGGCAGCGACCACCCTGGCGGGGGAAGAAATCACCGCACGCCTGACTGAAGCGCCCGGCAATGGTGCGCCGATCGGCGGGCTCAAGGTCACCACCGAGAATGCCTGGTTCGCTGCGCGCCCCTCAGGAACAGAGGACGTCTACAAAATCTACGCAGAGTCTTTCCTTGGCGCGGACCATTTAAGGCGCGTGCAGGAGGAAGCCAAAGCCCTGGTGGACGGTGTAATCGCCTGACCTCCCGGGGGCCTTTCTCGCGTAGGATTTCCGGAGATCCCCCAATCCCCGGAAGGCACCGCCATGAGCAGACTCGGAACGAACTGGACGCTGCACGGAGACGGTCGCAACGTGCAGCCAGGGCGGTTCGTCGCACCCGATGAGAGGCTGAGCTGGCCTCGGACCGTCGGCATCGGCGCACAGCACGTTGTTGCGATGTTCGGTGCAACGTTCCTGGTGCCGCTGTTGACCGGCTTCCCGCCGTCCACCACCCTGCTCTTCTCGGGGCTGGGGACCCTGCTTTTCCTGGTCATCACGGCAGGCAGGGTCCCCAGTTACCTCGGGTCGAGCTTCGCATTCATCGCGCCGATCGCTGCGGCTCAGAGTCAACACGGTCCGGCGGGCGCACTGGGTGGCGTTGTCATGGCAGGTGTCGTCCTGGCCCTGATCGGATTGGTGGTCCACTGGGCCGGCGCGCGGTGGATTCAGGTCTTGATGCCGCCAATCGTCACGGGTGCGATCGTCGCCCTGATCGGCCTCAACCTTGCTCCGACCGCGAAAGCCAGCTTCGAGCAGGCTCCCGTGACCGCTCTCGTCACGGTCGCCTCGATCCTGTTGGTCACCGTGCTCTTCAAGGGGATCTTGGGCCGCCTGTCCATCCTCATCGGCGTGCTGGTCGGGTACCTCGTAGCCGTACTGCGCGGTGAAGTGGACTTCACCGCGATCAACGATGCCGCGTGGTTCGGCCTGCCGGCGTTCATGACGCCGGAATTCCACCTTTCCGTGGTCGGGCTGTTCGTGCCGGTGGTCCTTGTTCTGGTGGCTGAGAATATTGGCCACGTGAAGTCGGTTGCCGCAATGACAAACCGCGACCTGGATCCGATCACAGGTCGCGCACTCATGGCGGACGGCCTGGCTACCGTCCTCGCGGGGTCCGGCGGAGGGTCCGGCACCACCACGTACGCCGAGAATATCGGCGTCATGGCCGCGTCACGCGTGTACTCAACCGCCGCCTACTGGGTCGCCGGAATCATCGCTGTGCTCCTCAGCCTCTTCCCTAAGTTCGGGGCGCTCATCGCAACGGTTCCTGCCGGCGTACTGGGGGGTGCCGGCGTCGTGCTCTACGGCATGATCGGCATCCTCGGGGTGCGCATCTGGGTCCAGAACAGGGTCGATTTTTCGAATCCAATCAACCTATCGACGGCGGGCGTCGCGTTGGTGGTGGGCATTGCCAACTTCACCTGGACTGTCGGTGCGCTGACCTTCGAGGGAATTGCGCTGGGGACTGCGGCGACGCTCCTTATTTTCCACGGAATGAGCGCAATTGCGCGGGTACGGGGTAGCGAACACGTCGCCGGGCCCGACGAGATTGAGGCGGAAGACCACGGCACGCGGCCGTCCAAACTCGGGTAAATTCTCACAAGCTCCGAAGGGTATACCACGGCAACCTAGTAATCAGTAGGCTTCCTATTACCCGTTTTTGTGGCTAGTGTGTGAACACCAGATCGGCATGTTGTCTCCCCGGGGCTCGGCCGATGTTCCCCACCTCGGAGGCATTGATGGAAGAAACCCTCAGAAGCGGCCTGGCCACGGTCGTGGAATTCGTTCCAAAGCTGCTGCTGTTCCTGGTCATCCTGATTGTCGGGCTGCTGATCGCCAAGGCAATCTCCAAGGCACTGTCCAAGCTCCTCGAGCGGGTCGGCTTCGACCGGGCCGTCGAGCGCGGCGGAGTCAAGAAGGCGCTTGCGAAGTCCTCACTGGACGCGAGCGACATCATCGCCAAGATCGTCTACTACACGCTCGTTCTGTTCGTCCTGCAGTTCGCCTTCGGGGTCTTCGGACCGAATCCGGTCAGCGACCTGCTGCGTGGCATCATTGCCTTCCTGCCGAAGATCATCGTTGCAATCATCATCGTGATCATTGCTGCAGCCATCGCTGCAGCGGTCAAGAGCCTCATCCAGAACACCCTCGGCGGGCTCTCCTACGGCAAAGTTCTGGCGAACATCGCTAGCATCTTCATCCTCGGTCTGGGCATCATCGCCGCCCTGAACCAGGTGGAAATCGCTACCACCGTCACCACCCCTATCCTCATCGCCGTCCTTTCGGCGGTTGTCGGAGTGATCATCGTCGGCGTCGGCGGTGGCCTGATCAAGCCGATGTCCCAGCGCTGGGAGCACTACCTCAACAAGGCAGAAGAGGAAGCGCCCCGCCTCAAGGCCGAGGCCCAGAACTCACCCTCGGCCTCGCAGCAGCTCAAGGGAGCTACCGAGAAGGCCAAGGCCACGAACCAACCCAATAAATCCGGCGCACACCGCGTCTGATCGCAGAACTCCCATCGCAGTACCCATGCACCACCACTGAAAAGGAGAAAAACATGATTTCCCAGGACAACATCTCGCAGATCCTCGAATCCGGCGGCAAGGTCATCGATAACGACGGCGACAAGATCGGCTCAGTCGGGCAGATCTACGTCGACGATCACACCGGAAACCCGAGCTGGGTCACAGTCAACACCGGCCTCTTCGGCTCGAACGAATCCTTCGCACCCCTCGAAGGAGCCTCGCTCGAGGGTCACGACGTTCGCATCGGTTACTCCAAAGCCAAGGTGAAGGATGCCCCCAACGTGGCACCGGACGGCCACCTGAGCGAGCAGGAGGAGAGTGAGCTCTACCGCTACTACGGCATCTCGGCCGGTGGAGCCGGCGGATACGACGGTGACAGCGCCAACTACACCACCGGCACCACCGGTGACTACGACTCCAGCCGCACTGACTACGAGTCCGACCGTGCCACCGTTGGACACGACACGTCCGGTCCCACCACCGACGACGCGATGACCCGTTCCGAGGAGCAGCTCCACGTCGGTACGGAGCGCCGTGAGGCCGGCCGTGCACGCCTGCGCAAGTACGTCGTCACGGAGAACGTCACCAAGACGGTTCCCGTGCAGCGCGAAGAGGTCCGCATCGAACGCGAGCCGATCACTGACGCCAACCGGGACGAAGCCTACGCCGGCCCCGCCATCAGCGAGGAAGAGCACGAAGTTGTTCTCCACGAGGAGCGCCCGGTCGTCGAGAAGGAAGCCGTTCCTGTGGAGCGGGTTCGCCTCGACAAGGAAACCGTCACTGAGCAGCACACCGTCAATGAGGAAGTTCGCAAGGAGCAGATCGACACCGACGACGTCGATGGCATCCGTGACGGTCGCTAGCTAGCACCCCACGACAGGCAAACGGCCCACCTCCTTCGGGAGGTGGGCCGTTGCTGTGACGGGCCATCCTCGCCTACCGTGGTCCCGCGCCGGACCCGCCTGTCAGAATGGGATGATGTTGCGCATCGGCATGCTTGGGGGCATGAGCTGGGAAAGCACGGCGGAGTACTACCGCCTGGTCAACGAGATGGTCAGGGACCGACTCGGCGGACTCCATTCTGCCGACTGCCTCGTGAGGTCGGTTGACTTCGCCCCCATCGAGGAGAAACAGGTCAGCGGTCGCTGGGAAGAGGCCGGTGCTGCCCTGGCAGCGGCTGCCGTTGAACTCGAACGTGGCGGCGCCGAACTGCTCGTGCTGTGCACCAACACCATGCACAAGGTGGCTCCTGCGATTGAGCAGGCGATCAGTATTCCGTTCATCAACCTGCTCGACGCGACGGCGAGCGCGGTGAAGAAGACAGGCACGACGACGGTGGGCCTGCTGGGAACGGCCTTCACCATGGAGCAGGACTTTTATCGTGACGGACTGTCCGCCCATGGGCTGCAGGTGCTCGTTCCTGACCAGGAGGACCGCGCACTCATACACCGGGTTATTTATGACGAACTCTGCGTGGGAACTGTATCCGACGATTCCCGGAAGGAGTACCAGCGAATCATCGCCGACCTGGCGTCGCGCGGCGCAGAGGGGGTAATCCTGGGCTGTACCGAGATCGAACTGCTGATCTCGCAGGAAGACGCCAACGTCCCACTGTTTCCAACGACGGCGATTCACGCCGAAGCGGCCGTGGACGCCGCGCTGAGTGGCACAATAATCCGGTGACTACCCCCGCCGCGCACCCGGTCGATCTCTGGAGAAGTGCTGACTGGCAGTCGAAGGCGCAGTCGTGGGTCTCGCAGGTCCTGGCCACCCTCAATATCGAGCAAACGGGTCCGATGAGTGAGCCACGGATCCGCTTCTGGTCAGTGCAACTCACCTTTCCCACGGACCACGGAAAGCTTTGGTTCAAGGAGAATAATCCGGGTCAGTTCCAGGAAGCGTCGATTGTTGCGGCGCTGGCCGAGCTGGCGCCGGAGCGCGTCGTGGCGCCCCTGGCCATCGAGCCGACCAGGGGTTGGATGCTCACCGCGGATCATGGGGCCACCCTCGCCACCCTGAAGTCCTCGGATTACGCCCTGTGGGCGCGGGTGGTCACAGATTTCGCGGAGCTGCAGCAGCAGGTGGCTCCGCACAGGGAACGTTTGGCGGGAGCAGGGCTTGCTTCACTGGAGCCCGGAATTGCGGGCAACTTCGTCAGTAACCAACTACTCCTCCACAGCGGACTTCCCGAGAACCATCCGCTGTACCTGAGCGCCGAACAGGCGGATCGTGTCTACGCCAGCGTGCCCGCCATCGAAAACGCAGCCGCCGTGCTGAACGGACTGGGTGTGCCCCTGTCCCTGGAGCACAACGACCTGCACCCCAACAACGCCTTCATACCGGGTTCAAGCACGGACCCCTTGCGGTTCTGCGACTTCGGGGATTCCTACTGGGCCCATCCGTTCAGCTCGCTCTACGTCCCCCTTGGAATCATGATGGAGGACTGGGAGGCCGGGACCGACGACGCCCGCGTCCGCAGGGTACTGACCGCCTACCTCGAGCGGTGGACAGCTTACGCGCCGCTCCCCGCCCTGAGGGAGGCGCTTGTTCCGGCCCTCCAGCTTGGCCGCCTCAACCGGTACGCCTCCTGGCTGCGCCTGCTCATCCACGCCGATGACGAATCAATGCGCGAGTACGGCCCGCATGCCCTGAACTACCTGCAGTCGATCTCGGATCCTGTCCTCTAGTCTCAGGCGCCGTGCGCAGCGTCGATGACCTCGCGCATCATCCGGTTGAGGTCTTCTGCCTGCTGCCGTGACAACCCAAGCCTGGCCATCATGGTGCCGGGAACGGACAGCGCACGCTCCCGCAGTGCCCTGCCCTCTCCGGTGAGGCCGACGGCGAGCGCCCGCTCATTGCCGACCACCCGCTGGCGCGTCACAAGCCCATTCGCCTCAAGACGCTTGAGCATCGGCGAGAGGGTAGCCGGCTCCATCGCGAGCGCCTCTCCTATTCCGCGCACGCTTCGTGGGCTGCTCTCCCAAAGCGCGAGCATCACGAGATACTGCGGATGGGTGAGGTTTAGTTCCTCCAGTACCGGGCGGTACGCGCCGATAACGCTCCTCGATGCGACCGACAGGGCGAAACACAGCTGTCGCTCAAGGAGCAGGTCATCATCCGTCGGCACATTCTCGGAGGATCCCTCCGACGACTTACGGGGCGACTGCGTGATGGTGTCAGTCAACCTTGTCCTCCCCGCGCTTCACCAGGTAGGTCGAGCCATCAGCATTCCGAACCACGTCCCATTGCTGCAGTTCCTGCTGGCGCTGCTGATGGGCGGCACCATCGGCATATTTGATCGGACCGTCCAACCCGCCCTGATCTGCTGGACCGAAGAACATTCGCAGTCGACCCGTCGCCCGCATAAACCGATGCGACAACGGCATTTTCTCCGCCATGTGTGATGCCTTCCTGATGGTGGGCTCGATCGCCTTCATCAAGTATAGCCCTAACAGTTAGTGCACTAACTGTGCGGCCAATACCCCCGACGCCGCATTACTCCCGCCAGTACATCGGCCCGGTCGGAAACCAGTCCTCCGGCCCCCAGATCCAGCAGTTCTTCCATTTCGGAACGATCGTTGATCGTCCAGACATGGACGGGAATGCCCGCGGCACGGCAACGTGCAACGAAGGCGCGCGTCACCACCGGCAGCCCTCGGTATCGACGCGGAACTTGTAGGCAGTCAACACGCGTCAGCCTCGCCACCCACTGCGCGAGACCGAGCGGAGAGAGAACCTTGATCACCGCATTGACAGCCATCCCGGCCGACGACGCTGTCGGCCGACTCAGCCGCTTGAGAACCCTGAGTCGACGCCGATCCGAGAACGACGCAACCAGCACGCGGTCATGGGCGCCGGCCGCTTCGATGACCTCCGCAAACGGCTGCACAGAGAAGTCATCTTTGACATCGATATTCAACCGCGCGTGCGGCCACCGCTCAAGCACTTCGGCCAGCGTGGGAATCCTTTCGCGACCGCGGACCCGTACTGCATCCAGTTCAGCGAAGGTATGGTCTGCTACCCGCCCGGTCCCGTCAGTCACCCGGTCGAGGCGCTCGTCGTGGAAGACGACGACGACGCCGTCGCGTGTAGTACGTACGTCCAGCTCCAAGTACCGGAAACCAAGGTCGATGGCCGCTTCCATAGCGACCAGGGTGTTCTCACAGCCATCGCGTGAGAAGCCGCGGTGTGACAGGGCAAGAGGGCCGCCAGCAGCGAAGTACGGCTTCACCACGGCGTTTCAGGCTGACTTCAGCGCTGAGAGCCGCTCCTCAAGCACCTGCGCCACGCCGTCGTCGTCGAACGCCGGCGCACGGAAGTTCGCCGCCGCAAGTGCTGCGGGGTGGCCGGACGCCATCGCATAGCCGTGGCCGGCCCAGTCCAGCATCTGAATGTCGTTGGGCATGTCCCCGAAGGCGATGACATCCGCCTGGTCGATCCCAAGGGAGGCGGCGTACCGGGCGAGAGTGACCGACTTGTTGATCCCCGGCACGCTCATTTCCAGCATGGGGACGCTCGGCGCTGAATGCGTCGTGGCGACGAGGTGTTCGACGGCGGGAGCCACCCGGTGCAGGAACTCGTCCGGGGTGATGCCGTTCTCCCGCGCGAGGAACTTGATGACCCCGGCCCCGTTGAGGGAGTCGCGGAGTGGCCGCGGCTCGGTCGCGCCGAGCAGCTCAACAGATCCCGGATCAGCGAAGCCCGGCTCAATGAGAAAGCTCTCCACAGTCTCGGCCGCGAAACGCGCCGCCGGGTAGAGGTCGCGGATGATCCTTTGCGCTTCGAAGATGCTCTCCCCGTCGAGGAGATGAGAGGCAAGTACTTCCTCACGACCCAGGTCATAGGTCAGCGCGCCGTTGGAGCAGATGACGGTGCCCTTGAACCCGAGTTCCCGGAGGGGTTGCAGCCACCGCGGCGGACGTCCGGTCACGAACACCACCTCGACGCCCGAATCCAGGCATGCCTCGAACGCACGCACCGTCCGGTCCGAGATCCGGCCATTATGGCCAACAATCGTGCCGTCCATGTCGCTGGCGACCAAACGCATGCTCAAACTCCTAGCCTGGGTAGGTATCAAGCCTACCCAAGCCGAACGAACGGGTGGGCTCCCCGTCAGGCAATCGCATTCATCTCACTCTTCGACACCTGTGCAGTTATGCCGCAATAGGAACACGTCCGAAAGTAGCGGCGGCTGGTGGTGAAGAGCGGAATGAAGAACAGCGTGAACTTCGACGCGCGCTCGTCAACGCGCTGGGAGGCATGCTGCCCGCAGTTGGGGCAGACAGCCTGCCGACGGAAAAGTTCCTTCACAGCGGTCTTGAATCCAAACAGAATCAACATGTCATGCCTCCCGGCGTCGGCTGCCTATTGTTCGTAGGTGCCCACGATACGCGCGCGGCCGAGCGTGTGGGAGAACAAATTGAAGCCGAGGTAGGCGTTCGACGCATCGGCGGGTACGTCGAGGCGCTCGACATCAACCGCGTGCACCACCACGTGATAGTGGTGCGGACCGTGTCCGGCAGGAGGTGCTGCGCCCACAAAACCGGGGAAACCGCCGTCGTTCTTCAACTGCACTGCCCCGTCCGGCAAGCCTGCGCCGTCCTCGGTACCGGATCCGGAAGGTATCGACGTGGTGGTGACCGGAATATTGAAAACCGCCCAGTGCCAGAAGCCGCTGGCCGTGGGGGCATCGGGATCGTACACAGTGACCGCGAAGCTCTTGGTGCCCTCCGGGAACCCACTCCAGCTCAGCTGCGGCGAGACGTCATGGCCTCCCGCGCCCATCCGCCCCGATGCGTGCTTGATATCGAGTGGCTGGTTATCAGCTATGTCGCTGCTCGTGAGCGTGAAGGACGGTACCTCAGGAAGATCTGCGTAAGGATCGCGGGTCATGCGTACACTCCTCGTGTTCTCAGTTCATCTCGGGTGGGCGGGTTGGCACCTGCGCGTGACACCGTTACGGCCGCTGCAGCGGCGGCGAACGCCAGGACACCTTGTGTCTGCTCAACGGACAGGGTTCGCAACTCATTCCGCCGTTGTGCACCGTCCAGCTCGTGGTCCACCAGGGCGCTGAGCAGGGCCGCCATGAAGGAGTCCCCCGCACCGACGGTGTCCACCACGGAGGTCAGCGGTGCGGGAACCTCACATTCCCCTCGGTCCACCACGGCCCACGGTCCTTTGGACCCGCGGGTTACGACGACGACGGCGGGCCCCAGTTCCAGCCAGTGGCGTGCGGATTCACGGTGATCCTGTCCGGGATACAACCACTCGAGGTCCTCGTCGGAGGCCTTCACCACATCGGCGAGGGCAACGAACTTCTCTGCCTGCTCGCGCGCGTAAGCGGCGTCCGTGATGATGGTCGGCCGGCAGTTCGGGTCGTAGGAAATCGTCGCGAAAGGACGTGCGTGACGGATTGCTGTCAGGACATCCCTGGCCCCGGGCTCCAGCATCGCGGCGATTGAACCGGTGTGCACAAGGGTGGTGCCGTTGAAAAGATCATCGCGGGCCGCGAGTCCCGGAAGTTCCCAGGAGAGCTGGAAGTCGTAGCTGGCGCCCCCGGCGGGGTCGAGGCGTGCAGAAGCGACGCTCGTCGGGTGGGAGTCGGCGGGTAAGGGTGCCAGGACGGCGTTGTCTGCAAGGTGCCGGTGGATCCGGCGGCCGAATTCGTCGTCTCCGAAACGTCCAAGGAACTGGGTGGCGTGACCAAGACGCGCCAATCCCACGGCCACGTTGAGGGGACTGCCGCCGACATGGGCACGCGGTGGTGCTGTGTCGCTGAGAACTTCGTCGATAAGGGCTTCGCCGATTACTGTGAGCACCGTCTCAACCTAGCATTTCGCCCGATGGCGGGATTCGGGAGAACCTACCGGAAACGACGGATGCTGTAGACGAGCAGGGTCAGCGCGATGATGGCGGAGAGCACAAGGCTGAGCCCCGCGCCCCATCCACCGAAGAGCCACCAGCGTTCCTCCACCGGCCACCAGCCAGGCGCCGGCGGCTGCAGCATCCAGAGGATCCCGAGCCCCATGAAGAAGAAGGCACCCAGAGCGCTGAAGGCGATCCGCGGCCAGGTCTTCACGCCGACCCGCGCAGCCTTGTACGCCTGTTTCTTGATCGGGTGCAGCTTCCGCTCTGCCCACTCGTACTGCTGGGACAGCACGGCTAGGCCACCAACCAGCATCAGCAGCCCCGGTCCGGGCAGCACGAGCGCGGCGATTCCGAGCACCACAAGGGTCCAGCCAAGAATTTCGAGGCCGGTACGGTGGGCAGCCCGATGGAGCCGGGATCGTGCATTCATTGGTGCAGGATCCCACACTTCCCTGAATTCCCCATGAACACCGTTACGTGAGACGTTCTATGGCGGTAACGACGCTTGCCCATGCGTCCGTTCCAGGCGTGATCATCGCGTAATGGTCACCCGGAATGCGGATAACCTCCGCCGTCGCTCCCTCCGCGACCGCGGCATCCACGTACGACTGCGACTGACTCAACGGAACTGTGGAATCCTCCTCGCCGTGCAGGGCCAGCACCGGCACCGATAGCGGGACAACCGACATCGGGTCGGCAAGCCGGTACTTTTCGCCATCGGGCTCACCGAGGAAATCCTGAACGGCGCCGTTGCCCAGCCTCTCCTCGCGGGCTCGTTGCAGGTTCAGCACGCCGGACTGACTGACGACGCCGGTGATCGGGACGGTCGGCACGCCGCCTCCCGGAGCATCCGGGGGCAAAGACGGCCGCCCCGCCGCCCATACCGCAAGGTGACCGCCCGCGGAGTGGCCGAGTGCCGTCGTCGTACTGGTGTTGAGGCCGTGTTCCCTGGCCGCGAAGGCGAGCAGGTCTATGCCGGCGGCTACGTCCTGGAAGGATTCCGGCCAGCCTCCTCCGTTGCCCACGCGCCGGTATTCGAGGTTCCAGCAGGCGAAACCGCGTGAGCTGAGGTCTTCGGCGAGCGGGGTGCCCAGTTCCAATGTGTAGCGGCTCCGCCAGAACCCCCCATGAACAATGACGACGACGCCCGGCTGCTGCTGCCCGACCGGCAGGTGAAGTTCGGCAAACTGGTTCGGATCGCTGCCGTAGGTGTAGCGCTGGGGGCCTGTCACCTTCGACAGCGTAGCCGGTGTCGGTGACGGGTGTTTAGATGGGTTGGTGAGTGCATGGGATGAGTTGGACGAGAGGCTGCGGCCTGCCGTCGAGGAGAGCGTTCGGGAGTTTGAGCGCGTCCGGCCTGCGCTGGTGGCCGTCACGGCGGATGCCCGGGAGCGGATCGAGGGCATGTTCAACGGCACGGAGTTACGGCCGCTGTTCATCACGGCGCGTACCAAGACGGTTGAGTCGTTCCGGGACAAGGCCTCGCGGATGCTGGTGGACGGTGACGGACCGCCCAGCCTGGTGTTCCCCGACCCTCTCCGGAACCTGACGGACCTGGTCGGCGTGCGCGTGATCACGACCCTCCCCCACGAAGTTGACGACGCCGCCAACCTCATCAAGCGTCAGCGGCATGAGTTCGACTGCCGCGGGGACCGGGAGAAGGACATCGGTTCCATTGAATCGGGAACGTACGGTTACTCCAGCCGGCACCTGATCCTGCGCACCATCCAGAACGACGCCGTCCGTGCCTACCAGCAACTGCTCGGTTCAGATTCCGGCAGCTACCTCTTCGAGACCCAGATCCGCACCGTCCTTGCCCACGCCTGGTCGGAAATCGAGCATGACATCCGGTTCAAGTCGTTCAACCCGAAGGCGTGGAGCCCCTACTTCGACCGGCAATTCACCGCCACCGCGGCGATGCTGGAGAGCGTCGAGTCGACCTTCGCCGACCTACATTCCCGGTACCAGAAAGTCACCGGCTTCTGGGATCCGAACGGCGAGGGCGGCGTCGAACTGACGCCGGACCGCATCCGCGAGGTGTGGCAGACGCTGCTGCCGCATGTGGACCGCAAGTCCGACGACGACTGGCGCTGGGCGGCGGAGCTGCTGTCCGCGCACCGGCTCACCACCACCACGGCCCTCGTTTCGCTGCTGCAGGCTGACACCATCACCTCGGTCCGGCGCGCGCTGGACCACCGTTACTCGCCGGGGCCTGACCGGCTGCTCGACGACGTGCTGCTCTGGAACTTTGGCGAACGGCATATCGAACTGACGGCGGATCCGTCGTCGGAATCCGGTGCTTCGCGACGCGACAGCCTGGTACGACGGTTCCGCCAGATCCGTACGTTCCGCTCACTCAACGCGAGCTGACACGCCCAAACAACCCCGCGAGGGGGGCCAACACCACTGGTCGCGCCGCGATCCAGGCACCGATGACCAGCAGGAGCGATCCAAAGAAGATCCAGAACCCGGTCCAGTTCACTGCGTCCTGGCCGCCGTACATGTGATTGAGGTTCCGGAGGGCACCCGTCGCGAACACCAGTGCAACGTGACCGATGATGAACACCACGAAATAAAGCATCACGGGAAAGTGGATGGCCCTTGCCCACTCGATCGGATAGAGGCGGTTCAGGGTTTTGGCGTCCTTCGGCCAGATTCCGGACATGCGCGCGCCGGATATCGCTGCCAGCGGGGCGGCGATGAAGACGGTGACGAAGTAGGCGAGCATCTGGAGGCTGTTGTAATTCACCCAGCCGTTCTCGGTGGGCCAATCCAGCGAAACATACTGGATCAGGGCTGACAGCGCGTTCGGGATCACCTCCCAGGTGATGGGCACCAGGCGTGCCCAATGGCCCGTGACAAACAGGAGCACCACAAATATCAGCCCATTCAGGAGCCACAGGACATCGAGCGTCTGATGGAACCAGGAAGTGATGCTGATTTTCCCGTCGCTGCCCTTGGACCACTTCGGCGTCCAGTATCCCGGCGGTCGTGTTTCCCTGCGAACCTGCAGGCCCGACCGGATGATCAGGACAATCAGGAAGAAGTTGAAGAAGTGCTGCCATTGGGCCCATGCCGGGAACCCTGGATCCGTGCCGGCCGGCAGGGCGGTTTCACCCGGATACGCCGTCAGGAAGTCCCGCATGAAGTCGAGCGTGACCAGCCACCGCGTGAAGAACACCGCTGCCAATGCGACCCCCAGAAGCCCGAGCGCGCCGAACACCAGTATGGCTGTGCGGCTTCGCGGTTTCTTCGGGTTCGTGGATTTCGTGGGTTTCGGGTCCGCCCGGCTTGCGGGAGGCTGGGGAAGCGGCGCGGATGCTTTCGCCTCTTCCTGTGCTCCTGACGTTTCCGTCCCCTCCTGAGTCGTAGGTGCCGCTACCCGTTTACGCTCAATTAGGGATTCGATGACGACGGCGGTCTCCGGGGGCCAGGGATCGCCGCCTGACACCCGGGGCAACCCGCGACGCAGCAGTGTGGACCCCACCGCCGCTGTTGCTGCGGGCGCCGACGCGATGTCTTTGGGCCCTGATGGCGATTCGTCAGTCGGTGCGGGAACCGTTGGTTTCCCTGGCAGCTCGACGGAATCAGTCGCCGGAGCTGCCGTCGTCTCGACTTCTGCCTGATCCTCCTTCACAGGGGCAGAGGATGCAGCCGCAGGCAGCTTGACAGCAGGAGGCCATGGATCACCTCCCACGGACCTGGGAAGGCCGCGGCGCATGGTGCGTGCAGCCGCCCCTGCCGGCGTCGCGGGCTGCGGAGGAAGCGCCGTCGTCATGTCCTCGAGAGGTGGCGCCGTCGTCGTGGGCTGCGGAGGTGGCGCCGTCGTCTCCTCGGGAGGTGGCGCCGTCAGCGTGCTCACGCGGTCGCTGCGGACAGCACCGGGTCCGGGAGAGGGTTCGCGGCGGGCGTCATCGCTCTGGTCCGCCACTGCGGTGCCCGCGGGAGGCCACGGTTCGCCGCCGCTCTGCCGGGGCAGTCCCCTGCGCATCGTGCGGCCGTACGTCGCCATGGCCTACTCCTTCCGGGCGGACAGCGAATTGATCAGCTGCGGCACCACCTGGAATAGATCTCCGACGACGCCGAAGTCGGCGATCTCGAAGATCGGCGCGTCCGGATCCTTGTTGATCGCCACGATGGTTTTGGCGGTTTGCATGCCGGCACGGTGCTGGATGGCGCCGGAGACCCCGATCGCCACGTAGAGCTGCGGCGAGACGGAGATCCCGGTCTGACCGATCTGGTAGTTGTTCGGCACCCAGCCGGCATCGACTGCGGCGCGTGAGGCGCCGACGGCCGCCCCCAGGACATCGGCCAGCTGGTCAACGAGGGCGAACTGCTCCTGGGACGTAAGACCCCGTCCTCCCGCCACGACCTTGACGGCACCGCGCAGTTCGGGGCGGGTTGAGGTCACAGTGCGCGCTTCGAACGACTCAATGGATGCTGCAGCGATTCCGGACGAAGGGACATCGAGTGACTCTATCTGCGGTGTCCGGGCTTCGGCGCGGGAGTCGACTGCACCTTCGCGAAGAGTGATGACGGGGGCACCGAACGTGGGCGCGCAGTCGACGCTGTAGGCGCCGCCGTACACCGAGTGGTGGGCAACGATTCCCTCTGGATCCCGCCCGACTCCCACGGCGTCGACGGCGAGGGCAAATCGCGTGCGCGCCGCGAATCGTCCGGCTGCATCCCGCCCGTCAACGGAGTTGGAGATCAGGATCGCGTCAGGCCGAACCAGTCCTGCGGCGGCGGCGAGGGCGTCGACAGTCGGCACAGCCAGCAAGGAGGACACTGACTCAGGCTGGGCAGTAAGCACATAGGCGGCACCGAGGTCACCGGCCGCGGCAGCAGTATCCGCTGCCCCGTCCGGTCCTGCCACGATAAGCGCTACGGGCGTGCCGACCTCAGCCGCGGCGCCCAGGAGTCCCGCTGCGCTCCTGGCCGGCGTGCCTGAGGGGGTGGTCTCAAGCAGGACAAGAATTGAGTCTTCGGGAAAGGTAGTCATGCTCGTTCCTTAGGCCAGTCGGTTCTGAATCAGGAACTCGGCAAGTTTCTCGCCGGCGTCTCCCTCATCGACGATCTTCATACCGGCGGATCGTGCGGGCCGCTCTGACACTGCAAGCATGATGGAACGAGGGACGTCCAGCGCCTCCGGATCAACCTCGAGGTCAGCGGCGGTCAGCTTCTCAACGGGCTTCTTCTTCGCCGCCATGATGCCCTTGAAGTTGGGGAAGCGTCCGGCGGGGAACCGCTCGGTGATCGAGATGACCGCCGGCAGTGCCGCCGCTACCTCCATGATCCCGCCGTCCGTTTCACGTGTTCCGTGCACACGCTCGGCAGACACCTCGACGGAGGTCAGGGAACTTGCGTGCGGCACCCCCAGCAACTCGGCGAGCATGGCGGGGATTACCCCGCCCTGCCCATCGGTCGAAAGGTTGCCGGCAATCACGAGGTCAAACCCGGTACGCCGGATTGCCGCAGCCAACACCTCAGCTGTGAGACCAAGATCGGCACCGACCAGTTTCTCGTCGGCGATGTGGACCAGCTTGTCCGCACCCATGGCCAACGCCTTGCGCAGTGTCGTCGTCGCCGATTCAGGGGTCATGGAGACGACCGTGATCTCCGGGCTGTCGAGTGAGCCGGCAAGGGACAACGCCAACTCAAGTGCCCGCTCGCCGATCTCGTCGAGCACAGCTTCGCTGTCGCTGCGCTCGGCGAGGCCCGTCTCGAGATTCAGCTTGCGTTCCCCGTAGGTGTCCGGCACCTCTTTCATGAGAACGACGATCTTCATTGACCCTCCTCAGTGTCTGATGGCTCCGGCAGCGCCTCACCAATTCAGTGAGGGAGCGTTAACCGAAAACCATCTGCACAGAGGATACCGCGAGACCGCTACGAATGCGGTTCGGACGGCGCGGCAGGTGAGGGCTTTGTGCCGTTGCTCCCCCAATTGCGGAGCATCTCAACCGCATCGAGACCAGTGGTGTCTTTCAACAACTGGAACGTCTGGTGCAGACCGCCGCTCACGTTCCTGCTGAGCTGGCTGGCGCCGTCGTTGGAAATCACTGTCATGTTATCTATCGCGGACATAGGTGCTGCGATCTCGCGTGCCACGAGCGGCAGCATCTCCATAACCTTGTTGAGCACCGCAGCGTCGTTGAATTGCTCGTACGCGCGAGCCTGCGCCTCGATGCCCTGCGCTTCGGCGATGCCCTTTTGGCGGACCACGTCTGCTTCGGCCTCACCACGAACCTTGATCACCTCGGCTTCGGCTGCACCGTTTGCCCGCGTGACTGCTGCGGCGGCATTGCCTCGCGCTGTGCTCGCGGCGGCTTCTGCCTCGGCGGCCACCTTGTCGCCCTCTGCGGTGAGGCGTCGCTTGGTCAACAGGACCTCCGCCTCCACCTGGTCGGCCTCGGACTGGCGCTTGCGCTGCTCGAGCTTGCCGGCCGCTTCCTGCTCCACCCGGTACTTTTCGGCGTCGGCCGGCTTGCGGATCTCAATGTCGAGTTCACGTTCGCGGAGTTCTGCCTGGCGGGAGGTGACCTGCTGTTCCTTGAGCAGGATCGCTTGCCTCTGCTCCGCGGCTGCGAGGGGCCCCGCGGCGTCGGCCTGCGCCTGGCGGGCGTCGGCAACTTCCTTCAGCTCGGCGCGGCGGATGGCAAGGCGCTGTTCTGCGAGCGCCACCTGCTCGTCCGCGATGGCCGCGGCTTCCGCGGCTTCCTGGGCGGCATTCGCTTCAGCGATTTTTGCGAGCTTCTCGGCCAGGGCAGCCTCCGGACGCCCAAGGTTTTTCAGATAGCTCGAGTCGTCATTGACGGACTGGATCTGGAAGGTGTCGATCACGAGGCCCTGGTTGTGCATCGAGTGCTCGGCCTCTTCCTTCACGCTCTTTGCGAAGGAAGCACGGTCCTTGATGATGGAATCGACCGTGAGGGTACCGACGATGGAGCGCAGCGAGCCCGAGAGTGTTTCCTGCGTGTAGTGGTCGATCTGGTCCTGCTGGTTGAGGAAGCGCTGCGCAGCCCGGCGGACGGCTTCTTCGTCGCCGCCGACCTTGATCTGGGCTACACCGGTAAGGTGCAGCTTGATGCCGTTCTTGGAGATGCCCTCGATCTGCAGGGTGACCTGTCGCGACGCCAGCGAGATCGAGAAGGCCCGCTGGCTGAACGGGTTGATGAAGGTGCGCCCGAAGACAACCCGTTGGCCCTCCTGGTTGCCCTTGCCGGTGATGATGAGCGCTTCCGCAGGACTCGCAATCCGCAAGGCCATCCGTGCGATGATCACAGCGACCAGACCCAGAACGATAAGGACGCCGACAATCACCCCCAGTGTGACCAACAGGCCAATATCCACAGTGTTCCCCCATTTTGATAAGACTGATGTGACGGCGGTTACCGCCAGCACAGACGCTACACGATGGGGTTACCCGATCCTCACCCCGCGTTGTGCGCCTTCGGTCAGGCGCCTTCCCGCCGTGCGTCAGCCCAACTCTCGGCAGCTGCAAGCTGGCGTCGGGCGGCGGCAACCACGGCATCCGGCCGCGGGTTGCGCCAGACCTGCTCGAGCTCCGAGAGTGCATCCGCGACAGCGCGGCTGGCAGCAGCCAGGACCGTCGACTCGTTCGCTGTATGAATTACCGGAATGGTGCTCATAACACTTATTCGTACTCGCGTGACCTTGGGATTTCTGTGTGTTCAAGTTGATTTCCCGGTCGGGGAAGTTCGTCACCGAAGCCCTATGCGTCGTCGTCGTCGTCATTGGGTGCCGCAGCCAACAGGGTGAGCCGCCGGGAGGCGCTCCTCAACCGGCGTCGTCGGGCGATGCCTCCTCCAGCAGCCAGCCGGTGACCTCAGCGATGTCCTTACCGGCGTCGCGCGTGTACTGCCACGCCCGCTGCCGCTCATCCTGCAGATATTGCCGGAGACCGGCCTGTGTGGAGCGCAGCGACGGCACTCGATCGATCACGTCCATTGCCAGCTGATACCGGTCAATCTGGTTCAGCATCGCCATGTCGAACGGCGTGGTAGTAGTCCCTTCCTCCTTGTAGCCGCGTACGTGGATGTTGTCGTGGTTGGTCCGCCGGTACGTCAGCCGGTGAATCAGCCAGGGGTAGCCGTGATAGGCGAAGATCACCGGCCGGTCGCGGGTGAAGAGCGTGTCAAAGTCCCGTGCCCGCATTCCGTGCGGATGCTCGGCGTCGTCTTGTAGGCGCATCAGATCCACCACGTTCACCACACGCACCTTCAGCGTGGGCAGTGCCTCCTTGAGCAGACCCGCCGCTGCCACCACCTCGACGGTAGGCACATCTCCTGCACAACCCAGGACGACGTCGGGATCCTCCCCGCCCCGCGGGTCCTCACTCCCCGCGAAGTCCCATACCCCGATGCCCCGTTCTGCGTGGAGACGCGCATCCTCCGGTCCGAGCCACGTCATGGTCGGCTGCTTGCCGGTGACGATTACGTTCACACGGTCCCTGGTCTGCAGGCAGTGTTCCGTGACGGCGAGCATCGTGTTCGCGTCCGGCGGCAGGTAGACCCGAATGACGTCGGCCTTCTTGTTGACCACATGGTCGATGAATCCGGGGTCCTGATGCGAGAACCCGTTGTGGTCCTGCTGCCAGACATGGCTGGACAGCATGTAGTTCAGTGAGGCGATCGGTTGCCGCCACGGCAGGTCCTGGTGCACTTTGAGCCACTTCGCATGCTGATTGAACATCGAATCCACAATGTGCACGAACGCCTCGTAGCAGTTGAACACCCCGTGCCGCCCTGTGAGAAGGTACCCTTCCAGCCAGCCCTGGCACAGGTGCTCACTCAGCACCTCCAGTACGCGGCCGGACCGCGCGAGGTGCTCATCGACGTCGTCAATCCGGTGCTGCCAGGCCTTGCCGGTGGCCTCGTAGACGTCCTGCAGGCGGTTAGATGCCGTCTCGTCCGGACCGAAGATCCGGAAATTCTCCGGATTCAGCCGAATGATGTCCCGCAGGTACCCGCCCACGGCAAGCATGGGGCTCACCTTTTCCTTGCCGGGTCGCTCGACGACGACGGCGTGATCACCATAGGCGGGCAGTCGGAGGTCACGCAGCAGCCGTCCGCCGTTCGCATAGGGCGTTGCGCTCATGCGGAGGTCTCCGGCTGGAGCACCAGCAGCGATCTCGTCCCGAAGGCTGCCGTCCTCCATGAACAGCTCCTCGGGCCGGTAGGAGCGCATCCATTCCTCGAGCTGCGCGAGATGCGCGTCGTCGTCGTGAACCCCTGACAGCGGGACCTGATGTGCCCGCCAGGTTCCCTCGACCTGCTTGCCGTCCACCGCGGCGGGGCCGGTCCAGCCTTTCGGCGAGCGCAGCACGATCATGGGCCAGGGCGCGTACCCTTCACTCCCCCGAGGTTCCGTCCGGGCCTCGGCCTGCAGTGCTGCAATCCGTTCCAGGCAGGTGTCGAGGGCGGAGGCGAAATCGCGGTGTGCCTGCTCGGTGGCGTGCGGATCTGTCACCGTGACGAAGTGGGGCTCGTAGCCGTAGCCCCGCATCAGGTGTTCGAGTTGAGCCTCGGGCATTCGGGAAAGCACGGTCGGATTGGCGATCTTGTACCCGTTGAGGTGCAGGATCGGCAGGACCGCGCCGTCGTGCTTTGCGTCGAGGAAGCTGTTCGAGTGCCAACTGGCCGCCAGCGGCCCCGTCTCTGCTTCGCCGTCGCCGATCACACAGGCTGCAACCAGGTTCGGGTTATCGAAGACCGCCCCGAACGCGTGGGCAAGCGAGTAGCCGAGCTCGCCGCCCTCGTTGATGGAGCCGGGGGTTTCCGGAGCCGCATGGGACGGTATGCCGCCCGGATAGCTGAACTGTTTGAAGAGCTCCTTCAGGCCGGCAGCATCGCGACCCACATGGCTGTAGGTTTCCGTGTACGTTCCTTCCAGCCAGGCGTTGGCCACATTCGCGGGGCCGCCATGGCCGGGTCCGGTGATGAAAAGCATCTCCTGGCCGCGTTCCACGATCGCCCGGTTGAGATGCGCGTAGACGAAGTTGAGGCCGGGGGTGGTCCCCCAGTGCCCGAGCAGCCGCTCCTTGACGTCGTCGCGCCGTAGCGGCCGCCGCAGCAAGGGGTTGTCCCTCAGATAGATCTGCCCCACCGACAGGTAGTTGGCAGCCCTCCACCAGGCGTCGAGCTGTTCAAACTGCATAGGCTCCTACTCCCCTTGTTCCTGTTGAGTCAGATTCCGGAGTCAGATGTCGACGACGACGTCGGACGGCTTCTTGTCCGGCCGCCACCCCCGCCAGACCGGATGGCGCAGCTTGCCGCCGGACGTGCGTTCGCTGAACTGGACCTCCCCTACGAGTGCCGGCCGGACCCAGCGGGCATCGGACGCATCGGGGGCCGGCACATCGTCGAGCGGTGCCGTCTTGCGGGCCATCTTCTTCAGCCTTGAACCGATCTCCGCGAGCTCCCGCTCGGTCAGCCCGGAGCCCACGCGCCCGATGTACTTCAAGTCAACGCCGTCGGGAATCGCCACCAACAGTGAGCCGACCTTGTGTGCGCGGCTGCCCTTGCCCGGACGCCAACCGACGACGACGACCTCCTGGGTGAGCGCGTGCTTGATCTTCACCCACGATTCGGACCGCCGGCCCGGCGAATAGGTGCTGCTGACCCGCTTGGCCATGATGCCTTCGAGGCCCAGTTCCTTGCTGGCCTCGATCGCTTCGTCGAGCGTCGCATCAAGGGCGGGAGGTACCTGGATGTGACCGTCCTCGGGACCGTCCACGGCCTGCTCGAGTACCTCGCGGCGTTGTGAGTATCCGAGGTCCAGCAGGGAGTTTCCGTCAAGATGCAGCAGGTCGAAGAGCAGGAAATGGACCGGGGTGCGCCTTCGCGCCGCTTCGATGTCTGAGTGTTTGGTGAGGTTCATGCGCCCCTGCAGCAGGCCGAAATCCGGGCGGCCGGCCTTATTGATCGCGACGATCTCCCCGTCCAGCACCGCCTGCTCACCGTTAACGTAGCTGCCGAGGTCAGCAAGCTCGGGATACGCCTTGGTCAGGTCGTTGCCGTTGCGGCTCAGGAGCCGGGTTCCCTCCGGGGTGACCGTCGCGACAGCCCGGATACCGTCCCACTTCATCTCGAAGGCCCAGCCGTCTTCCGAGCGCAGCAGCCCGGGATTTCCCGTTGTGGCCAACATAGGTCTCAGCGTGGGAAGTTCTTCGGTGGTGCGCGGCCTGAAGGCGGGAGGTGAGGGCTGGCCGGGCTGTTCCTTCATCAGGTGGATCAGCCAGTTCTTCTCGGCCGCGTCGGTGGGCCCGCCGGTATGGATCAGGGCGAATCTGCGCACTGCGTTGCCGCCTCTGGCGAGGCCCCCATCCTCACGGCCCTGCAGCGTACAGATGACCTCCTTGCCCGGCCGCCACTTCTCCGCCTCATACGTGCCGGAGTCCCAGATGTACACCTCGCCGGCCCCGTATTCGCCCCTGGGGATGGTGCCCTCAAACGAGCCGTAGTCGAGCGGGTGGTCCTCGGTCTGGACAGCGAGGTGGTTTTCCCCCGTGGAGGTGGGCGGTCCCTTGGGGATGGCCCAGGAGACCAGTACGCCGTCGCGCTCCAGCCGGAAGTCATAGTGGAGGCGCCGCGCGTGGTGTTCCTGAATGACGAAGCTGTTGCCGCCCGGCTCGCCCACCGTGTCCGGAACGGGCTCCGGTGTTTTGGAGGCATCCCGCATGGAGCGGTAGGTGTGCAGGCGGTCCGGGCCGCCGTCGTCGTTGTCGGGGCCTCCGTTGTCTTCTGCGCCATCCCGGTCCATGTCCCCGAGCAAATCGCCGTACTCGGTGATCCGCTCAATCACCTGCTCATAGTTGAGGTGGTCAAGATCCGGATCGTCGAGCTCCTCCCAGGTTCGCGGCGCCGCAACCATCGGATGCGCTTTCCCGCGGAGTGAATATGGCGTGATGGTGGTCTTGTTGCGGTTGTTCTGGCTCCAGTCCAGCAGCACCTTGCCCCCGCGCAGCGACTTTTTCATGTCGCTGACCACCAGGTCCGGGTGGTCGGCCTCCAGGATGCGCGCCAATTCCTTCGCGACGGCGGACACCTGGTCCGAAGTCTGCTTCCGGTCCAGCGGGGCATACAGGTGGATCCCCTTCGATCCGCTGGTTACCGGCCTCGGGTCCAGGCCCATGTCGTTCAGGATCTCGCGGGCCAGCCGGGCTACTTCGGCGCATTCAAGCAGCGTTGCGCCCGGTCCCGGGTCAAGGTCGAGGACCATTCGGTCCGGGTTGCTTACCTCTCCATTGGGACCGAACTGCCACTGCGGCACGTGAATCTCAAGGGCTGAGATCTGCCCCAGCCAGGTCAGCGTCGCGAGGTCATTGAGCAAAGGGTAGACGTTGGTGTGATCGCTGTGCTCGATACCGTGGCGCTCAATCCACGACGGCGCGGATTTGTCGAGGTTCTTCTGGAAGAACACCTCGCCTGGTTTTTCTTCGGTGCCGACGCCGTTGACCCACCGTTTGCGCGTCACCGGCCGGTTACGGGCGTGTGGGATGAGGCAGTCAGCGACGGCAGCGTAGTAGGCAAGGACATCGGCCTTGGTGGTGCCCGTCGCGGGATACATCACCCGGTCCAGGCTGGTCAGCTTCAGGCGGCGTCCACCGACGGTAACCGTCTGCTGCGCGCTGCCTGGAGCCATTTCCCCAGTCTTGTAGGGATGCGCCGATTACGCCAGTGCGGTCGGCAGCGCGGACATCCGATTCAGTCGCCGAGCTCCGCCTCATACCGGGCCACGTACTGGTCCCACAGTGCCGGATCCTGTCCGAGCGGGCGTTCGTTCAGGAAGTCGTCGAGGCCCATGAGGGTCAGGTGCCAGCCTGCCGCCGAGCGGGCGATATCCTGGCCCTCCTGGACCGTGTTGGTCAGCGTGAGGAGGCTGCCGCCGTCGTCGTCGTCCTCGATTTCCCAGCGCAGGACTTCCTCATCCCACGTATAGGCGAGCAGCCGCGGCTTCTCTGCCTCCAGAACTGTCCCTTCCATGGCTTTCTGGCCCGGGAACTTGAAGGTGACCACGGCACCGGGACGCGGCAGGATGTCCAGCTCGCATGGGAACCAGTACTTGAGCTTCTCGGGATCAGTGAGGTGCTTCCACAGCACCCTGGCCGGCGCATTGAAGCGCATCTCGAACCAGAGGGCGGGTTCTCCATCGGCGAGCGTCTTGGTAACCATCGGTTCGGAGTTCACCTAAGCAATCGTAGACCGGCACGGGCAACACTGGTTCACTAGGAACATGAGAGCGATCTGGAAAGGCGCAGTAGCGTTTGGGCTGGTCAACGTGCCCGTGAAGGTTTACAGCGCCACCGAAGACCATGACATCAGCCTTCACCAGGTGCATGACAAGGACGGTGGCCGGATCCGCTACCAGCGGCGGTGCGAGATCTGCGGCGAGATCGTCGAATACAAGAACATCGACAAGGCGTACGACGACGGCGAGCGCACCGTCGTTCTCACCAGCGAAGACCTCGCTTCGCTCCCGGTAGAGAAGAGCCGGGAGATCGAGGTGGTCGAGTTCGTTCCGAGCGACCAGATCGACCCGATCATGTTCGACCGCGCCTACTACCTGGAGCCCGATTCGAAGTCCACCAAAGCCTACGTACTGCTTCGTCGGACCCTGGAGGAGACGGACCGCACCGCGATCGTCCAGTTCTCGCTTCGGCAGAAGTCGCGGCTGGCCGCCCTGCGCGTCCGCGGGGATGTACTCATGATTCAGACGCTCCTCTGGCAGGACGAGGTCCGCGAAGCCACCTTCCCCTCCCTCGATGAGAAGGTTCGTATTTCCGCCAAGGAGAAGGAAATGTCCGCGGCACTGGTGGAATCCTTCTCCTCCGACTTCGATCCCGAGAACTTCAAGGACGACTACCAGGAGCAGCTCCGCACGCTGATCGAAGCGAAACTCGAGAAGGGCGAGGCGCTGGACACCGACGAGACGTTCGGAGAGACGGGCGACCAGGAGGGCGGCAACGTCCTCGATCTTATGGAAGCGCTCCGCCGCAGCGTGGAGAAAAACCGCGAGAAGAAGAGCGCGGCGGGAACGAAGAAAACCGCGAAAGCCACCTCGAAGAAAGGCGCATGATGGGATTCATCCGGAACGACCTGGGGCAGCAGACAATCGCGCAGAAGCCGAACGCGCCCATCGTCGGGTGGGCACTGCTTGGCGTGGCATCCATGATGGCGCTGGAGGAGAAAAACCGGAAGGCACTCGCCGCCGCGAGCACAGCCTGCCTGATGGTATGGGCAGCGCTTGAGGTGACGCGAGGCGAGAGCGGCTTCCGCAGGACCATGGGCAGCCTGACACTCGGCTGGCTGGCCCGGAAGAGCTAGCTGGAGGCAGTAGTGGGATCCACGGGCGCCTCTTTCCGTTCGCGCTCCACGAGCTTTCGGTCGCGCACCAGCCGCAGCGCCGTCACCAGCAGAATCCCGCCGGCGATATTGAACACCACTGTGTAGCTGAACCAGCCCAGCCAATCCAGGTAACTGATCTCGGCGCCCACCTGGATGGCGCCGAAAATCAGCAGCGAGTCGAGGATTGAATGGAAGAGCTGCAGACCTGACAGCAGAAAACCGCCGACGACCGCTGCCGCGAGCTTGCCGCTCATTGCCTCGGTTCCATGCTGCATCCGCGTCATCAGCGTGATCGTGCTTCCTCCCAGCACTGCGAGACATATCGTCTGCCAGCTCAGGTCGGCGTGGACGTAGTGTTCAGCGGAGCTTGTGATGGTCCCTGTCCACTGCGGGAAAGCCGTCACCACGAGCATCATGAAAATCCACCCGCCGACGAGATTGGCGGCCAGCGTGCCGGCCCACAACTTGCCCAGTTGCCCGAGTGTGGCCTGCTTGGCTGTTACTGCAGCGATCGGAACGAGGAAACCCTCGGTGAACAATTCGCTCTTCGCGAGCAGCAGCGCTATGAGTCCGGCACTGAAAGCCAGTCCTGCCAGTAAATGGTTCCCGGTTTCATGGAGCACTGCCAAGTACGCCAGGACGCCGATTCCGATCTCGAAACCACCAAACAGTCCGGTGATGAGGACGTCGGCGAACGTTCGATGCAACCGCTGGGCACCCTCGTCAACGGTGCGGTCGAACGACTTCTCGATCTCATCCTCCACCGGCCCGGCAGTGCTGCCGAGTTCGCTCCGCCGCGCGTCGCCATCATTCTTGTGCTCGCTCAAGCGCTTACCTTTTTCCCTTGAAGGATTCGTGCTAGGGCTTACGGGGCGGGGTAGGACGCCACCTTCAACGACTTCGCGAGGTGCACTGCGTTCGCCGTCATCGCTGAGATGGTCGACGCGACCACGTCGGGCATTTCGTCCAAATCCTTGAAGTCCACCGTCTGCATCGCCTCGCCCACCCAGTACACGCCGCCCTGTGCGGGGACGGTGAACCCGATGTCGTTCAGCCCCTGGTGCATCTCGGCGGTGACGTGGTGAGCGCCGTCTTCATTTCCGACGACGGCCGTCAGGGCCACCTTGTCGTACATGATCGGTCTGCCCGCATCATCCGTGGAGGAGATGTCGGCATCCAACCGTTCGAACACCCGCTGACCGAGGCTGCTCATGTGTCCCACCCAGATCGGGGCGCTAAGGAGGAAAATGTCCGCATCGAGGATCTGCTGCCGTAGCTGCGGCCACTGGTCCCCGTTGCCCATGTCGGTTTCGACGCCGGGCGCCACGTTGTAGTCCACTACCCTGGCCGACGATGTCGTTACCCCCTGCTCCTCCAGCTTCCCGAGGATACGGTTCGCCATGAGGTCGCTGCTCGAGTCCGCCGGCGATGGTGTCAGAGTGCAGATCAGCGCAAAAGCCTTGAGATTATCCATGGGTTCCTTTCGGTCTTTGTACACCGTGTTCGTCGCCGCCCGTGTCATGGACGGGCTGAGCTACTGGCGGTACCCCTCGACTTGATCAATAGGCCTGGCCTCTGCCTCCTGGGGGCTTTCCCCTGCGTCTTCCTTGGCGCGGCGTTGACGGAGCAGGTCCCAGCATTGGTCCAGTTGTTCCTCCACCCGCCGCAGCCGGCTTTGGCGGTCACCGCCCTGGTCGCCCTCGCCCGGAGCGGCGTCCCGCAGGGTGTGTTCTTCCTCCACAAGCGCCTGGATACGCGCCAAAATGTCCTGATCGTTCATGACAACTCCTTCGCTGGCTTTCAGAGGCGGGGCTTCAGCTGGAACAGCCCGGATTAGTCAGGCTACTTAGTAGCAGCCTGGATATCTACCGCTTCCCGCATTTGCGTGATCCGTCTGTGGATGCCCTAAACTAACGGGGAACTATTTGCCTGTGTAGCTCAGTCTGGTAGAGCATCCGCTTCACACGCGGAAGGCCCGGGGATCGAGGCCCCGCGCAGGCACCGTTCGAAGCCCGTCCCGCTCCATCGGGGCGGGCTTTTTGGTGTCTGTGAGCGTTCGTTGTGGGCGAACAAAAAGTGTTAGCACTCTCAAGGTTCGAGTGCTAATTTAATGACTGGGTTGAGCGAACACGACTCAACTCGTAACAGCTAGACCACACAGGGAGTGAACCACCATGGCTATGAAATTCGACCCATTCCGCGAACTGGACCGTATGGCCGGCGCACTTCTGGATCCCCGCCAAGGCCTGCGCCTGATGCCCATGGACCTCTATCGCGAGGGTGACCACTACATCTTGAACGCTGACCTTCCGGGCATTGACCCGGGCTCTGTCGACATCGACGTGGACGGCCAGCTCCTGACCATCCGCGCGGAGCGCACCCTGCGCAATGCCGAGGGGGTCAAGTGGCTTACCCGCGAGCGTGAAAGCGGATCCTTCCTCCGCCAGCTCAACCTCGGCCAAGGCATCGACATTGACGCCATCTCTGCCCGGTATGAGAACGGTGTCCTCAGTGTCACCATTCCGGTCAGCGAGCGCGCAAAGCCTCGCAAGATCGAGATTGTCTCCGGCGAGGACGCGCAGCCGGTCCGAGGCGACAAGGCAGTGGAGGCCTAAACCCCTCCTGTCGCGGACCACAACGCACAGAACGACGACGGCGGGTTGCGACCCGCCGTCGTCGTTCTGTTTTCAGTTGATCAGTTTCTATGCCGGGAAGGGTTACCGCGCCCCGGCTGTACGGTGCTTGTCCCGCAGCGCGAGCGCAAGGGCGATCATCGCGATAGCGAGGACAAGGTGCAGAATGTTGTCGGCCGCATTCACGGGAACGAAGTTGGCCGCCGAATCCTGCGGAATGATGAGGCCGTAGATGAACAGAACGGCGTAGATTACCCCTCCCCAAAGGAGGAAGTTATAGGCTCCGGTGGCGGTCTTCGCCATCACTATGCCTGCTATCCCGAACAGAAGATGCACGATGTTGTGCAGGATAGAGACCTGGAAGATGCCGAGCAGTAACGCGTTCGACTCAGAGCCCGCGAAGGCAAGCTCGTCCATGCCGCTGGTTATCCCGGGAATGAAGCCCAGTATGCCGACGAGCAGGAAAACAACTCCAACAGCGAGCGCAGCCTTTTGAATATTGGTACGGGTCCCGACGCCCGAGCCCGGTGAGTGTGTCGATGCCATTGAACTATCCCCTCTAGTTGCCGGCGGGGCGGGGCGCCGACCTGTGATCTCGCGAGTTGATGAACAGCATTTCCCGCCACTGGTATTCAAAGAATCCCACAGTACCGCGCAAATAGAAAGCAAGCTTAGTTAACTTTTCGATAAACCTCCGTCTGAGGTTGGGAATGACTCTTTCCCCAGCTGTTAGGGATTCACCCAGTTTTCGTTCACCGAACATTCAGACAGACACCTTACTGTGGCGGTAATCACACGTCGAAAGGTCCTCCATGAGCATTGAACCTGCCTCCCTGACTGACTTCTCCGCCCTCAAGCGCGGTCAGCGGATTACCCTGCGATCTACCTCAGGGCATCAGGTCACGGGTGTCCTCGAGGACCGCGCCGAGGACGCGTCAGTGGTCTGGGTGCGCATGGATGATGGGGCCGGGCGACGACTCTTCCACCGGGAGGATGGTTACAGCGTCGCTTTCTGATCACGCCGTATAACCGGCACGGTCCAGGAACAATTGCTTGACCGCCTCCGCGCCCATGAGCCGCTGGCGGTATTCATCAGTCAGCACGCCCAAGACGTTCTGCGCATACTCCTCGTTGGTTGAGGCGATAGCGTCCTCGGCGTACACCACCCGCAAGTTATTGGCGTAGGCATCCGCCGCAGTCTGAGCCACACAGTTATGCGTTGCCACCCCCGCAAGCACAACGGTATCCACGCTCAAGTTCCGTAGACGCTGCAGTAAATCCGTTCCGAAGAATGCGCTGTCGCGGGTCTTGACCATCTCTGGAAGCCCCTCAATCTGCAATCCCTCGACCGGTTCGGCTTGCTCCGTCCCGCTGAAGAGGAAACCCTGGTCGTCGTCGAGCATGCTCAACGTCCAGGTCGATTTATCCCGCTGGTGCTCGGTCCGGATCACATACACGGGCGTACCGGCTTCACGAGCATCCGCGATGGCTGCGTTGCACGCCCGAACCAGCGGTTCTTTCTGCTTCCCGAGGGTCTCGTCCTCAAAGAATGCGTTCTGCATGTCGATGACCAGTAGCGCAGCCGTCATGTCCGAAATCCTTCCCGAATGGGTCCTCCAACTTCAGACAGCATACTTAGTTGTCGTCCTCAGTTCAGGACGGAGCAGTTTCAAGCCCACCGGCCCTTGAGGGGTTGGATCACGGGGTCTAGCGTTGGTCGCACGGAGGTGGTCAATCGTGCGACCGACGCGACAGGCGGGCGTAGGGGTGCTGCTCGCCGTCGTCGTTCTTCCCGGCTGCAGTTCCGAGGTTGCCTCCCCGCCCTACTTCCAACCCCTGCCGGTCGCGGTGGAACCGGGAGACGTGTTTCCTCTGCGGACCCTCTACAGCGGA
>NZ_JAPSHV010000213.1 GCF_031179385.1 Arthrobacter sp. | reverse complement strand
GCAGGGCTGCATCCATAATGCAGGCATGGATGCAGCCTCAACTTCGCCGGAAGCGGAGCCGATACCCGCCCTCTGGCATTCGTTCTGCCAACTGCTGCCCGATGGGATTGAGCCGGTGTCCTGGACCGGTCCCCGCCGCTGGTGGGGAGGGCCATTGGACGTGGAAGGGCTCGCCCTCGGTTCCATGCAGGCGGCGGCCACCGCGCTCGCCGTGTGTTCCCCAGGCCGCGACGTCACCTTCACCTCAGCGGCGGTGGCCGCATGGTTCGACTCCTTCTCCCACCTTCGCATTGCGGGTTCGCCGATCCAGGGCTTCGGTCCGCTGTCGGGATTTCGCCGGGGCGCCGACGGGTGGGTCCGCATTCACGGGAACTACCCGCACCATGAACGTGCGCTGCTGGATGCACTCGCGGTGACCCGGGCCTCAGAGGTTGAGGCGGCTCTACGTGAGCTGCCGGTCGCCGTCATTGAGGACGCAGTTACCGGCCGGGGAGGGCTGGCTACAGCTGTCCGTACCCCGCAGGAGTGGGCCGCGATGCCGGCGGCGCAGGCTGTTGCGAATGAGCCGTGGATACGTTTCTCCACCGACCCCGCTCAGGTAGCGGAGGAACGCCGCGAGGGCAGCCTTCTGGAAGGTTTGCGTATCCTGGACCTCACCCGGGTCATCGCCGGACCGTCGGCCAGCAGGCTCCTGGGTGCGCTGGGCGCCGATGTTCTCCGCGTGGATCCGACCGCCCTTCCCGAGCTGGAGCACCAGCATGTCGAAACCGGGTTTGCCAAGCGGAGCGCCGTAGCGGATTTCGGAAACCGAGAACAGCTGGCTCGCGTGCGAATGCTCCTTCCTACGGCCGACGTGGTGCTCAACGCTTATCGCCCGGGAGCCCTGGACCGTTTTGGACTCGGCGTGGAGGCCTTGCGCACCGACTTCCCGGACCTGGCGGTGGTCTGCCTCGATGCCTGGGGCGATCACGGCCCGTGGGCGGGCCGCCGCGGGTTCGACAGTATTGTGCAGGCGGCAACCGGAGTGGCCCATGTCTACGGCACCGGGGAAGGGCGCGGGTTCACACCCGGTGCTCTTCCCGTCCAGGCACTCGATTACGCAACCGGGCTCGGGATGGCGGCCGCCGCCGTCGTACTCATGACTGCACGCCGTAGGGGAGTGACCGGATCCGCCCACCTCTCACTGGCGCGTACGGCTGCCGAGCTGCTGCGGATGCCGGCGACCGCGGGTCTGATGCCGGTGGAGCTTGACCCGCCGCTGCAACGCATGATGAGCGACTACGGGGAACTGATTTTCGTGCCGCCGCCGTTGATGATTGATGGGCGGAAGGTTGAGTATCCTGATCCGCCGCAGCGTTACGGCAGCGCCGCTCTCGACTGGAAGTAGTCAGCCTGCCGGGGCTGTGGACTGGCGCGTGATGAGCGGACAGGGCACCAGGACGCGTTCGGTCCGGCGATCCCCTCCCTCAAGCTCATCAAGCACGCTGTTCACAGCGATGGCGCCGATCTCGGCATGGGGCAGGGCGACCGTGGTCAGAGCCGGCACAAGATTCGCGGCCACGTACTGCTGGTCGTCGTAGCCCACTACCGACAGCTGTTCCGGCACCTTGATGCCCGCAGCGGCGGCGTGCAGCAGGATGCCTGTGGCGACGCGGTCGTTTGCGGCGAGGATTGCGGTGGGCCGGTCAGGTCCCTGGAGCACGGACTCGGCTGCGCGGTATCCCTGGTCGATGTCCCACCCGGTGACCACCACTCGCTGGTGGTGGCGATCCAATCCAGCGACCGTCATAGCGGCGCGGTAACCCTGCTCACGAAGGACGGCCGCATTCTGGTCATCGCCGCCCAGAAGGGCGATGCGCCTGTGCCCGAGGCCGAGGAGGAGTTCTGTCGCCCGTCGGCTCCCGGTGACCTCGTCGGGGACCACCGCGGGAAGAGTGTCCTCCGGGTCGAAGCAGTTGGCCAGCGCACTTGGCTGCGAGCGGAACAGTTCAGACGGGACGTAGGGCTTGAGGCCGCCGGTGGCATGAATCAATCCGTCCACGCGGCGGTGCTGCAGTGCTTCGATGGCGAGTTCATCACGGCCCGGGATGTGTTCGGTATCCACGACGAGGATCATGTACCCACGAGCCAGGGCGGCGTTGGTGGCACCGCTGACCAACCGGCCGGCGAAGGGGCTGGTGACAATCTCGTCCGTGACGATCCCCAGGGTGGCCGTCCGCTGGTTTCTCAGGCTCACCGCCACCGGATTGGGTAGGTAGTTGAGCTCCTTGGCTGCAGCACGGATTCGCTCCTGCGCATCCTTCGAGACGTTGCCCTTGATGTTGCCGTTGAGCACCATCGACACGGCGCTCCGGGATACGCCGGCGACCTTGGCGACATCGAGCGCCGTCGCTTTGCGTGCTGCCATGGATCTCCTTCGCCGGATCGGTGCAGCCAGTCTAACTAATACGTGTCAGAGTGGTGGGCCGTCCTTGTTCCT
>NZ_JAPSHV010000212.1 GCF_031179385.1 Arthrobacter sp. | reverse complement strand
TCCGTACGCCGTGGCTCATGCTCAGACGGACCGGTTCCCCGCTGAGAGTGGTGCATTCCTGCCCGGGGTGGATGACGATGCTTGCCCCGCGCAGCGGTTCATCGGCGACGAGATAGGGATCTCCGGCGCGCACCATAGCGATATCCCCGGCGCTCAACCGGACCGTATCCCCATCTGCGGTGAGCCATGCGTACCCCGACAGTACCGCCATGATCGTGAGGGGTGCCCCGTCACGCACGTCCAGTGCCCACGGCGGGCTCATCGCCACCCGCAAGGCGAACGCCCGCCGGGCATGAGGGCCGTCGAGGAAGTGCACCAGTGGGTCCATAGCAACCAATCTAGACGATCGCGTATGGACAGATGCAGATGAGCTATGTGAAGTCTGGATGTACTGCGATGTGATGGAGCTATGACTACTTCTCAGTTCCTCATCATCGGTGGCTCCGGCAGGACCGGGCGCCGTATCACCAGCCGGCTGGAATCCCGTGGGCTGCCCTTTCGTGCCACTTCCCGCCATACCGGTCACCTCTTCGACTGGCACAACACGTCCACGTGGGACGCAGCGCTAGACGGCGTCACCTCCGCCTACGTCTGCTACTCCCCGGACCTCGCCTTCCCGGGCGTCCCGGAGCTGATCGCGGACTTCTCCGCGCGTGCAAGGACTCGCGGCGTTCGACGCCTTGTCCTGCTGTCGGGACGTGGGGAGGAGGGCGCGATCGCGAGCGAGCAGGCACTGCAACAATCCGGCATCGAGTGGACCGTTCTCCGCTCCTCCTGGTTCGCGCAAAACTTCAGCGAGCACTTCCTGCTGGGCCCGGTACTGCGGGGAAGACTCGTGCTTCCGGCGGGCGACGTCGTCGAGCCCTTTGTCGATCTGGACGATCTCGCTGAAGTGGCTACCAGTGCACTCCTCGGTGAGATCGACGCCGGACGCGTTTATGAGCTCACCGGACCGCGCCTGCTGTCCATGCACGACGTCGCCGCTGAACTATCAGCCGCCGCTGGCCGTTCCATCGAATACGTTCCCGGCACCCCGGAGGAGTTCGTGACGGATGTCGAGGCCGACGGCATTCTCCGCCAAGAAGCGGAACCCCTTGCCGAGCTGTTCGACACGATCCTCGACGGACGGAACGCCTCCCTAACCGGTGACCTCGGCGAAGTACTCGACCGCGAGCCGACGGATTTTTCGGTCTATGCCCGCCGCGCTGCCGCCACCGGTGTGTGGATCGTGCCCGCCAGGATGACGGCATGAGCCTGGTTGAGACTGTCGCCACCACGGCGGCAGCGGTATGTGCCGGAGCGACCGGCGGCGTTTACGTCGCGTTCTCCACCATGGTGATGCCCGCGCTCAACACTCGCGCTGCGAGTGAGTCGGTCGCCGTGATGCAACGTATCAACGTGCGGGCGGTCCGCCCGCCGTTCATGACCCTCTTCTTCGGCGGGGCGCTCGCATCGGTGGTTGCCGGGGTCGCCTCCCTGACCTCAGAGACGCCGAGCATGATGCGGTTGACCGGAGCGGCGCTGTCTTTGGCCAGCTTCGGCCTGACAGTGACCGTCAACGTTCCGCTCAACAACGCGCTCGCTCGGCTCCCCGCGGGAACCGGCAGTGGAGCCGGTCCAGACAACCTGGGGGGTTGGCGCGCGTTCGAACGCCCGTGGACCCGCGCGAACAGCATGAGAGCCGCGCTCGCGCTCGCCGGTGCCGCGGCGCTGGCCGGCTCCCTGGCGGGGTAACACGTCGGATGGCGTGTCAGATCTTGGCTGTTCCCCGGAAGCACGTAGTTGTGGCGCCGCCCACCCAGACGGTGCCGTCGTCGTCGGCCGTGATGGTGATGTCTCCGGCCCGCCCGAGTCGGCTGCCCTGCGAGACCCGGTAGGTCGACGGCACCGCGCCGGTGCCGATCAGCCACTGGCCGACCGAGGCATTCATGCTCCCGCAGACCGGGTCTTCGACGATCCCTACGGCGGGAGCGAAGGTCCGCATCTCGTAGGCGTGCTCCGAGCCTTCAGGGTACGCGCCGATGGCGCCGATCATCGCCGTCGGGATCTGCGAAAGGTCGGGTTCGAGGTCCAGCACCTCCTGCGCGGTGCGCAGCCGGATGACGGCCCAGCCCGGCCCGTTGTCCACCCACTGGTGGGAGAGAACCTGGTCTTCCCGGATGCCGAACGCGGTCACAATCTGCGCGAGGTAGTCACTTTCCAGGTCTCCGGTGCGCTGAGTGGCGGGGGCGGCGAAGGACAGGATGCCGCTACCGCGCCGGACGTTGATCAGCCCGGCTGTGCATTCCTGCACCACGCAATCAGCCGAGAGAGGGGTGCCGCCGGCTTCGAGCCAGGCATGGGCGGAACCGAGGGTGGGATGACCGGCGAACGGCAGCTCACCGCCGGGGGTGAAGATCCGTACGCGGTAGTCCGCTTGGGGGTTCGTGGGTGGCAGCAGGAAAGTGGTCTCGGAGAGATTCGTCCAGCGTGCGACGCGCTGCATGTCGTCGGTGTTGAGCCCGCTGCCGTCGA
>NZ_JAPSHV010000096.1 GCF_031179385.1 Arthrobacter sp. | reverse complement strand
GTACTGTAGCCGACCCCATGTGCTGCCAACCGGGGCAGCGACTCGTTGCTGCGGAAGGCGCCGTGGATGATGTAGTGCCGTGCGTCCCGCCCGTCTGCACGCTGTGCGGCGATGATCGCGTCGACGGCTGCCTCGCTGGCCGCATCTCCTGTGGCGTGAATACCTGCCTGGAGGCCGGCGTCGTGAATGAGCCTGACAATTTCATTCAGTTCGGCGATCCGTTCCTGGTCGTTTGCGCCAGCCACCACCATCGATCCGTGACTGCACTGTTCGCCGTAGGGCTCGCTCATCCATGCGGTTCCGCTACGGGGAGTCCCGTCAGCGAACACCTTCACGCCGGCGATGCGCAGTAGCTGGGAGTCGATGCCCCGGCCGGAATACAGATGGTGTAGGCCCGAGGCCAGGCCCTCGCCGACTGCCTGAGCGCTGATGCCGCCTGTGCCCGCAAAGAGCAGGAGCGCATTGATCCGCAATGAGAGCTCACCCGATTCGGCGAGGGAGCCGAGCAGTTCCAGTGACGGGACGGTGCAGGTGCCGTTGAGCAGGGAGGCACCTCCGGGTCCCAGGCCGGGCTCGGTCAGCGATGTGATTCCCTGCGAATGCAGCAGGGTCTGGTACTTGAGAACAGCATCACGCAGAGTCTGTGGAGGAACCTGGGGCATGGCGGTCGTGATGAATTCCATCGCGGCGTCCACGAAGAGTCCGTTGGGCAGGCCTGCGTCAGTTCGTCCGATCACGCCGCCGACGGGTACGCGCGGCTGCTCGGGAACGCCGGCCGCGTCCATGGCGGTGCGGTTGGCGAGCAACTGGTGCCCGGTCTGGTCGAAAGCAACCACGGGGGTTCCCGGCCGGAGGTGCAGCAGAGCCTGGGCTCCTCCTGGTCCGAGGACCACCTGATCCCAACCGTGTGCCCGAACCCAGCCATCTTCCGCTGGTGTCGCAGAGGTCAGCATCGCCGCCACCTCGCCCCAGTTTGCTGCAGCCTTGACGCCGATATCCAGATAACCGAAGTGGACCATTGCCGAGGCGACGAAGTGCAGGTGCGCGTCATTGATTCCAGGAAGGATCGCTCCTCCCTCCGCGTCGATGACCCTGGTCCTCGACGACACGAGTTCATTGAGCTCCGCCCCGCCTACAGCGAGGATACGGCCGTCCCGGACGGCGACGGACGAGGCCGTACCCGAATCGACGACACCGACGCCTTCGGGCACCTGCCCATTGACGACGACGATGTCAGCAGCGGGAGAAGCATACGGGGAGCTCTTCAAGGGGAACCTCCGATGTGATCTGGATTACTCATTCCCTCAAGTATGTCGCATGACTTGGTCACTTGACTAGAACTTTCTTGTAAAATGTATGTAACCCGCCTCAGAGCCCTCGCCTGCGGCGGTGGACGCAGGCAACTGCCTACACTGGTTCGGAAGACCGGAGGGGATGAGATGGCTCGAGTACCGACCGCTGAGCGACGGCTGCAGTTCGTCGAAGCCGCAGCGCGCGTCATTGCCAACGACGGCGTGAATGCCGCAACCACGCGCCGCATCGCGATGGAGGCGGAGGCTCCCCTCGCAGCGCTCCACTATTGCTTCAGGAATAAGGACGAGCTGCTCGAAGAGGTCTACAACTACCTCAGCCGTGACTACGCGAAGACGTTGCGGCCCGTGGAGGACCTCGATGCAGGCCTTGCCCACGTCGTCAGAGCACACGCACACCGTGTCTGGGAACGGATGCTGCGACTGCCGCACGAACAGGTCACCACTTTCGAACTCCTGTTGCGCCGGTTTCGGGTCGAGTCGGACGACGAAGCTCGCGCCCTGGCAATGAACCAATCCATGTACCACGGATGGATCGTGGCCACGCAGGAGCTGTTCGAGTCGGCAGCACGGGCGGCCGGCGAGGAGGTGCCTACGAATCTCGAACTGGTTGCCCGCCTGTTCATCTCCGGCATCGACGGAATCAGCATGCAGCACCTCGCGGATCCGAACCCGGAGCGCTCCCGAAAGCTCGTGGACATGCTGGCCGACAGCATTATCAGCGCATTGGAGTACGCTCCCGTCCACGCCTGAGCCGCCGGCTGGACGTCCGCGAGAATCCTTACCTGGCCGGGGCAACCTGGGCGGTGCGGAAACCACAGTTACTGCTGGCGGAGTCAGGCGAATTGGAGCTTCGCGCTGCAACCCGGTACCGGTTGCAGTACGAGTCGTGGCACAGATAGGAGCCCCCTCGCATCACCCGCCCCTTGCCGATCGTCGGGCCCGCAGGGTCGCTGGGTGGTGAGTTGCGGTAGTACTTGGGGAGGAACCAGTCGTTGCACCACTCCCACACGTTGCCGCTCATCTCATAGAGGCCGTAACCGTTCGGCGGAAAGCTCCGGACCGGAGCGGTGCCAACAAATCCGTCATCCTGTGAGTTTCGCCTGGGGAACTCGCCCTGCCAGATGTTGCACAGGTGCTCGCCGTGCGCTCCCAACAGCTCGTTACCCCAGGGATACCGATGACCTTCCAGTCCGCCGCGGGCCGCATATTCCCACTGTGCCTCCGTTGGCAGCTGCCGCCCAGCCCACCTGCAATACGCCTGGGCATCGTTCCAGGACACCTGTACCACTGGATGATCGGGAATATCCTTCCAACTGGAGTTGGGCCCATAGGGGTGAGCCCAGTCCGCTCCACGGACGTTCCTCCACCAGGGCGTTCCGGCTGCCACCCCCAGGACGTCCTCCGGATCAGCCTGGACCAGAAGGTGAAACACCGCAGAGGTGCCGTACACCTCGGATTCTGTTCGGTACCCTGTCTCCTCCACGAACCGGGCGAAGGAGGTGTTGGTCACTGCGGTGGCGTCGATGGAGAACGCTCTAAGAGTTACCTGATGGACAGGTGTCTCCCCGTCGCCATGGTTACCCTCGTCGAACGAGTCCCCCATATGAAAGGAGCCGGCCGCTAGGTGCACCTGATCGCGGATCGCCGTCGAACCAGGGGAGGAGAAAACGGCTGCGGACCGTTCGGACGCGGACGCGGGCAGGTGAGCGCGCTCAGGAGAACCACAGCAACCCACAGTGCCCTTCCCTTCCGCGTCGGGGTATCTACAGTAGTTGATCGTTCCGGACCAGGGCGGGCTTCGTCCGATGTGCGGCCCGGAGTCGCGCGACAAGCGTCGTCGCGATCAAGGCAAGTGATATCTCGAGCGCGATGATCATCAGGGTCTGCGTCGCCGAAGCTCCCCCGTGAAATGAACGGGATTCGGCACCATGCGCATGTCCTGTCGATGGTGCCGCGAGAATCAACAGCAGATGCAACCCAGCCATTCCAACTGCACATGCTGCAACGTTATGGAGCGCCTTGACCGACGAGGCCTGCCAGATATGCAGCGCGCATGGAAGACAGACCGCCACCATGGCGATCATGAAAAGACTCATCCACCACGGATGGTGCCGGCTTACCGCCCCCCACAAGTGCACGGCGCTCGACAGCAGCACAGCCCCGACGCAGACCCGGGGATGGATATAAAACCCCCGGGTCCCGCCAAGGCTAGCTGTGACAGTGGCCACCAGATGCCTGTGCGGTCGGTGGGACGTCCAGTACGGGGCTCCGGTCGAAGAAACCCTCGGGGCGGAGCTTGAAGCCGACCGTGTCAACAGGCATGATCGGCCAGTCCTCCACCCGGGGGAAGTGCGTCAACCCGAAGGTGTGCCACACGACGAGGTCCTGCCCGTCGAGGTCGCGGTCCTGCGCGACGTACGCCGGCAGACCCGCGCCGCCCGCGTGCTGGTTCACGAAGTCGCCGGTCGGGTAACGCTCTTCCTCGGCGAACCGGGTCACCCACAGGTCTTTAGTGGCGAAGGCGGCGCGCTTGGCGATGGAGGAATTGGGGTCCGCCAACAGTGTCGGCTGACCCTCGGAGTGCAACTTGTAGGCAACCGGCTCGCCGAGGCGGTTGAGGGATTCCGGGTTGGAAATCACCCAGGTGCGGCCGCTGCGTGCATCGCCTTCCCGCACGCCCTCGGACTCTCGGGCGAGCACAGTCCGCTTTCGCGAGAACGCATTACCGCGCGGATTATCCGGGCTCACTGGCTGACGGACGATGTCCTCCTCCTCAACCCTGTTGGCGAAGCCGTCGATCGCCATGTCGAGCCGGGCGCTGAAGAGATGCTGGTGGTAGGGAGCACCAAGTCCCGGTGCGATCTGGGAGATGTTGTCGGAACCCGCCTCCGGGAAGGCCGACGTGAAGACGATCCCGGTCGCCTTGGCTTCGAACTCAATGGTGCCGTCGAGGTAGAGGTACCAGTAGAAGCCGTAATCGTAGTTGCCGATGGTCGTGAAGAAGGAGATGACCAAGCGCCTGTTGCGGCGGGTGTAATTGACACCGGACCACAGGTCGCTGTGCTTGGCGAGGATCCCCCAGTCTTCCTCGTGCATGCAGATACCGTTGCGAATCTCGCGGGGGTTCCCGAACGCGTCACTGATGACAGGGCTGAGGTAGGTGATGTCGCCCAGGCAGTCGCAACCCAGCTCGAGCGAATTGGCGTACTGCCCCACCAGGTACTCGCCCGTATCGAAGTAGTTCTGCCACGACCGGATCGGTGAAGGATCACCGTAGGGCACAACCATCTCAGCGATCGACGCACGGTGAATGACCGGCCGAATCCGGCCCTTGTCGTTGAAAGAGAGGTTATGCAGAACAACGCCTTCGCGAACGTCGAACCCTACGTCGAGGTTCCAGTTCTCCCACTCCACGTGGTTGCCGCCGGTGACGGAGAAGCTGGGCCCCTCCGGCTGGGTGATGCTGATTGGCTTCTGGCTCGTGCGCAACGGACCGGTCAGCTCGGGATCTGTGTAGTTTCCATGCTCCTCCGGTACGGGCATGGGCCCGAGATCCAGTATCTGCGTGACAACCTTCCCGACGACGTCGACGTAAGCCACCAGGCCATCGACGGGGTGCGCCCACGCACTGTCGGTCTCGTGTTCCTGAACGAAAGCCAGGCCGCGCAGGATTCGCTTGCCCTTCTCATCCTCGTACTCGTAGACACCGGCAGAGAGCGGCGCGACACGCACCTTTGCAACGTCCAGGTTCCGGCTGGCGAGAGCTGCAAGCCAGCGTTCGTCGGTGGACAGCAACTCCTCGACGACCTCGAACTCCTCCTCAAGAACGGGCAGTTCTCCCGTGGACCCAGTATCCAACTCGACGTGCGAGAGGACCTTGCCCGTGGTCGTGGAAACCAGGACATCATGGGGGGCCGCACCGGAGACGTCGTGAATGAAGATGCGGAATCGCCGGCCTTCCTCGCCATTGCCGGCGTGACGACTGGGATCGACCAGCCCAAGGTACGCGATTCTCTTGGATGAGCCCAGAAAATCGTGGTCGCGGAGGATGCGCTGCACCTCAAGAATCTCATCGGCGCTGGCCAGCGCGTATGAATTTTCGGTGGCTATGGGTGACATGGTCATTGGATCTTCCTCGGTCCGCTGGTTTTTCTATGGTTGTAGAATAAACCGAGAGTAAGGTGGATCACAAGGGTTCCGCAAAAAAGGAGTTTGGAGTTTGCCGAAGATCGTGGACCACGACCAGCGTCGGCTGGAACTGGTGGATGCAACCTGGCGGATCATCGCCCGCGACGGTATTGAAGGCGCTACCATGCGGGACATTGCACTGGAGGCAGGCTTCTCGAACGGAGCGTTGAAGCCATACTTCCCCACAAAGGATGATCTACTCACCTTCGCGTTTCGCCACGTCTTCAACCGCACCAACGAACGGATAGCCCTCACTACCTTCAACCGCTCCGGGCTGGCTGCCATTCGTGCGTTCGGACTCGAAGTTCTGCCGGTGGATGACGAGAAAATCAGTGAAGCCCGGATCGTCATCGCGTTCTGGCAGAAGGCTGTTACTGACGTAGACAAAGCGTCAATCCATCAGCAGTCGATGGAGCAGTGGCGGTTCGCGCTGCTCCGCCACCTCTCAGAGGCTCGCCAGGTTGGATCGGTGACAACAGGCGTGGAGGATTCCGTCGTGGCCGAACAACTGATGAACTTGTTCCTCGGCGCCCAGGTCACCGCTGCCCTCTCGCCGGCACACGACGAACTGCCGTCGTACAGTGCACAGCTCGATGGACTTCTCGCGAACCTATCCTGAGAGTCTCCCGGCGTCGAAAAACCATGAAGAGAGTCCTTCAAGGACTTTGCAGAAGTGCCGCACGAATGCCAAGCGGCCGGCACCATGGAAAGTGCCGGCCGCTCAGTCGATTAGTGCCTCGTTGTGGAAACAGGATCGGGGTCGAACCGCTCCAGGTCACTTTCCAGTCGGCCGTAGACTTCGGGCCGATTCTTGCGCAGGTAAGCGCCGTAGACAACGCCTGCCACGACGGCGAGCGCGAGAAGCCACGGGAGGATCGTGACGTACCACGCCTCCGACCCTGCCAGCACGGAGAAGTTCAGGACTGCCATGGTGCAGATTCCGAGGAGTCCCAGGAAACCCAGTCCGGGTGCCACGAAGGTCTTCCCCCAGCGGGCGTCGCCACGGCGTCGGAAGTACACAACGACAGCGAGCGCGGCGGCCATCTGCAGGACCAGGATGCACAGGGTGCCGAAGCCGATCATGACGGGGACGAGCGTGGTGATCGCATCGAGTCCGAACAAGGCGAAGAGACCAGCAACGACGAGGGCGAACCCCGCGTTGACCATGAGCGCGTTCTGAGGCACACCGTTCTCACGTGTGCGTGACAGGCTGGCAGGAAGCACACCCGCCCGGCCCAGCGAGAACAGGTAGCGGGATGCCACGTTGTGGAAGGCCAACTGCGCGGCGAACAGGCTGACTACGAGCAATATCAGGACCGCAATGAGCATGAACGGCCCGAGGTACTGGTCGACGAGCACGAGTACGAGGTCCCCGGTCTCCAGACTGGCGAGAGCTGTCTCCTGGGCGTTCTGCACCCCGACAGCACTGACGATCGCCCACACGGTGATGGCGTGGATGAGGCCGACGATCACAATGGCGGCGTACGTTGCGCGTGGGATGGTGCGGTGCGGGTCCTTCGCCTCTTCGCTGAACAGCGACGTCGCCTCGAAACCGAGGAATGCGGTCGCGGCAAGGAGAAGGCCGACGCCTAATGACCCGCTCAGAATGACGTCTGTGCTGAAGACCTCCAGGCTGAATCCCGTCTGGACGAGCACGGAGACGCTGAACACGAGAAGGATAAGAACTTCGAGTACAAGCGCAATTCCCAGCACGACGGCGCTGAGCTCGATGCCGCCACGCGCGAGCAGGAAGGCAATGACCATGACTACTACACCGGCGAGGTACCAGTGGATGTCGAGGCCGGTGATCTGTGCGATCACGATACTCGTGAAGAAGCCTGCCGTGCCTACGGCCCCTGCAACGAAGAAGTTGTAGCCCAGCGTTGCAATGAAGCCTGCGATGAGGCCTGCCGTCTTGCCGAGGCCTTTGACGATGAAGGCGTAGAAGCCGCTCGCATTGGCCAGCTCCCGCGACATCTGCGCATAGCCGACGGCGAATAGAAGGAGCGTGATCGCGACGAGGACGAATGCGACTACCACACCGCCCCCATTGCCGAGGGCGATCGCCAGCGCAGCGACAACAATTGCAACGGTGAGCGGTGCGACGGCCGCGAGGACCAGGAAGACCACGCCCGGAACTCCGAGTTGGTTCGGAGCGAGGTGGCCGCTGGTGTTTTGCTCTGGTGCAGTCATTTCAGAGATCTCCCAGTGGTTGAGTGTGATCTCAAGTGTGAGGAAATAGTGCCCTCAGCGGTTGACCAACAGCGAACGGTCTTGGTCCCTCAGCGCACGCCTGACCCGCCGTCACATCCCGGCGTGGGCGAACGCCGTGGTGGGAACGTCGACGCTCGTCGCACCGCCGTCGACCGGGATAACGGCTCCCGAGACGTACGAGGCGGCGGGGGACGCGAGGAAAAGGGTTACCTCCGCGACCTCCGAGGGCTCTGCCGGGCGGCCAAGCGGAACATCGGCCGTCACGGCGGTGTACGCACTCTCTCGACCGTCGAGTCCCGCCTGGGTCGCAAACTCGTCCATCTCGGAGTCCGCCATCGGTGTCCGCACCCAACCGGGACATATAGCGTTGGCCCGCACGCCGTGGACTCCGTAGTCACGAGCGATCGACCGGGTGAGGCCGATGAGCGCGTGCTTCGCTGTGGTGTACCCGATAGTGCTCGGCCCGGCCGCGAGACCGGCGAGTGAGGAGACGACGACGATTGAGCCCCGTGCCGCCTTCAGCGCCTCAATCGACGCGCGGGCGAAGACGAACGCCGAGTCAAGGTTGGAGCGCATGCTCGCCGCCCACGCTTCGTCCGTCGTCTCATCCAGGGCCGCGAAGCCGTGACCACCGGCGTTCGCGATGAATGCGTCGAGCCTGCCGAAATGTTCGAGCACGGTGGCGACGGCAGCGGCGGCGTCCCTGGAGTCCGCCGCATCGGCGACTATCGGCAGCGCTCCTGTACGGCGGGCGACATCCTCAAGAGGCCCTTGCCGTCGCCCGATCACCGCGACACGCCAGCCGGCGGCGACAAAGCGCTCGGCAATGGCTGCACCTATTCCGGTGCCACCGCCGGTTACCGCGACCACACGGTCAGTGGATTGTTCCCTGCCTGGTGCCTCAGTCATCGTTGTTCACTCTCAGTCGTCGTCGGGCTTTCAGGCGTCGTCGGAATTGCGCTCGGTCCAAGCGCCCGCAATCCCTTGAGGATTGTCCAGACCGATGTGACGAAACGCTCACAGAGTTCCGGGTTCTGCGCCGCGGCAACTCCGGCATCGCGCAGGCTCGATACGAGCAGGGTAGCGAGGGTTTCTGGCTCGGCATCGGCTGGCAGCTCGCCCGCTGCCTGGGCTGTCGCCAGCTCAGTTCGAATGTCATCGAAGTAGCTTTGCGCGCCTACTCCACGCTCGGAGCGAAAACCGAGGAGGCTGGGCCCAGAGACACTGTAGAAGCTGCCCAGATTGGTTGAACTTGAGAACTCAAGCATGGTGCGGGCGTAACTGGCGATGCGGGCGTCCCATCCGACGGTTTGTGTTGCCCGCTCCCGCGCCAGCTCGATCAAAGACTCCCCTGCGCGGAAGTATGCAGCTCTTAGGACACCATCGCGACCATCGGGAAAGTGGGAGTAGATGGTGGATCGTGACGTGCCGCAGGCCGCGCAGATTCGTTCGATGGTTGCAGCCTCCACGCCCTCTTCACTGACGAGCTGGAGGGTGGTAGCGGCCAGTTCGGCACGCACATGATCCCGACGTCGCTCTTTCAAAGTTGTCGTCATCTTGCTCCAATCAGAATTTGATTCTGGAAAGTAGAACCAGAGTATGGGACAGTGGGGTTACTGTCCACGACGGGAGAATCATGCATATCAAAGACGCACATGACATCGCACGGGCTGCGCTCGCCCCCTTCGGGCTGGACCCGGACTCCCGCGTCGAATTCATCAAGTATCGGGAGAATCACGTCTTCCGTGCCATCGATTCCACCGGCAGTTCGACCGCGATCCGACTTCATCGGCCGGGCTACCGTGACGAAGAAGAACTACGTTCCGAGTTCGAATTCCTCCGTGCGCTGCGCGACGCGGGAGTCGAGGTCCCGGAGGTTATCCCCACTCTCGACGGCGACCTGTTCACTCTGGTGCAGGTCGGGGAACACAGCCGACAGGTCTCTGCACAGCGCTGGGTCGAGGACGCTTCCCCCTTCGGAGATATCGAGTCCGTACTTGCAGGACGACACAATCCCGAACCCGCCGCCTTCGCGCAGATCGGCGCGCTGCTGGGCCGCCTCCATGCCGCAGCAGTCAGGATGGGCATCCCCGCCGGCTTCCGCCGTTCGGCCTGGGACGCAGCCGGCTTGGCTGGACCATCACCGCTCTGGGGAGACCCGCGCCTCCTTACTTCCCTGACGACCGAGGAGCGGGATGCGGTGGACAGGGCACTTCCTGCGCTCCATGAACAGCTTTCCGCACTGCCGACGGACAGTTCGGTGTTCGGCATCATCCACGCCGACGCAAGCCCCGAGAACCTCCTCGAAACTGCGCACGGCGTTGTGCTCATAGACTTCGACGACTTTGGCACCGGCTGGTTTGTTTTCGACCTTGTGACCGCGATCTTCCACCACGCACTACATCCCCGCTACCTCGATTATGAGCAGGCCCTCATTGCCGGCTACACGCAGGAACGTCCCCTCAGCAAGGATGAGATCGCGGTTTGGGACGCCTTCATGCTTGCCCGAGGGCTCACCTACCTCGCATGGGCAGCAGAACGACCGGGAGATCCCGCGTCTGACTTCGTGGCAGCCAATGTCGCACCGTGGGTCGCCCAACTCGCCGACACCTATGACCGCGGACAGGCCTCGCCATGGCGCCGACCCGCAATTGCGTCCCCAGGAAAGGACTCACAGTGAGCAACTCAGCACTTCTGGCCCGCCGCTTCGCGACGATCGGGCGTCACTCGCCCCTCTTCTACGAGGAACCAATCCACCTCGTTCAGGGATCCGGCGTGTGGCTCACCGACGTCACGGGCCGCCGCTACCTTGATGCCTACAACAACGTTCCGCACGTCGGGCACGCCCACCCCCGCGTCGTTGAAGCACTTCGAGCTCAAGCCTCGACCCTGAACATCCACACGCGCTACCTCAACGAGCGCGTCGTGGAATACGCGGAGGAACTCCTGGCCCG
>NZ_JAPSHV010000211.1 GCF_031179385.1 Arthrobacter sp. | reverse complement strand
GCCCGACGACGGCGCTGCCTCCCTGGGCGCCAACGTCGCCATAGGTGAGATCGACCAGGCGCGCGGGCAGCTTGCCGAGGACCAGACTCTCGCGGCCGCCTTCGAGGCAGCCGTACCTGACCTCGCGCAGGCCGAAGTGCGCACGCTGCTCGCGAAGTTCGGGCTCAAGGCCGACCAGACCGGCGCGCTCGTCGGCAGGCTCTCCCCCGGCGAGCGCACCAGGGCGGGGCTCGCGCTGCTGCAGGCCCGCGGCGTGAACCTGCTGGTGCTCGATGAACCGACCAACCACCTGGACCTTCCGGCGATCGAGCAGCTTGAGGAGGCCCTCGAGGATTACACGGGCGCTCTCCTGCTGGTCACCCATGACCGCCGGATGCTCGAGAACGTTCGCCTGGATGCACGGTGGGAGGTCGACGGCGGACAAGTCCGGGTGGGTTTGGCTAGCTGAGCTCCGCGTGGTTGAGCTCGCGCTTCGGCAGCATCAGGTTGAACGTTGTCCGTTCCTCCGAACCCAGCACCAGGTGGCCGCCGATTGCCTCCGCCAGCTCCGACGCGACGGCAAGGCCGATCCCTTCGCCGCTCGAAGCTGAATCGGAGCTCGAACCGGAGCGTGAACGCTCACTGACCCGCCGCGTGAAGATGCTGTTCCCGTGAGGCCGGACGCCGTCGTCACTCACGGCGAGATTGAGGTGGGTTCCGGCGTCGGATGCTTCCACCCGGATGGTTCCTTCGCCGTGGTTGATGGCGTTCTCGATGAGGACGTCGAGGATCTGGTTCACCGGGCCGGGATTGATGACGGCGGGCAGGGTTCCGTCGTCACTCACGATCTCCCGTCCCACGGCGTCAATCTGCCGCTGCCAGCGTGCAGCCGCCTTCGCCGTCACAGTGCCCAGATTGACCTCGCGCGCGGCGGTCAGGCGCTGGCCGCGGGCCAGCTCGAGCAGCTCGCTCACTGCTGTGGACAGCCGGTCGATCTCACCGAGTGAATGGGTCAGTTGCGCGGCGACCGTCGGCGGGGTTTCCTTCCAGAGCGACAAGTCCTCCAACTCCAGACGCAGCGCTGTGATCGGGGTCCGCAATTGGTGCGAGGCGTTGGCAGCGAACTCCCGCTCGCGCCGGACCAGCTCGGACAGCGCCTGGGAGCTGGTGTAGAGGGCAGCGCCGATCTCCTGCGCTTCAGGAATGTTGTAGTTCTTGTCTTCGAGGTCGAACTTCCCGTTGCCCAGCTGTTCCGCGTCGACGGCGAGTTCCTGGAATGGCCGCGACAACAGCCGGGCGAGGATGAATCCGGCCAGCGCCGATGCAAGGATCAGCACCACACCGATGATCACCACGGGCATCACCGCAGCTGCTACGCGGTCCGCCACGATGGTTCCGGACCGCTCCAGCGTCACCGTGGAGCCGTCGTCGAGCCCGCGGGTGACACTGATGTCATCGTGGTGACCGGTGAGAGCGGGACCGGCCGATGCGATCACGTCGTCGGCTGCATCCCGGTACTCTATGCGCTCCCCGGGCTGCAGCAGCCCTGCAAGATACGTATCTGATATTGTCCCGCCGGCCGTCAGGTCGGGCAGCACGCCGGCGAGCAACTCGGTAGAGCGTTCGATCTTTCGCTGTTCCGACTCGAGCGCCTGGTCCGCGACGATGTAGGCACGCGGCACGCCATACAGGGCAACGACGGCGACGGCGAGGCCCACGAAGGCTGCAATCAGCCGTTCACGCATCCTCCGCGCCGTCCTCGAGCCGGAAGCCGACCCCGCGTACGGTCACTACCTGCACTGTGCCTCCGGAGTCATCAAGCTTCTGGCGTAACCGGCCGATCGTGACGTCGAGGGTTTTCGTGGAACCGAACCAGTTCTGGTCCCAGACCTCGTCCATCAGCCGCTCCCGGGTGACCACCGCTCCCCTGTCCTGCTCAAGCAGGGACAGCACGTCGAACTCCTTCGCGGTGAGCGGGAGTTCGGCATCGTTGGAGAAGGCCCGGCGTGACTGCCGGTCGACCCGGAGGGCCGGCGCGGCGACGGCTGGCACGGGGACCGGCACCGGAACTGGCCCCGAAGCGGTATGACTTACGGACGAGGCAGTGCGGCGCAGCAGGGCACGTGCGCGTGCCAGAAGTTCAGCCAGGCCGAAGGGCTTCGCCATGTAGTCGTCGGCTCCGACGTCGAGACCAACCACCCGGTCAATCTCGCCGCCGCGGGCAGTCAGGATGAGGATGCCGCCGTTGTAGCCGGCTTCGCGTACGCGCCGGCACACCTCCAGACCCTCGATGTCGGGAAGGCCGAGGTCAAGGACAATCAGGTCGAACGGTTCCTGCTCGACGAGCGCGATGCCGGGAAGGCCCTCAGCGACCCGCCGGACCTCGTAGCTCTCCCTCTCGAAGGTGCGGATCAGCGGGAGGGCAATGCCGTCGTCGTCCTCAACCAGCAGTATTCTGTGCCCCATTTCTGGAATCATACCGGTGCCTCACTGCCCGCCTGCGCGTAGTTGGAGAAGAAGCGCGGAAGGAGCATGGCCAGGACCAGCAG
>NZ_JAPSHV010000001.1 GCF_031179385.1 Arthrobacter sp. | reverse complement strand
GCCGGGGCCTGGGTGCGGACAGCGTGCTGGATATCAACATGTGGGCTGTCGAGGGACTGCGCCCGGACCTCACGGTGCTGCTGGACGTTGACCACGTCGAAGGACGCGGGCGCCGAACCTCCAGTGCAGCCGAGGAGGACCGGATGGAATCCGAGCCGGACTCCTTCCATGAGCAGATCCGGACCGCGTTCCGCCAGCAGGCCTCAGCCAACCCTGGACAGTACCTGGTGCTGAATGCATCCGACCCGGTTGATTCGATCGCGGAAGTCATCGCACAGTCCGTACGGGAACGGCTCGCATGAGCGTCTGGACATTCCTGACCGGTCAGGCAGCTGCAGTTGAACAGCTCCGCCGCGCCGCAGCAGCCGAGCAGCCCAGCCACGCCTGGCTGTTCACCGGTCCTCCCGGTTCCGGCCGATCAAATGCCGCACGGGCGTTCGCCGCTGCCCTGCTATGTGACCGCCCATTACTGGCCGAACGCGGCTGCGGTGAGTGCAAAGGATGCACGACGGCGTTGGCCGGCTCGCACGCGGACGTCACCAACGTGACCACGGAGAAAGTCACCATCAGCATCGACGAGGCTCGTGAGCTGGTGAAGAAGGCCCAGGATAAACCGTCCACCGGCCGGTGGCGCGTCATCATCGTGGAGGACGCGGACCGCATGCAGGAACGCAGTACCAACGTCTTGCTGAAGGCCATTGAGGAGCCCCCGCCGCGCACCATCTGGCTGCTCTGTGCGCCCAGCCCCGGCGATGTCCTTGTGACCATCCGTTCCCGCTGCCGCTCCGTCAGCCTGCGGGTGCCGCCGGTCGATGCCGTCACCGACCTGCTGGTGCAGCGCGATGGAATCGACCCGATCATCGCCGAAGCAGCTGCCCGGGCCGCGCAAAGCCACATTGGGGTGGCAAAACGGCTCGCTACCGATTCCGATGCCCGGGAACGGCGCAACCAGATCGTTCGGTTGCCTCTCAACCTGCGCAACATTGCCGGCGCGATGCGCGCCGCCGCCGACCTGGTGAAGCTGGCTGAGGCTGAAGCGCAGAGTTCCTTTGAGCAGCGCGATGCTGAGGAAAAAGCGGCTCTGCTGACCTCGCTCGGAGCACCCGAATCGGGCACTCTCCCTCCCGCCATCCGTGCCCAGGTCAAGCGGTTGGAGGATGACCAGAACCGACGCGCCAAGCGTTCCAAGAATGACTACTTCGATCGCGCCCTCACCGATCTCACCTCGTTCTACCGTGACGTCCTGATGCTTCAGCTCGGCGCCGGCGGCCACCTTGTGAACGAGCCGCTGCGGCCCGAACTTGAACGCTATGCGGAACACGGGACACCGGAACAGACGCTCGCCCGCATTGAAGCCATCAACAAAGTGCGCACCCGGATCGTTGGAACCAATATCGCCCCCCTGCTGGCCATCGAAGCGATGGCCGTCAGCCTGCTGCCAGAGAAGGAACTCTCCGCGTGACACACTCCAAACCCGTGCGCCGCTCACCGCTGCGTTCACTGGCAGGTGCGGCCGCCGTCGTCGTCGGTCTGGTTCTCTCCGGCTGCACGGCGGGTCCGGACACCGGCGCGGTGACGGCGCCGCCAGAGGTGATCGGCGAGGTTCCGGAGAACCTGCAGGAGTTCTACACCCAGGAGATCACCTGGGAGGAGTGCGAGGGCGAGTTCGCCTGCGCCACCGTCAAGGTGCCGCTGGATTACAGCGACCCGGGTCGGCAGTCGATCGACATTGCGGCTATCCGTCTTGACGCCTCGGGCGAGCCTCAGGGCTCGCTCCTGATGAACCCGGGCGGTCCCGGCGTCTCCGGCTACAACACAGTCCGTGATTCCGCGGAGTTCCTCCTCAGCGATCGACTGCGCCAGTCCTACGACGTGATTGGATTCGACCCGCGCGGCATCAACCGATCGTCGGCGGTGGAATGCCTCACGGATGAGGAACGCGAGGAAGCCCGGACAGAAACGATTCCCCCGGACGCGACCGATGAGGAAGCGATCGCGCTCATCGAGGAAGATTCCGCCGAGTACGCCGAGCTGTGTGCCGAACGGTCGGGCGAGCTGCTTGGCTACATTGACACCGTGAGCGCCGCGAAGGACATGGACATTCTGCGCGCCCTCGTCGGCGACGAGAAGCTGAACTACCTCGGGTTCTCCTACGGCACCCAGCTCGGCGCTGCTTACGCCGGCCTGTTCCCGGAGAAGGTCGGGCGCTTGGTGCTCGACGGTGCTGTGGACCCTTCGCTGAGCTCTGCCGAGATCACGGCCGGTCAGGTCGCGGCGTTCGATGAGGCCCTTCGCAGCTACATCGCAGACTGCCAGTCGCAGAGCGACTGCCCGCTCCCCGGTGATGTCGAGGAGGGCGTTTCCGTCGTCGATGACCTCTTCGAGTCGGTCGAGGCCAGTCCGATGACTGCGTCGGACGGCCGGCTGGTGACCATCGGGACGTTCTTCCAGGGCTTCGTGCTTCCCCTGTACGACAGCGGAAGCTGGCCTGCGCTCACGGGAGCGATCGACCGTGCACTCCAGGGCGATCCCACGGAGTTCCTCCGGTTCGCCGACCTGAGCGCTGAACGGCAGCCGACCGGGGAATACCTGACCAATGCCTCCGATGCGTTCACCGCGGTGACCTGCCTGGACTATCCAATGTCTGCCGACCCAGAGACCATGGCAGCGGAGGCCGAGGCGCTGGAGGCGTCGTCGGAGGTGTTCGGTGAGTACCTGAGCTATGGCGCTCTGGCCTGCGAGAACTGGGAATACGAGCCCGTCAATGAACCTGCGCCGGCCAGCGCTCCGGGCGCGCCGCCGATGGTGGTCATCGGAACCACCGGGGATCCGGCCACCCCCTACGAGTGGTCACTAGCCCTCGCCGATCAGTTGGAATCCGCCGTCCACGTGACCTGGGAAGGCCAGGGGCACACCGCCTACGGCCGCTCCGGGGAGTGCATCGAGTCGCTCGTGGACGACTTCCTCATTGACGGCACGGTGCCCGACGACGGCGCCCGCTGCTGATTTTGACCGGTGAGCTTACGCTCTTATACAGTTATTCCTTGTTGAACGGGCCAGGTTTCAGCCTGGCGCCCAACAACTAGCCTCCTTAGCTCAGTCGGTAGAGCGTCTCACTCGTAATGAGAAGGTCGCCAGTTCGATTCTGGCAGGAGGCTCTTTTTGTGCCCTGTGCCGGGCTTGTTTCCCGTCTCCGCCCTTTCGCTCCGCTCCTCCCCGTACGAGAATAGGCAGCACGCTTACCTTTCCTGGGAGGATTCGGTCATGGAAACAGATCGCCCGCTTGCACTCATCACCGGCGCTTCGAGCGGTATCGGCTACGAACTGGCGAAACAGTTCCTTTCCAACGGCTTCGATGCCCTGCTGGTCGCCGAGGACGCGGAAATCACCACCGCGGCGAACTCCTTGCAAGACCTTGGCGGGCAGGTGTACGCCGAGCGCATCGATCTGTCAGAGCGCGAGGGCGTCGACCGCCTTTACTCCAGTCTGACCGCCCTGAAGCGGCCGCTGGAGGCTGCGGCGCTGAATGCCGGCATCGGCGCCGGCGGACCGTTTCTGGAGAACCGGCTGGAGGATGAGCTGCGCCTGATCGACCTCAACGTTGTGTCGACGGTCGCGCTCGCCAAGCGGGTGGCTACGGACATGGTGGCCCGCAACCATGGCAGGATTCTGTTTACCTCATCCGTGGTTGCACGTATGCCGTCGCCGTTCCAGGCTGTCTACGGCGCATCCAAGGCGTTCGTTCAGTCGTTCGGCCAGGCACTGCGTAACGAGCTGAAGGATACAGGCGTCACCGTGACCACTCTGCTTCCCGGCCCCACCGACACCGAGTTCTTCGAACGTGCAGATCTCATGGACACGCGGTTGGGAACTTCGAAGAAGGATGACCCGGCACTGGTGGCAGAGCAGGGGTTCAAAGGATTGATGGAGGGCGAAGGTAACGTGCTTGGTGGCTCCCTCAAGTCCCGGGCGATGGGGATGAGCGGCAATGTCACACCGGACGCTGCCGGGGCGGAAATGAACCGGAAGCTGAACGAGCCCGGATCCGCGCACTCGTAGGGCCGCTAGCGGCCGCGCCGCACCAGCTTCCTTGTGATCGCGAACGCTACCCCACCGGCGGCTACCCATGGACCTCCCACGATCAACGGGTCCAGCCACTGATGGTTGATATCGGAGCGCTTCACACCGAAACGTGACGCGACGCCGTGCGCGCTCTTCTCAGCCAGAACGCCGGTTTCCGTCACAGGGTTATCGGGTCGCGCGGACGCAAATGAACGCAGGTGGCTTTCCCAGGCGTCCACCCTGTCGCCGAGGATGAGCAACAGCCAGTGAGCCGCACGGCCCTCACTATAGGACGCATACGCATGACGGCGAATTGCACCGGAAACGCCCTTGAGCGGAACGGAGGTTCCGAACACGGGCGGAACGATGTCGTGTTCGATGGAATGCTCGCGGTTCTCGGCCCCGGGCTGCTGCTCAGGGAAATCCCAGTGCGCGCCCGTATGGAAGGGGGCCAGCTTCTCCCGCGGATAGGACGGGCGGTCCGCCGGATCCAGGTCTGCGCCCCAACCCGGGATGCGGGCGCGGAGCTCGTCACGGGTTTCGGTGTTCCTTGGCTTGTTGGCAACGTATGGCGTTGAGTGCACGGCGCTCTCCTAGCTTGCGTTCGGAACGATCAGGGGCTTGATGCAGTTGTCCAGCTTGGCCGAGAAGATGTGATATCCCTCGGCGATGTGCTCCAGTGGTATGCGGTGAGTAACGATGTCGTTAGGCTTCAGGTAGCCGTTGCGAATGTGTTCCAGGAGGCGCGGCCACTGGCGCTTGACCGGGCACTGATTCATTCGCAGGGTCAGCCCCTTGTTGACGGCGTCGCCGAATTTCACGGCACTGAAGATAGGTCCGTACGCGCCGACCACAGAAACGGTGCCACCCTTGCGGACCGAATCGATGGCCCAGTTCAGGGCGATGGGTGATCCGCCCTGAAGCTTGAGCTTGGTCCCGGTCACCTGCTGGAGGAAGTTGCCGTCGGCTTCGGCGCCCACCGCGTCGATCACGACGTCGGCCCCCAGATAATCGGTCGCCTTCTTCATCTCGACCACGATGTCGTCGTATTCGTTGTAGTTGTAGGTCTCAGCGTGCGCGAAGGTGCGGGCCTTTTCCAGCCGGTACTCAAGCTGGTCAATCACAATGACTCTGCCCGCCCCCATCAGCCATGCGGACTTTGCCGCATACAGTCCCACCGGACCTGCCCCGAAGACGACGACTGTGTCCCCCTCCACGATGTCACCCAGCTGAGCGCCGAAATAGCCCGTGGCGAGGGCATCGGTCATGAGGAGGGCGTCCTCATCCTCCAGCCAGTCAGGAATCAACGACGGTCCGACGTCCGCAAAGGGGACGCGCACATACTCGGCCTGGCCGCCGTCGTACCCGCCGCACGTGTGGGAGTAGCCGTAGATGCCTCCCACCGCGGTGGCATTCGGGTTGACGTTGTGGCAGTTCGAGTAGAGGCCGCGGGCGCAGAAGTAGCACGACCCGCAGTAGACGTTGAAGGGCACCATCACGCGGTCGCCCGGGCTCAGCGTCTGCACCGAACCACCTACCTTTTCGACCACACCGATGAACTCGTGGCCAAAGGTGGTTCCTACCCGGGTGTCCGGCATCATCCCGTGGTACAAATGCAGGTCCGATCCGCAGATCGCGGCTCTGGTTACCCGGATGATCGCATCGTTCGGATGTTCGATCGCAGGGATGTCTTTTTCTTCTACACGGACCTTATAGGGGCCGCGGTACACCATTGCTCGCATGGTCACCTCGCTGTCGGCTGCACGTCAGAATAGTAAGCATACTGTCGAAGTGCTCGCTCCGACAGGCCTTATCTGTTCGCGTAAGCGACCCGCAGCCAGACGAAGCTGCGCGGAGCAAGCTCGATACCGGCGTCCATGTTCTCCTGCTCGTGCGTCAGCAGATTGGCCGCCGTCCGGTTGAACCCCGATAAGACAGCCGGCGCCACGGCCTGCGGACTGTCACCGAAGTTGGCGAGCACCAGCACCGCTGTGCCTTCGCCGGGACGCTGATATCCGAGGACGTGCCGGTTCCCGGTCCGGAAATCCACCAGACAGGTTCCTTCAAACTCGGGGGTCGCTGCCCGGATGGAGATGAGTTCGGTCAAACCGGAGTAAACGGCGCCCTGCGGCGTGGAAGGATCCCTACGCTTCGCATAGCTGTCCGCGGGATAGTGCGGGCGGTGCACCCATCTGCTGTCGGCTTCATGACCCGGCTCAGCGGCATAGCCGTAATCGTTCCCCTGCGCAACCTCGTCGCCCAGATAAATCAGCGGAACACCGCCCGTGCTCAGGATGATCGAGTGGGCCAGGAGGATACGCTGCACCGCTGCCTCCGGTTCCGTTTCCAACCCGAGCAGTGACGCCGTCGTTCCCGAGATCCGGCAGTCGCCGGTCCTCGGGTTGTCTTGGAACGGAACCCCGTGAGCGAAGCTGCCCGGAAAGCGATTGACATAGAAGGAGTTGAGGAAGCGGCGGTGCTCGAACCCGTTGATGCCCAGCTCGGCAGCGTCTTCGTCGGCGAACGTCCACCCGATGTCATCGTGGCTCCGCACGTAGTTGATCCAGGATGTTCCCTCCGGGAGGTTATGCCTGCGTTCCAGCGCCTGCGAAAGGAGCGAAACGTCACGCGTGGCCATGGCTTCCCAGATCAACGCCATCTGTAGGGGGTTGTAGGAGAGCTGACACTCCCCCGGATCAATGTATTCGGCGACCTGATCCGGATGGACGATCGCCTCGGACTTGAAGAGGAGCGAGGGCGCGGCGAGTCTGCACACCGCGTTGAAGGCCTGCAGGAGCAGATGCGCTTGAGGGAGGTTCTCGCAGGACGTACCCACCTGCTTCCAGATGAAGGCCACCGCGTCCATGCGGAGGACACTGATGCCCTGGTTGGCGAGGAAGAGCATTTCCTCCGCCATTGCACGGAAGACCTCGGGGTTCGAGTAGTTCAGGTCCCACTGGAAGCTGTGAAAGGTAGCCCACACCCAGCGTCCGTCGTCGAGCTGGACGAACGATCCCGGGTGGTCGTCGGGGAAGATTTCCCGGGCGTGGGACTCGAAGGCATCCGGCATGGTGCGGTCAGGGAAGATCCAGTAGTAGCCGCTGAAACGGGAGTCTCCCTCCGCCGCCTTGCGTGCCCAAAGGTGTTCATTGGACGTGTGGTTGAAGATGAAGTCGACGACCAGTTTGATGCCTGCGCTGCGCAGCTCTGCGGCCAGTTCGCGAAGCTGAACCATTGTTCCCAGCCCGGGATGGACCTCTCGATAGCTCGAGACTGCGTAGCCGCCGTCTGAATTCGGCTCCGGGGCAAGGAACAACGGCATCAGGTGCAGATAGGTGAGCCCGAGTTCCTTGAAGTAGGGGATGCGGCTTCGTAACCCCTCGAGATTCTCCGCGTACCTGTCGACGTAGCAGACGCCTCCCAGCGCCTTGTTGGAGAGGTACCAGGCGATGTCATGCTCCTGGTCGTCGTCGACTTCTTTCAGCTCGGGAGGCCGCGCGACCCATGAACGCGCGGCGAGGAGCACGAGCTGTGTGAGCTGCTCCTGCCAATCGTTTCGGTCCCCGTACAAGGACTCGAAGAGCCGATACAAAGTAGGAAAATGCGCGTCGAGCCGACGGTTGAAATCCAACCAGTTCGCTTCGTCGGACTCGGCGTCGGAGCGCATGACGTCCCTGATGCGTGTGAAAGCGCCGTCCAGATCGTTCTCAACCATCGGTCCTCCAGCCGTGGGCGGGTGTGCGCTCCATCCTGTCAGACGCCGTGCTCAGCGTGCCGGGATGACGCAGGCAGGGGCGGGAAGGTTCAGCGAATGCACCTGGTCGACCTGGCCGGAAGCCTGGACGCACAGCACGTCGAGGGTGGACGAGCCCTGGTTCGCCACAACCACGAAGTCGGCCGCGTCATCCTCGGCAGGCACGACCGCGAAGTGCCGGGGCCATGACCCTCCCACCGGTGAATCCGAGAGATGCGTCAGCGTTTGCTCCCCCGAGACGGTGAAAACCGCGAGGACGTCGGGGCCGCGGGTTGCGGCGTACAACAGGTTCCGTGTCCCGGTGGACGCTCCGACGTCCACGTGAGAGGGCTGGCTTGGCTGCCCGGCCGGCACGGAGGCGGCGAGGGCCGGAACTGGACTGAGGGGCAAATCGCTCCCGTCGGTACGAAGCACGTGCAGTCGTGAGTCCAGTTCACCAACGACGACGACGGCGCCTCCCGGCAGCGTTGTCATGTGGCGTGGCCCTGTGCCCGCCGCGAGCTGCACCACGACCCCGTTGGGACCGGACGCAGTGAACCTGCGCACTTCGTCGGTGCCCAGGTCACTCACCCACAGCTGCCCGTGGCCGGCGTCGTGAATGTAGTGCGCGTGCGGGCCGTCCTGCCGCTCCGGGTTGGGTCCGGATCCGGTGTTCCGGTATACCGCCGGGTCTTCAACCGGCTCACCCTGCTCGTTCAGGTCCAGCCGGGTGACGGCGCCGTCGCCGTAGTTGGCGACCCATAACCGTCCTTCCGCGACCCGGAGGTGACACGGGAAGGACCCGCCCGTCGCAACTGCACCCAGAAGATTCAGGCTGTCATCCTCGACGGCGAAGGCGCTGACGCTCCCCTGTTCCGCTTCGCGCACCGCATACAGCACAGGGCGGGAAGGATGCAGCGCCAGGAAGGAGGGCGCCGTCGTCGTCGCCAGCAGGCGTTCGCCGGTCAGGCTCCCACTCCGCCGGTCGAGGGCAACCCGCCAGATGCCTTCCCCAGAGCCGGGCTCAGTGCCGTCGGCGGGATAGGTGCCAATCAGGAGGTCCACTGTTTCTGTGTGCATGAGGACCATTCTTCACACAAAAGTGCAGGCACTGCATGCGTTGACGGCAACGCGCGCAATGCCTGCACTTCCGGAATGAATCAGCCGCGACTGGCGCGGGACGTGCCGATCAGGCGAAGTCCGCCGTCGCCGGGTTGGCACCGATGCGGCCTGCCTCGCCCTTGTCGAGTCCGTTGATCGCTTCGATGTCTTCCTCAGTCAGCGAAACATCCAGTGCACCCCAGTTCTCGATGATGCGGGACTCGGTCACCGACTTGGGAATGACAACCAGACCCAGCGCGAGGTGCCACGCGAGCACAACCTGAGCGGGGGTAGCTCCCCGCTTCTCGGCGATGTCGGCGAGCACCGGGTCTTCGAGCAGGCCCTTCCCTGATCCAAGCGGTGACCAGGACTCATGCAGGATCCCCTTTTCCGCTTCGAAGGCGCGCAGTTCGGCCTGATTCAGGTAAGGGTGGGTCTCCACCTGGTTGATTGCGGGCACGACCCCGGTCTCGTCGATGATTTCCTGCAGCGCTTCGACGGTGAAGTTGGATACGCCGATGGAGCGCACCCGTCCGCGCTTCTGCAGCTCGACGAGCGCCTTCCAGGTGTCCACGTACTTGCCCTGCTTGGGCTGGAGCCAGTGGATCAGGTAGAGATCCAGCGTTTCCAGGCCGAGCCGCTGCATGGAACCCTCGAAGGCCTTGAGGGTGCTCTCGTAGCCCTGGTCTGCATTCCACAGTTTAGTGGTGATAAACAGCTCATCCGGGTTCAGTCCGGATGCTTCAATCGCCCTGCCCACACCTGCTTCGTTGCCGTAGATCTTTGCGGTATCGATGTGGCGGTAGCCCGCCTTGAAGGCGCGCCCGACGACGTCCTCCGCCGTTGCGTCGTCGACCTGCCAGACGCCATAGCCCAGTTGGGGAATGGTGCGGCCGTCGTTGAAAGTCAGGTTCGGTGAGGTGCTCATGGGTTCCTTTCGATGACTGATTGCTTCTTCGAACTGTGCTAACTCACGCCTGCCGGCAGGTATTCCTACGAACTGGTTCCTGACAGCAAACGTTCAGCTTCCGCCACATCCTCGGCAACGACGTCCGCCCGTCGCCGGACGTTCTCGAGCCCGGCCGATGCAATCCCCCAGCGTTCCCCGTCAAGACGGGCCATAGCTGCGGCCTCGGCTGTGGTTGCGAGCGCGTTGCCCGCGCGGGACAGTGCCCGGTGCACCTGAAGGAGCGCACCGGGTATGTCCAGACCCTCGCTGGGATGCCGGGAGTGCGCCGCTACACAGCACTGGCGGACACGCGGCAGCAACTCTGCCAGCTCGTTGGCGAGACCGGCGAGGTCGTTGTAGACGTCGTCGTCCTCCACGCCTTCCAGGATCTGGTGATAGCGGTCGAGTCCGCGCCGGAAGCGGTCGTGGGCACGGCGCCACACTCCCGTGCCGAGCTCAGCATCATCCCTGCGGCCCTGGCGGGCCGCCGCAAAAAGTGCCACCTGCGCCTACCGGCGCTTACAGATACTGGCCCGGGCCATGGGTGTCGGGCTTCTGCGGCGGGTTCGCCGGCCTCGGGCCGGGCGCACGCCGCGGCTCACCGTCTTCACCCACGACGACGCCGGGCGCTATGACCGTGCCGGGCGGCAACTGCCGGAGCTGGAGCTGCGCCGCGAGTTGCTGGTTGACCATCTGCTGGGCGGCCAGGGCTGTCTGAATACCGTGGAAGAGGCCTTCGAGCCAGCCCACCAGCTGGGCCTGTGCGACACGAAGTTCAGCATCGGTGGGGACGGAGTCGTCGGTGAAGGGCAGGTTGATCCGGTGCAGTTCCTCGACCAGCTCGGGCGCGAGCCCGTCCTCAAGTTCACGCACCGACCGCTCGTGGATCTCGGCGAGGCGGCTGCGCCCGGCGTCGTCCAGCGGGGCGCTGCGGACTTCCTCAAGCAACTGCTTGAGCATGGTGCCGATGCGCATGACCTTGGCGGGCTCGTCCACCAGCTCGTGCAGCTTTGTAGGCTGGCTGCTTTCACCGCGGGATCCGCGGCCGTCGTTTTGTTCGGGGAGCCCGCGTCCGGCATCAAGTTTGCCGAGGAGAACCGGGCTTTCCTGGTTGTGCTTGGCCGCTTGTTCAGGAGTGACACTGATGTGCTCAGGCTGCTGTTCGGTCATAGGTTTATGCTCTCACGTGCCTTGAGGAGCGTCAGTCAGCCTCGTCCTGGTGGGCAAGCTCTTCCTCACGGCCCCTCTTGTACTCGCCGGCCGGGCTCACGCCCGGGACCTGTTGCCCGGCGTTGAGCTGCCCGGAGGTGAAGTGTCCTTCGGAGAATTCGGGGCCGCCGTCGTTCTCTTCCTGGGGTAGATTCACATCCTGGCGCAGATGCTGGTCCTCGGATTCAGCACCGGGGCTGGGTGCTCCGACGTCTTCGCGCAGATGCTCTGGAAGGTTCTCGGTCATCCCTCTAGCAAACCACGGGGGCTTGCCCGGCGCTAGGGAAGGGTCGCACAGCTGAGGCGGGCCCAACACAGTTGGACCCGCCTCAGATGCGCAGATTTCCGCCCTAGCAGCAGCGGCCCTCCGGATTGGCGTCCTGGCGATCAGTCTTGTCGCGCCAGAACTGCCGCTCCGTCATGGGAGGCTCGTTGCTGTGGGTCGCGGCATGGTGGTCGAGGTACTGCTGGTACGCGTTCTCGCCCATCACACCTTTGAAAAGCCAGATCAGCTCCTTGACGCTCATCAGTGACCTGCCCGTGCCGGTTTCCGGTCATGCGGAAGAGCGGCCCACTGCGCTTCGAGCTCCTTCTCGGCCGGAGTAGCGATCAGGCCCGCCGGAGCGTAGGTGCGGGACGGCACGGCGGGGTCCTCAGCGCTCGGTCCGCCGCCGGTTCGGTAGGCCTTGACGGTGGCGATGATCGCCGTCGCAATGACGATGATCGACAGCACCACGAAGACGATAGACAGCGTTCCCTGGATGAAGGTGTTGCGGACGACAGCTTCCATGGCGGCGACCGTCGGTGCATTGCCGAAGCTCTCCTCGCCGGCGGCCAGCGCGTTCCGGAAGGCAAAGTGGTTGGCCCAGTAGCCCACGGCCGGAACCGGAGAGAAGATCTTGAGGAACGACGCCGTGATGGTGACCACTGACGCGAAGGCCAGCGGCAGGGCGGGGATCCACAGGTACTTGAACGCGCCCTTCTTCGCACAGATCGCCATGCAGACCGCGAGCGCGATCGCCGCGAGCAGCTGGTTCGCGATGCCGAAGAGCGGGAACAAGGTGTTGATTCCGCCAAGCGGGTCGGTGACGCCCATGATCAGGATCGCGCCCCAGCCTGCCACCATGATGGCCGTACAAACCCAGGCACCCACCCGCCAGGAGGTGTCCTTGAACTTCGGCACGAAGTTGCCGATGCTGTCCTGCAGCATGAACCGCGCAACGCGGGTACCGGCGTCGACCGCTGTCAGGATGAACAAAGCCTCGAACATGATGGCGAAGTGGTACCAGAACGCCATCATGCCTGCGCCGCCAAAAAGGCCCTGCATGATCTGGGCAATGCCGACCGCGAGCGTCGGCGCACCGCCGGTACGCGAGACGATCGACTCCTCACCGACGTTCGTGGCCAGGGTGCTCAAGGCTTCGGGAGTGAGGTTCACTCCCGTTAGACCCAACCCGTTCACGAACGCCACGGCGCCTTCAATGGTGCCCCCGGTTGCCGCTGCGGACGAGTTCATCGCGAAATAAATGCCCCGGTCGATCGACAGCGCCGCCACAAGGGCCATGATCGCCACGAATGATTCCATGAGCATGCCGCCGTAACCGATGAAACGGGTCTGGCGTTCCTTCTCGATCATCTTCGGAGTGGTGCCGGAGGAGATCAGCGCATGGAAGCCGGAAAGCGCTCCACAGGCAATCGTCACAAACAGGAACGGGAACAGCGTGCCCGGGACCACGGGGCCGTCGGCACGGCTCGCGAATTCACTGAAGGCGGGGACGTCGATTTCCGGCCTCACAATGACGATGGCGACCGCCAGCATGACGATGGTGCCGATTTTCATGAACGTCGAGAGGTAGTCGCGGGGTGCAAGGAGCAGCCACACCGGCAGAACGGCCGCAATGAACCCGTAAATGATGATGCCCCAGGCGATGGTGACGCGATCGAGGGTGAAGATCGCTACGCCCCAGTCGGTCTCAGCAATCCAGCCGCCCGCGATGATGGCAAGCATGAGCAGCGCGAAACCGATAAGCGAGACTTCCGTGACCTTACCGGGACGGATGTAGCGCAGGTACACGCCCATGAAGAGCGCAATCGGGATGGTCATCGATACGGAGAAGACGCCCCACGGGCTTTCGCCGAGGGCGTTGACCACGACGAGTGCGAGGATCGCCACGATGATGATCATGATGGTGAGGGTCGCGATCAGGGCTGCAGTACCGCCGATCACGCCGAGCTCCTCGCGCGCCATCTGACCGAGCGAGCGCCCGCCCCGTCGCATGGAGAAGAACATCACGAGGTAGTCCTGGACGGCGCCGGCGAGGATGACGCCGATGATGATCCAGATTGTTCCTGGCAGGTAGCCCATCTGCGCAGCAAGGACCGGGCCTACGAGCGGGCCCGCGCCGGCGATGGCGGCGAAGTGGTGGCCGTAGAGAACCCGGCGGTCTGTAGCGGCGTAATCCTTGCCGTCAGCCTTGTACTCAGCGGGGGTGGCCCGGCGGTCATTGGGTTGCAGCAGTTTCCGCTCGATGAACTTCGAGTAGAACCGGTACGCGATCAGGTAGGTGCAGACAGCCGCGAACACGAACCACATTGCGTTGACCGTCTCGCCGCGGACGATCGCGAGCATGGTCCAGCTGACGCCACCGAGTAGCGCAATGCCTACCCAGATCGCAACCTTCAGCGGTGTCCAGCCGCGGTCTTCGGTATCCACATGCACCGCGGTCGGCGGCAGGTTCGGATCGTGCTGGAGGACATCAGTGTCCTCATCTCGTTCGACGCGGCGTGCCCCCGCCTGCTCGCGCCCGGGGTTGTTCTCACTCATGGTGCTCCCTTGTATGTGAGTGGCTTAACTCACTGAACGTAGCAGGGGAGCGAGTGCTGCGTCACAACTTTCTGCCCGCGCTGAAGAAACTTCGCTGAGCGGCGGGAACGATGAGGTGAACGGCTCGCGGTATCAGTGCGAGGGTTGGTCCCTGCCGTCGCGGGAGTTGGAACCTTCGCTGAGGCTGGAGTGCGTATCTGTCCGCGGATCGGCTCCCTCGTCAGCGGTGTCCTGAGGGTTGCTCTTGACGCCGTCGTTCACCTGGTCTGCGAGGTTCTCCGCCCAGCTCTCAGCAGCGCGCTCAAGTCCTGACTCGTCGTCCTTGCCCTGCGCCGCCCTGTCCGGCTCGCCGTCTGCCCTGTGCTTGGCCATGATTCCTCCTTGGAATTTCGGTGGATGCTAGCTTGTCACACCGTCCGGAATCTACCAAGCAGACTTATTGTTTTGAAACGGACTGCAGCGTCAAGAGGATCTTGCCGGTGTGCTGACCGGAATCAAAGTACTCGTGCGCCTGCACGACGTCGGAGAGTGGGAACGTGCGGTCGACAGGTATCGAGATGGTTCCCTCTGTGATTAGCGGCCAGATGTGCTTGTAAACCCCGGCCATAATCGCTGACTTCTCCTCGACAGGCCGCGAGCGCAATGTAGTGCCGGTGACTGACGCGCGCTTCGCCATGAGAACACCGAGGTTGAGCTCTGCCTTGGCACCACCCTGCAGACCGATGACAACGAGGCGGCCGCCTGTCGCAAGCGCCTCCACGTTGCGGCTGAGGTACTTGGCGCCGACGACGTCGAGAATCACGTCCGCACCCCGTCCACCCGTCACCGCATCCACCTCAGCGACGAAGTCCTGCTCCCGATAGTTGATGCACACTTCGGCACCGAGGCTACGGGCGTAGTCGAGCTTCTGGGACGTTCCAGCAGTGACAATGGTGCGGACCCCCAGCGCACGCGCAAGCTGGATGGCCATGGTGCCGATTCCGCCCGACGCACCATGGATGAGCAGCGTCTCACCGCCGGCCATCCCAGCCGTCAGTACCAGGTTCGAGTACACCGTTGCCGCTACTTCGGGCAGGCCCGCGGCGGCCACCAGATCCACGCCGTCGGGCGCTGGCAGTACCTGCCCGGCAGGCACGGTTACCTGTTCGGCGTAGCCGCCGCCGGCAAGGAGCGCGACGACGGCGTCACCCCGCTGGAAATGTGACCCACCGGCGTCGGCAATCCTTCCCGACACCTCAAGACCGGGGTACTCGGAAGCTCCCGGAGGAGGCGGGTACACGCCCTTCCGCTGCTGCACGTCCGCCCGGTTCAGCCCGGCCGAGACAACATCGATCAGTACCTCTTCTGCCTGGGGACGGGGTGGTTCAACCTCGGCCACCTCCAGGACTTGCGGTTCACCGAACCTACGCAGTACTACGGCTTTCATCGGTTCCTTCCTGACCTGCCATGTTGACTTAGCTCCGCGCAATTGGCGGTAGTTTTGTGCTGCCTGCTCTGCATGAAACACTATTCCCCTGAGGAAGGTTGTCCGAGCGGCCGAAGGAGCTGGTCTTGAAAACCAGTGGGCGGTAACCCCGTCTCAAGGGTTCGAATCCCTTACCTTCCGCATTGAGCTGGCCGGCTCACCAGTTGCACCCCGTTGTCACAGGCGGGGTGCAATTGCTTTAACCGCTCCCCCACCTGCCTGCTCGCGTGCCCGCCATCGGCACCGATCGCTGTGCCGGCGCCCCGGGCGCCCGCGTGCCCGGACCTCCGCAATAGGATCCGGTAGGCTCCGGAAAGTGCCGATCCTGACGCCCGCAACGACGAGGAGCTTCTCCATGACGATCGCCGCCGCGAAGCACCTGCTCCCGCCCGCTGCCCTGGTCATCATGGCGGCAGCTCTCACCGGTTGTGCCATAGGGAACGACGACGGCGCGCCGCCTACCGGCCCGGCGTCAGCGGAACGCACGGAAGCCGCACAGGTCACGACGTCGGACGTCGCTGCCAATGACCTGCACGCGGGCGAATGCATGACCGACTCCGGCACTGCAGCAAACCCCGCCATCCAACTGCTCCCGTGCACGGAACCGCACGCGTTCGAGGTCTTCGCCACCAAGGAACTGCCGGAGGGCGACTACCCCGGTGTCGGCGAAGCGGACGCGCAGGCACAGGAGTTCTGCCGCACCGAGTTCCTCTCATTCGTGGGCGTCGACTACGACGCCTCATCTCTGGAGCTTCAGTACTTTTATCCGGTTGAGTCGGAATGGAACGACGACGACGGCGGACGGACGGTCGTGTGCCTGGTTGGCAACGCCGGGGGCGCACCGGCGACGGAGACACTCCGCGACTCCCGCAGATAGTTTCCACCAGCAAGCACTCGTGTTTGAATGTGCAAAGCGTCCGCTGTGTCCCACATCACTATCAGGTGAGCGGGAGCGGCGCTGAAGTCCGTCACCACCGGGCCGACGATGGGAAATGCCGTAGATGGTCTCTACCCGGCTGATCTGTTCCCCGCGGGGTAACCGCCTGTTCACTACAGCGTGGTTGGCTTGCCGCGACCGGAATGTCACCGGCAGATCCTATTGTCACTTTCGTGGCCAGTTCCGCCGAAGCACCATGCCGAACGCGGGCATCACTCGCGGCCGTAATCCGGCCAAAGTCAAGGAGAAACAGTACGAATGAATAATTCGTGGAGGGGCGCGCTGTGTTCAGCGCTTTCGGTGGGCTTGCTAGCCTCGCCGTTGGCGTTCTCGCCAGCCAGCGCAGAAGAATCCGTCGAAGCCCAGGCAGGCGCCGGCGTCGTTATCAATGAGGCATTCGTCAACGGGGGCAGTGCCAACGCACCATTCACCCACAAGTTCGTTGAGCTGCTCAACACCACTGACGCTCCTGTGAGCCTCGACGGCTGGTCGCTGCAGTACCGGTCGGCGACGGGGGCAGCTGCACCGTCCGGCGTCGTACCGCTGAAGGGCACCATCCCTGCGAACGGCCACTTCCTTGTACAGGGCGGCAGTAACGCCGGGAACGGCGCTGCTCTTCCGGCACCTGACCAGGCCAGCGGCGCATTGAATCCCGCTGCGGCGGGCGGCACTATCATCCTGGCCAATCAGGCTACGGCCGTGAACCCGCTGCCGGTCGGTTCCGTGGTCGGCGCCGCCGGTGTTGTTGACCTGCTCGGTTACGGCACCTCCAACACCTATGAGTCGCTTGCTGAGGAAGGCCCAGCCGGTGCCACGACGCTCTCGATGAACCGCGCTGATGGCATCGATACCGACAACAACCGTGCGGATTTCACTGCTCTGGACGCCGTTACACCCACCAACGCCGCTGGTGGGACTGCCGGAAGCGAACCCGAACCAGATCCCGAACCGGAACCGCCGGTGCCCGGCGAGGTCATCCCCATCGACCAGATTCAGGGCACCTCCACAGCTACTCCCTACCTCGGCCAAATTGTCACCACGCGAGGTGTGGTCACCGCCGCGTACCCCAGCGGTGGTTTTGAGGGCTACTACATCCAGACCGCCGGAACAGGCGGAGATCTTGGAGCGGACCATTCCGCCTCGGATGGAATCTTTATCTACTCACCCGACACCGTCGGCGACGTTGCCGTCGGTGATTCCGTCGAGGTAACGGGCACCGCGGGCGAGTACTTCACTCTGTCGCAGATCACCGTGCCAGCCGGTGGCATGTCCAAGCTCACGGAAGCTGCCGAAGCAGTCAAGCCGGCGTCCGTCGCCTACCCCGCCACGGACGCCGCACGTGAAGCTCTGGAGGGCATGCTCGTCCAACCGCCCGGCGCCTTCACCGTTTCCGACAACTACATGCTGAACCAGTATGGCGAGATCACGCTCGCTGCCGGGGACACTCCCCTGGTCCAGCCTACGGAGGTCGCCCCCCCGGGCACCCCCGAGAACACGGCTGTCACAGCAGACAACGCCGCACGGGCCGTGAAGCTCGACGACGGCGCTACCACCAACTTCCTCCGCGGCACGGCGATGGACCAACCGCTGCCCTACCTCACGCCGGAGCAACCGGTCCGGGTCAACTCGTCTGCGACCTTCACCTCGCCCGTGATCTTTGACTTCCGCAACAGCTCCTGGAAGTTCCAGCCGCTGACCGCGCTCACGGCTGCCAACTCGGCCGAAGTGCAGCCCGTCGCGTTTGTTGGGTCCCGTCCCGAATCGCCCGCGAGCGTTGGCGGCAACGTCAAGGTCGCATCATTCAACGTACTCAACTACTTCACCACCACCGGTGACCAGCTCACCGGGTGCACCTACTACGAGGACCGGGCAGGTAATCCGGTCACGGTGCGTGGAGGCTGCGATGCTCGCGGTGCGGCGAATGCTGAGAACCTTGAACGCCAGGAAGCGAAGATCGTTGCAGCCATCAACGGGCTTGGCGCCGACGTCGTCTCCCTCGAAGAAATCGAGAACTCAGCGAAGTTCGGCAAGGACCGCGACGAAGCCCTGGCCACGTTGACCGCCGCACTGAACGAGGCCGCTCCCGGTGTGTGGGACTTCGTCCGTTCACCGGAGCAGTTGCCCGCCCTTGAGGATGAGGACTTCATCCGCACCGCCTTCATCTACAAGAAGGCAGTGGTCGAGGCAGTAGGCGAGTCGGTCATCCTCAATGACAATGACGCGTTCTCGAACGCCCGCAAGCCGCTGGCCCAGTCCTTCAACCTGCCCGGCGGGAACGACTCCACCAAGTTCCTTGTGATCGCCAACCACTTCAAATCGAAGGGATCAGGCAGCGGTGAGAACGCTGACCAGGGTGATGGCCAGGGCGCTTCCAACGCGGACCGCGTTGAGCAGGCAACGGCTCTCGTGGCCTTCGCCGACCAGCTCAAGAAGGACGCCGGTACAGACAAGGTCTTCCTCGCCGGTGATTTCAACTCCTACTCGGCCGAGGATCCCATGCAGGTCCTGTACGACGCCGGTTACATCAACCAGGGTGCCAAGACCGACGGATACTCCTACGTTTTCTCCGGCCTTGTGGGGTCGCTGGATCACATCCTTGCGTCGCCCGAAGCCGACGCGATGGTCTCCGGCGTAGACGTATGGAACATCAACGCGGTGGAGTCGGTGGCGCTGGAGTACAGCCGCTACAACTACAACGCGACCAACCTTTACGAGCCCAATCAGTTCAGGGCCAGCGATCACGATCCGGTGATTGTCGGGCTGGACCTGGCGCCCGCTAAGGCCACTACGGAGCTCAACCTCATGGGCATCAACGACTTCCACGGTCGAATCGATGCGAATACCGTGAAGTTCGCCGGAACCGTCGAAGAACTGCGCGCACAGTACGGCGAGGAGAACTCCCTGTTCCTCTCGGCTGGAGACAACATCGGGGCCTCGCTCTTTGCCTCTTCGGTCGCGAAGGATCAGCCTACGATCGACGTTCTGAACGCACTCGGCCTCAGGGCTTCAGCGGTGGGCAACCACGAGTTCGACGGCGGCTTCGCCGACCTGAGCGGGCGGGTGGCTGACGCCGCGGAATTCCCCTACCTCGGTGCGAACGTGTACCAGAAGGGCACCACCACTCCTGCCATGCAGGAGTACGAGATCGTGGAGGTGGGAGGGATCGACGTAGCTGTTATCGGCGCAGTCACAGAAGAAACGCCGTCGCTCGTGAGCCCCGGCGGCATCGCGGACCTGGAGTTCGGCGATCCCGTGGAGGCAGTGAACCGCGTCGCTGCGCAGATCGAGGAGCAGGACCTCGCTGACGTTATCGTGGCCGAGTACCACGAGGGCGCTGGAGACGGCGTAGCCGAGGGATCAACGCTCGAACAGGAAGTCGCCGCGGGCGATGCATTCGCAGATATCGTCACCGGCACCTCGCCGCTCGTCGATGCTATCTACACGGGACACACGCACAAGCAGTATGTGTGGGACGCTCCCGTTCCCGGTGTCGAGGGTGAAACCCGTCCGGTAGTTCAGACCGGCTCCTACGGCGAGTACATCGGGCAGATCACCCTCACCGTGGATAACGCCACGGGAGAGGTTGAGTCCTACACCGCGCAGAACGTCAAGCGCACCGCCACGGCCCCGGCCACCCTCGTAGCAACTTATCCCCGCGTCGCCGCGGTCAAGGCGATCGTCGATGCGGCGCTCGCTGAGGCCGAGGTCATCGGCAGCCGTGCGGTGGGTTCGGTCACTTCGGACATCACAACCGCTTTTGTGAACGGCGGCCGCGACGACCGGACCAACGAATCGACGCTGGGCAATCTCGTCGCCGACTCCATGAAGGCATCACTCTCGGCAACAGAGCGGGGCGGAGCCCAGATAGGCGTCATCAACCCGGGCGGCCTTCGCAACGAGCTCTACTACGGGGAAGACGGCGTGATCACCTACGCCGAAGCGAACGCCGTCTTGCCTTTCGTCAACAACCTGTGGACCGTCACACTGACCGGCGAGCAGTTCACAACGATGCTGGAGCAGCAGTGGCAGCCGGAAGGCTCATCGAGGTCTTTCCTCGCCCTGGGTCTCTCCGACAACGTGTCCTACACTTACAACCCGGACCTGGCAGCCGGATCCCGCATCACCTCCGTGATTATCGACGGCGCACCGCTGGACCCGGCCGCGGAATATCGGATCGGTACGGTCAGCTTCCTGGCACAGGGCGGCGACAACTTCACCGTCTTCCAGCAGGGAACCGACGTCCGTGACTCAGGTTTGGTGGACCGCGACGCGTGGATCAGCTACATCGAGCAGAACAGCCCGTTGTCGCCGAGCTTCGACCGTAGGGGCGTAGTGGTGAAGGATGCACCGGCCACTGTCACCGCGGGTGACTCCGTAACTTTCAGTGTTGCGAAGCTGGATCTGACCTCACTTGGCAGCCCGGCTAACACCAGCCTGTCGACAAGCTTCGTTGACGCTGACGGGAACGTCACCGAGTTGGGAAGCACTCCCGTCGCGGGCGGCGCTGCGCAGGTTACCGTCACCGTTCCGGAAGCAGTTGCCGGACCCGGAAGGATCGTTGTGGTGGCAGAAGAATCCGGCACTACCGTCACCCTGCCGGTCACTGTGGAAGCGGCTGCGGAGGACGCGTGCGTTGCACCGGTGAAGCCGAAGCGCGGACCCGGCGCTGAGAAACCCAACAGCTACGGCCAGGCAATGGCGGAATACCGCAGGTGCCTTGCGGCGGCCCGCGGCTAGAACGCATCCGCCGTTGAACTAACTCACACAGGAAGCGCCCCTTCGCAGCAGTGGAGGGGCGCTTCTTGTTGTTATCTGGGATACCCGCTACTGTCGGCCGAGGACAGCCAAGGCGATGTCATCGGCATCGCGGAGGGTCCGGCCCCCGGCATCCAGCGATGCACCGGCCTCGGCAGCAATCGCAGTTCCCCATTGCACGGAACTCAGCTGAAGGCCGAGAACGAAAAGGTTCTCCTGCACGAGACCGTTCGCGCCCACCGCACGGTATGGCGGCTTGGTCACGTCGAGGCCCGGGGAAACTTCAGGCACACCGTCTTCGGACATAGTGGTTCGCGCACGAACAAGCCCGTCCTCGAGCAACCGGCGAAGGAGGACGGTCTGATTCTGGGTTACACGGTTGGCGGGCATCATGGCTTCAACGAGGGCACCGGCCTCGTACTTGCCTCCATCCACCCAGGGCGAGGAGACAGCAAACCGACCTGATTCGGCGTCGAGCTCGAATCGCGGAGCAGGACCTGCAAAGCGTACGATGCCCGCCCTTGCCAATGCAGCCAACTGCTCTATCCGCAATGCGGGCGGTCCGCTCGCAAGACCTTCGACGAGCGGCTCGAACCAGCCGCGCAATTCAGCGGTCCAGGAGGCCTCAGTGAGGCCGCCGTCAGCGACGACCTGCTTGATGACGGACCGCCCGGCGTTCATCGCACCGATGGCCATCTTCAGAGGGTCATCTTCGCCGCGGTCGGAGCCGGCCGCGTCCTTCTCGAGATAATCCAGCACCGCCCGGTTGTACTCGTCGGAGGACGCAAACCGGTGCCTCCCGAAAGGCTGTGCCAGCGCTTCGAGATCAAGCCGGTCGGCAGGCGGGACGGTTGCCTCAAGAAGATCCTCCAACCGCCGTGGCCAGGCCCTGTCAGAGTCGTCGAGCACGTCCCGAAGCGACGCGCAGAACGAATCGGGAAGCCCGGAGATCCGGGCCAGCGTGCTGTAGTACGCCCACACGGCGTCCCGGTGGAGCAGCGGCCACAGGTCGTGGTCGAAACCGGGCTGAATCCCGTTCGCTGCGAAGCTGCCGGCGCGTTCAAGCGTGCAGTAGCGGAGCTGCACACTGCGTGGAACATAACTGTCGAGCTTCGCTTTCGCGCGGTACGGAGTTCCTCGGCGCGACGCGGCAATCACCAGAGGCTCCCTACCGGAGGGCTGGTAGGTCAGCGCCCTGCCCGCGGGTTCACCGCTCGTCACGAATCTGCCGCCACGGCCTTCCGTGAGGTGAGTGATGATGTCGAAGAAGTTCAGGCCGAGCCCGCGGAACAGGACACGCTTGCGGGCCGGGAGCCGGTTCCAATCGGCGTCGGCCGGCACGTTGGGGGCCCAGTACTGAAGGCCAAGCCGCGCTGCGCCGTCGCGCAGGGCTTCCTGCTCGGGGTTGAGTTGGGCGGGAAGGTGGCCCATAGCCAGTACGACGGCGTCGCTCGCCACCGTGCTGCCCTCGCTGAGTTCGATCCGAAAACCTGCAGGCAGCGCCTCGACATGCTGGGCCTCGCAGGAATGCACGATGACATCGAAGCCGTCCCCCAGCGAGCCCGTCAAAGACGAGAAGATCCATTCGAGATATCGCCCATAGATCGCCCTGCTCGGAAAGTCCACCGAGCTGAGCGATCGAAGCTCCGAACGGTCCGCATCGCTCAGGCGCGCATCAGGAGCCGCGTCCATGCGCTGCCGCCAGTCGTCAAAGGACAGTGGCACGGGCGACTGCGCACGTTCGGCGGCGGCCTGACCGACCGGCACGACAGTGGGAAACAGTGCCGGGGTGTTCATGAGGAAGTGCCGCGACTGGTCGGTGCGCCAGACATGACCGGGGCCGGGGTGGTGAGGATCGATCAGGTGGACGGTGACGACGGAACGATCAACCTCGGCCTGTGCGCGCCAGTTCGCGATGAGGCGCTCGAGAACGGAGATACCACGCGGGCCGGCGCCGATAATGGCCACCTGTACAGCCCGCGTTGTCTCCATCCATCTAGGTTATCCGCCGTGCGCTGAGCTTCTGTTCAACCGATTCATCGCCCGCATGGCCCTCATCCCGTGGCTACGTATGCCGCCAGATGCTTGCCTGTCAGCGTGGAGTGCTCAGCGACGAGGTCGGCCGGCGTTCCCTCGAAGACCACTGTGCCTCCGTCGTGCCCGGCGCCCGGACCGAGATCGATAATCCAGTCTGCGTGCGCCATCACCGCCTGGTGATGCTCAATGACCAGGACTGATTTCCCAGAGTCGACGAGGCGATCCAACAGCCCAAGCAGCTGCTCGACGTCGGCCAGGTGAAGTCCGGTCGTCGGCTCGTCAAGGACATAGATGTCACCCTTCTCCCCCATCTGGGTGGCAAGCTTGAGCCGTTGCCGCTCGCCGCCGGACAGTGTGGTGAGCGGCTGCCCCAGGCTGAGATAGCCGAGGCCGACGTCGGCCATCCGTTCGAGGATCTTGTGGGCGGCGGGGGTACGGGCCTCGCCGTCCCCGAAAAACCCGACCGCCTCCGAAACGGGCATGGCAAGCACTTCGGAGATGTTCTTTCCACCCACTGTGTACTCAAGTACTGAGGCCTGGAATCGCCTGCCTTCACATTCTTCGCACGGGGATTCCATGGTCGCCATCACGCCCAGGTCGGTGTAGATCACCCCTGCGCCGTTACAGGTGGAGCAGGCACCCTCCGAGTTGGAACTGAACAGAGCGGGTTTGACGCCGTTGACCTTCGCGAACGTCTTGCGGATGGGCTCAAGAAGTCCGGTATAGGTGGCGGGGTTGCTTCGCCGGGAGCCACGGATGGCCGCCTGGTCGATCACTACAACGCCATCGCGCTGTGCAACGGATCCGTGGATCAGCGAGCTCTTGCCGGAACCGGCCACGCCCGTGACCACACACAGGACCCCCAGGGGGACATCGACGTCGACGTTCTGCAGGTTGTGCGTTGAAGCTCCCCTGATCTCCAGCACCTGCTTCGGGGAACGGACCTGCTCCTTGAGCCTGGCGCGGTCGTCGAGATGGCGACCGGTGATGGTGTCACTTTCCCGCAGTCCCTCGACAGTTCCCTCGTAACAGACCGCTCCGCCCCCGGTTCCGGCCCCGGGCCCCAGGTCGATAACGTGATCGGCGATCGTGATGGTCTCGGGTTTGTGCTCAACGACCAGCACAGTATTGCCTTTGTCCCGCAACTGCAGCAGCAGTTTATTCATGCGCTCGATGTCGTGCGGATGGAGGCCGATGCTCGGCTCGTCGAAGACATACGTGACATCGGTGAGTGAGGATCCCAGGTGCCGGATCATCTTGGTCCGCTGCGCCTCGCCGCCCGAGAGCGTGCCGGCCGGCCGGTCGAGGGAAAGGTAACCCAGCCCGATTTCGGCGAACGAGTCGAGAAGGTGCTGAAGCCCTTTGAGCAACGGTGCAACGGAAGGCTCCTTGAGGTCCCGGAGCCACTGTGCAAGATCGCTGATCTGCATGGTGCAGAGCTCGGCGATGTTCTTGCCCTGGATCTTCGAGGACAGAGCCGCCTGGGTGAGCCGTGTTCCCTCGCACTCGGGGCAGGTCTGGAACGTCACGGCGCGCTCAACGAACCGACGCACATGCGGCTGCATGGCTTCCGGGTCCTTGGAAAGCATCGACTTCTGTATCTTCGGGATAATCCCCTCGAACGTGAGGTTGACGCCTTCGACCTTGATCTTGGTGGGCTCCGCATACAGCATCGTGTCGAGCTGCTTCTTGGTGAACTTCTCGATCGGTTTGTCCATGGGCAGCCCCATGCCCTCGAACAACCTTCCGTACCACCCGTCCATCGAGTAGCCGGGGACGGTCAGCGCCCCGTCGGCGAGCGTCTTGGCCTCGTCGTAGAGAGCGGTGCGGTCAATGTCGCTGACGTTGCCCATGCCCTCGCATCTCGGGCACATGCCACCGAGGTATACCGCCTGGCTGACCACGCTCTTCTCCACGCGGCCGCCCTTGTCGGTGGACATGACACCGCTGGCCTTGCGCGTCGGCACATTGAAGGAATACGCGGTAGGTGGACCGACATACGGCGACCCCAACCTGCTGAAGAGGATGCGGAGCATGGCGTTGGCATCCGTCGCCGTTCCCACGGTGGAGCGCGGGTTGGCTCCCATTCTCTCCTGGTCGACGATGATGGCAGTCGTCAACCCCTCGAGCAGATCGACTTCCGGCCGGGCAAGCGAAGGCATGAACCCCTGCACGAAGGCGCTGTAGGTCTCGTTGATCATCCGCTGGGACTCGGCGGCGATGGTTGCGAAGACCAGGGAGCTCTTGCCCGATCCGGAGACGCCGGTGAATACCGTCAGTCGCCGCTTGGGGATCTCCACACTGATGTCTTTGAGGTTGTTTTCGCGGGCTCCCTGCACCCGGATCACTTCATGGGTATCCGCGATGTGCGTGTCTGCACTGTCCAGATCAGTGCTTGTGGCCGTATTCATTCTGCCTCCAGGTGCTGCGGAGCGGGTGGAATCCGGGACGGCGGACGTGTGGCGCTACCCCGGCACTATCCAGACTGGATCTATCTAATCAGGTGGCATCGCCAATGGGCAGACCCGGTCGGTACCGAGAGAAAATGGGGCAGGTTGCCTAAGATAACGGTATGACGCACACCACGCAGCAGCCCGACTCTGCACTTGAGGATGAGTTCCTCTGGCTGGAGGACATCTACGGAGAGAAGCCCCTGGAATGGGTGCGCAGCGAGAACTCCGTGACAGAGGAAGCTCTCGTCAACCCGGAGTTCCTAGCATCTGAACAGCGACTCCTTGAGGTACTCGATGCCACGGACCGCATTCCGATGGTTTCCAAGCGCGGCGGGCATTATTACAACTTCTGGCGTGACAAAGATCACCCGAAGGGCTTGTGGCGGCGGACCACCTGGGACAGCTACCTGACGGACGCGCCGGAGTGGGACGTCCTTCTCGACGTGGATGCCCTGGCGGCAGACGAGGAGAAGGAATGGGTGTGGGGCGGAGCCATGTTCCTGCGCCCCGACGAGGGCGAGCCCTATCGGCGCGTGCTCATCGCGCTTTCGCCGGACGGCGGCGACGCGCAGCGGTACCGCGAGTACGACGTCGTTGACCGCGCGTTCGTGGAGGGCGGCTTCGACATCCCGGTGGCGAAGAGCAGGATCAGCTGGGCCGGACCGGATGCGCTTCACATCGGCACGGATTTTGGCCCCGGAACAATGACCACGAGCTCCTACCCGCGCACCGTGCGCACCCTCCGCCGTGGGGAGGAGCTTGATTCTGCGGAGCTGTATTTCGAAATTCCGGAAACCTCGATGATGGCCGTGGTGATGCATGACCAGACCCCGGGATTCGAGCGTGACATCGCCGCGCACATCGTTGACTTCTACTCCAGCCGCACGTATCTGCGCCGCGACGGTGAGTGGGTGCATGTCGACGTTCCGGATGACGTCAACGTGTCGCTGCACCGGGAATGGCTGGTGCTGCGGCCCAGAACCGACTTCGAGCTGGACGGTGTAACGTACCGTGGCGGCTCCCTCCAGGCCGCGCCGTTGGAAGCTTTCCTGAGCGGGCAACGCGCACTGACAACCGTCTTCGAGCCCGACGAGCACACGGCCCTGCAGTCGTGGAGCTGGACCCGCGACCGCCTCCTGCTGAACCTGCTGAAGGATGTCTCCTCGGAAATCCGCGTCCTCAATCCAGCCGATGGTTGGTCTTCAGAATTGCTGGACGCGTGCCCGCCCCTCCACTCGGTGGACGCGTACGCCGTGGATGACGAGGACGACGACGCCGGTAACGACTACTGGCTTGTCGCCACCGGATTCCTGACGCCTACCACGGTGGTGCGCGGCACCATCGGCGGGGGTCACGAGGAAGTCAAGGCGTCGCCGTCGTACTTCGATGAGTCTGCGTTCGAGGTGGAGCAGCACTTCGCAGTGTCCGCTGACGGCACCCGGGTGCCTTACTTCCAGGTCGCGCCGAAGGGCCTCGTGCTCGACGGCGGCAACCCGACCCTGCTCTCCGGGTACGGAGGATTTGAGCATGCCATGACGCCGGCGTACAGCGGGGTCATCGGGCGGGGCTGGCTGGAACGCCGAACCGGTGACGGCCGCTCAGGCGTGTATGTACTGGCGAACATTCGCGGTGGCGGTGAATACGGCCCGGCGTGGCATCAGGCGGCCCTGCATGCCAACCGGCACCGCGCCTACGAGGACTTTGCCGCGATTGCGCAGGATCTGGTGGACCGCGGCGTCACCAGCCCCGAACTACTCGGTTGCACGGGCAGGAGCAACGGCGGCCTGCTGGTCGGGAACATGCTGACGCAGTATCCGCACCTGTTCGGGGCAATCTCGTGCGGCGTGCCGCTGCTCGACATGAAGCGGTACACCAAGCTTTCCGCGGGGTACTCGTGGATCGCCGAGTACGGTGATCCTGACAACCCGGAGCAGTGGGAATACGTTCAGACGTTCTCCCCGTACCACCGCTTGCAGGAGGGTAGGAAGTACCCGAAGACCCTGATCTGGACGGCCACGAGTGACGATCGGGTTGGCCCGGTGCAGGCGCGCAAGATGGCTGCACGAATGAAGTCGCTCGGTGTGGAGAACGTGTGGTTCCACGAGGCACTCGAAGGTGGACATGCGGGCGCGTCGGATAACCGCCAGGCTGCGCGCATGCATGCCATGTCCTACGAGTTCGTGTGGAAGGCCTTGACCGGCGGGCTGTAGCTTGGCTGATTTTGCTCTTGCCCGGAGGTTCTGGGTAGTCTTGGGTGGCTAGTAATAGCTGCTGGAGACGTGCCAGAGCGGCCGAATGGGCTTCACTGCTAATGAAGTGTGGGTCTAAAGCCCACCGGGGGTTCAAATCCCCCCGTCTCCGCGTTTGGATCAGGCGCCCTGCGAATTGAGAAATCAACTCCCAGGGCGCCTTTTCTTTTGGTTCAACCGGTGCGGGGCGGGTGCCTCCACCGGCCGCGTCAGGCCTTGAGCGCGAGCACGAAGGGAAGCACCTCCTGAGCACCCGCCTGCCGGAGCGCCCTTCCGGCGACGGTGATACTCCAGCGGCTGTCCGCCAGGTCATCGACCAACAGCACCGGCCCCGGGTTCGCTCCGAACCAGGCTCGGCCTTCCTCTGGCACCGCGAACTTTTCCCATACCGAGGCGAGACGGAACGCGCTGTTGCCGCCGGAGCTGCCGCTTGGCCATCCCTGCGGCAACTGCAGTGCGCCGAGGTACGGAATACGTCCGACTCCGGCCAGGCCCTCGGCGAGTGATCGGATGAGGAGGGGACGCCGTCGGGATGGCATGCTGACCACCGCTACCGGGCGGGTGTCCCAGTGCCACTCCGACAGAACACGGACACAGGCCTGCGCGGCGGCAGGATCCAGTGCCGCATCCTCCGTTGCATCTGCCAGGAGTTCTCGCACCCGGTTGCCCCACCCGAGGTCGGTCATGCGAGCCAGCGCGCGACCGGCGGAGACCTGCTGGTCGGCGGCGATACGGCCCTTGACGGGCACATTCAGCTTGTCCATCCCGGACGGCCATTGCCCCCTGGGCTCCAGAAGGACACCCACCCTGCCGAGGGCGCTTCCCGCGCTCTCCGAGGCATCGTGCGAAACCTCATCGGAGTACCACGGGCCGGCACAGTTGTCGCACCGGCCGCACGGTGCGGCCGAGGGGTCGTCGAGCGCAGCGGCAAGGAACTCCATTCGGCAACTGCCGGTGTTCTCATAATCGAGCATCGCGTTCTGTTCGTGGACCCGTGCCTGCGAAATGCGGGCGTAGCGCTCGCGATCGTAGGTCCAGCGGTTTCCGGTTGCCTGCCACCCGCCGGTGACCTTCCGTACTGCCCCGTCCACATCGAGCACCTTCAGGAGGAGCTCGAGAGGTGAGCGGCGCACATCGACGCGGGTCTCCAGAGCCGGGGTGGAGAGCACTGCACCACCGGCGAGCTCCTCAAGAATGCGCTGCGCCTTGTCTTCTGCCGGCATCGACGCAGTAGCGAAGTACTCCCAGATGTCGCGGTCTTCATTTCCCGGAAGCAGCAGGACGTCTGCGTTGGGCGTACCTCGCCCGGCCCTGCCAACCTGCTGGTAGTAGGCGACCGGCGACGAGGGCGCCCCGAGATGGACCACGAATCCAAGATCCGGCTTGTCGAATCCCATCCCGAGGGCGCTGGTGGCGACGAGAGCCTTCACGTCGTTGTTCTTCAGCGCCTGCTCTGCGGATTCGCGGTCCGCAGGGTCGGTGCGCCCTGTATAGGCAAGCACTGCATGACCGCTTTCACGCAGGAGCCGCGCTGTGTCTTCTGCGGCTGAGACGGTAAGGGTGTAGATGATGCCGCTCCCCGGAAGCTCCCCCAGATGAGTCAGCAGCCATGCCAGCCGCGACTTCGGACTGGGAAGGCGGAGCACACCCAACCGCAACGACTTCCGGGCAAGTTCCCCCCGCAGCGTATAAACGGCTGTTCCGTCAGTGCCGAGCTGATCCTCGACGTCCTCGACCACCCGCGAGTTGGCAGTAGCAGTAGTTGCCAGCACCGGAACGCCGGACGGCAGGGTGGTGATGAGGTCGCGGAGCCGGCGATAGTCCGGCCGGAAATCGTGTCCCCAGTCGGAGATGCAGTGGGCTTCATCGATCACCAGCAGCCCGGTTCGCCGGATAAGTTCGGGGAGCTGATTCTCCCGGAAACCCGGATTGTTGAGCCGTTCGGGCGAGACAAGCAGAACGTCGAGCTGGTTCGCTTCAAGCTGTGCGGTGATTTCCTGCCACTCCGTCTGGTTCGCGGAGTTGATCGCCGCGGCTCTGACCCCGGCACGCTCGGCAGCCGCCACCTGATCCCGCATCAGGGCCAACAGCGGTGACACGATGAGGGTGGGCCCGGCACCGGCCGAACGCAGCAGGAGGCTCGCAACGAAGTAGACAGCTGACTTTCCCCAACCGGTGCGCTGAACCACCAGAGCGCGGCGGCCGCCATGAACCAGTGCCTCGATCGCCTCGAACTGCCCCTCATGGAAAGCGGCATCCTCACGACCCACAAGGGTTCGGAGAATAGAGAGCGCCTGCTGGTGCAGGGTGGTTGTTTCAGCCATGCGCCCCAGTATGGCAGTTGCAACCGACGCTCCCGTGGCCCTCTTCGCGAGTGTGGACAACCGTCGTCGTCTGTTACTCCCCACCCCGCGGTGGCGGGTAACAGACCGGTTAGACTTTCCAGCGTGACTACAACCATCGACCTTTCCGCATCGTTCAAGGCCTATGACGTTCGAGGGATTGTCGGTGAAACCATCACCGTGGAGTCCGTCAGGGCAGTAGGTGCTGCTTTTGTCGATGTAATCGGCCTTGCCGGGGAAACGATCCTGGTGGGAGGAGACATGCGTCCTTCCTCCCCTGAGTTCTCCGAAGCGTTCGCGGAGGGAGCTACCGCCCGCGGCGCCGACGTTATTTTTCTGGGCCAGATCTCCACCGATGAGTTGTACTACGCGAGCGGAACCTTCAACGCAGCGGGCGTCACCTTCACCGCCAGCCACAACCCCGCGCAGTACAACGGTATGAAGATGTCACGGCCCGGCGCCGTCCCGGTGTCGTCCGAGTCCGGCCTGGCGGAGATCAGGGAACTGGCCGAACAGTATCTTGGGGAAGGTTCCATCCCGTCAGCCGACCGGCGGGGCTCCACTTCTTCCCGCGACGTTCTCAAGGATTACGCACAGTACCTGCGCTCACTGGTGGACCTGTCCGGAAGCCGTCCGCTGAAGGTGGTCGTTGACGCCGGCAACGGCATGGCCGGCCTCACCACTCCCGCCGTTCTTGGTGCAGAGTTCCTCGAGGCTCTGCCGCTGGAGATTGTCCCGCTCTACTTCGAACTCGACGGCACCTTCCCCAACCACCCAGCCAACCCCCTGGAGCCCGAGAATCTCCATGACCTGCAGCAGGCCGTGGTCAGCAACGGGGCGGACATCGGCCTCGCATTCGACGGTGACGCCGACCGGTGCTTCGTCATCGATGAGCAGGGCAATCCCGTCTCGCCGAGCGCCATCACCGGTATGGTTGCGCGCCGGGAGATCCGCCGCGCCCAGGCAGCCGGCGAGCAGGAACCTGTAATCATCCACAACCTGATCACCTCCCGTGCGGTTCCCGAGCTTGTCCGTGCGGAGGGCGGCCGCCCGGTGCGGACCCGCGTAGGGCACTCGTTCATCAAGGCAGTCATGGCCGAGGAAGGCGCAGTCTTCGGCGGCGAGCACTCGGCCCACTACTACTTCCGGGAGTTCTGGAATGCTGACACCGGCATGCTCGCAGCCATGCACGTTCTTGCGGCGCTCGGCGAGCAGAATGAGCCGCTGTCGGAACTCGGCCGCGAATACGAGCCCTACTTTGCCTCCGGCGAGCTCAACACCAAGCTCGACGACGTCCGGGCTGCTATTGCGCGCGTGCGCCAGGAATTCGACAACGACGGCGTCACGGTCGACGAAGTCGACGGCCTCACTTTCACCGCGGACGACGGATCGTGGTGGTTCAACCTCCGCGCGTCCAACACGGAGCCGTTCCTGCGGCTGAACGCGGAAGCAGAAAATCCCCAGACACTCGAAAACCTGACCTCAGCCGTCCTGGAGCAGATCCGCCAGTAACAGCTGCTCGGTCAATAAGCAGTGTGGCCGGTTCCGCCTTCAAGCAGAACCGGCCACAAGTGTCTTGACTGCCGCCTAGGCGGCGAACCGCTCCTTCAGGCGCTGCAATTCGCTGGAAAGCTCCTGCGGGAGGGAATCACCGAACTGCTGGTACCACTCCTCAATACCCTTGAGCTCTGCTGCCCACTCGTCAGCATCGACGCGAACCGCCTGCTCGACGTCCGCCGGCGTGAGGTCCAACCCGGTCAGGTCGAGGGCATCAGGCGCAGGGACGTACCCAATGGGCGTCTCGACTCCCTCGGCCTGGCCTTCGAGCCGCTCGATGATCCACTTGAGCACGCGGGAGTTGTCACCGAAGCCAGGCCACGCGAAACCGCCGTCAGCGGTACGGCGGAACCAGTTGACGAGGAAAATCTTCGGCAGCCGTTCCTGATTTGCCTGCCCACTCACCTTCAGCCAGTGGCTAAGGTAGTCACCGGCGTCGTAACCGATGAAGGGCAACATCGCCATCGGATCACGACGCACCCGACCTACTGCTCCTGCAGCGGCGGCCGTGGTTTCGGAGGAAAGGGTGGAGCCCATGAAGATGCCGTTGGTCCAGTCACGGGACTCGGTGACCAACGGAACCGTGGTCTTGCGGCGACCGCCGAACAGAATGGCCGACAGCTCGACACCCTCAGGATCGTTGAACTCCTCAGCGAGCATGTCGATCTGGTCGATCGGCGTGCAGAAACGTGCGTTCGGGTGCGCGGCGGTGGCGCCTGATGTGGGCGTCCAGTCGTTGCCCTGCCAGTCCGTCAGGTGCGCCGGCACCTCCTCGGTCATCCCCTCCCACCAGACGCCGCCGTCGTCGGTCAACGCCACGTTGGTGAAGATGGAGTTGCCCTTGGCAATGGCGCGCATGGCATTCGGGTTGGTCTGCCAGCCGGTGCCGGGGGCTACGCCGAACAGGCCCGCCTCCGGGTTGACCGCGCGAAGTTCGCCTTCCTTGCCGAATCGCATCCAGGTGATGTCATCCCCAAGGGTTTCGACCTTCCACCCGTCGATGGTCGGGTCCAGCAGGGCCAGGTTGGTCTTGCCGCACGCGGATGGGAACGCAGCCGAGACGTAGTACGTCTTGTTCGCGGGTGAGGTGAGCTTCAGGATGAGCATGTGCTCGGCGAGCCAACCCTCGTCCCGGGCCATCACGGAAGCGATCCGCAGCGCGTAGCACTTCTTGCCGAGCAGTGCGTTCCCGCCGTAGCCGGAGCCGAAGGACCAGATGGAGCGTTCCTCCGGGAAGTGCACAATCCACTTCTCCTCGTTGCACGGCCACGCCACGTCCTGCTGGCCCGGCTCCAGCGGTGCACCGACGGAGTGCAGCGCCGGAACGAATTCCGCGTTCAGCTCGGTCAGTCGGTCGAGGACCTCTGTGCCGATCGTCGCCATGATGCGCATGGAGGTCACAACATAGGCGCTGTCGGTGATCTCAACGCCGAACTTGGGGCTCGTGGCGTCCAGATGGCCCATGACGAAGGGGATCACGTACATGGTTCGGCCGCGCATCGAACCGGCGAAGAGCCCGCGCAGCTTCTCCTTCATCGCGTCCGGGTCCATCCAATTGTTGGTGAAGCCGGCGTCGCGCTCGTTGCGAGAGCAGATGAAAGTTTGTTCTTCGACGCGGGCAACATCGGCCGGATCGGAGAACGCAGCAAAGGAGTTCGGGAAGAGTTCAGAATTGAGTCTTGTGAACGTTCCGGCGGAGACCAGTTCGTCACTGAGCTGATGATTCTCCTCTTCGGATCCGTTGACCCAATACACCCGGTCCGGCTGTGTCAGCGCGGCAGTCTCCTCAACCCATGCCAGCAGTTCCTGGTGCGTTGTCGGTGCAGTTGTCGCTGCGTCCCGGTCATTCACTCGGTCAGCGAGCAGCGGCTGTCGCGCGGTATCGCCCATTTCTTGTCCCTTCGTTGGGTGGGTGGTGTGTATCGATGCTAGGGGCGTGATTACGGGCTACTACCGCGATTGCAGGAGTACAGTACGAGTTGAGCCGCGCCGAAACCGCGAGTTTCCGCGGAAGTCGAAAGAGAATAACGTTTCACTCTGTGACAAAGGTCACATAGACCGGTCTATACTACTTTTCAGTAGATTCCCGCTCCTGAGCTCAATTAGCGTTAGGTGCCGATTGGCTGTAAAGTTATCTACGGCCAAACGGCCATGAGAAAGTCACTCAAAAGACTTTTGAAATGCGTGCGTAGCTCAACGGATAGAGCATCTGACTACGGATCAGAAGGTTGGGGGTTCGAATCCCTTCGCGCGCACCAGTCCAACCGCCTCGGGAAACCGGGGCGGTTTTGCTTTAACCTCCGTGCGACCGACCGGGGATTGCGCGCTCCCTTGCCCAGCCTTCACCGCAGTGAAAGGCTCAGGACCATGAGCCCTTCCCAAAATCCTGACGTCGTTGTTATCGGAGCCGGCGCCGTCGGCGAGAACGCTGCCGCCCGTGTGGCTCAAGGCGGACTTTCCATTGTCCTCGTTGAGTTCGAACTCGTCGGCGGTGAATGTTCCTACTGGGCTTGCATGCCCTCCAAGGCGCTATTACGGCCAAGCTCTGCGCTGCACGCCGCTAGTGCAGTGGCCGGCTCGCGCGAGGCAGTGACGGGCACACTGGATGCGCAGCAAGTGCTGGCTCGCCGGGACGAGTTCACATCGCACTGGGACGACTCCTCGCAGGTTGAGTGGGTGGAAGGCGCCGGCATCACGCTGGTCCGCGGACGTGCCCGCCTCACCGGTGAGCGTCGCGTTGAAGTCATCACCGACGACGGCGCCATCACGCTGGAAGCCCGGCACGCCGTCGTTCTTGCGACCGGCTCCACGCCCTCCATACCGCCCATCGATGGCCTGAAGGATCTCCCATACTGGGGCACCCGCGAAGCGACAGCGGCCAAGGAAATTCCCGAAAGCCTCACCGTCCTCGGTGGCGGCGTCAGTGGCACAGAACTGGCCCAGGCCTACGCCCGACTCGGCTCATCGGTGACCCTCGTCGCGCGGAGCGCGCTGCTGGGCTCCTACCCCGAACCCGCCACCCGCCTGGTCCAGCAGGGCATCGAGAACGACGGCGTCACCCTCCACCTGAACACCGGCACCACCTCCGTCGCGTACGACGGCAACCGGTTCCGTGTGACCCTGGCCGGCGGCACCGTGGTGGAGTCGGAGAAGCTTCTGGTATCCACCGGACGCCGTCCGGCCCTGTCAGGTCTGGGCATCGAACAGTTTGGACTTGAGCCGCGCGGCTTGGAAACGGATGACTCGGGACAGGTCAGCGGCCACCCGTGGCTGTATGCCGTGGGTGATGCAGCCGGGAAGGTGCTGCTCACGCATCAGGGCAAGTACGAGGCCCGGATGACGGGGGACGCGATCGTTGCGCGAGCCAACGGTTCCCTAAGCGGGCAGCCCGAACCCTGGAGCCGGTTCGCTGCGACTGCCGACACCTATGCGGTGCCCCAGGTCGTCTTCACGGATCCCGAGATCGCAATGGCGGGCCGAACCCTCGAGGCGGCCAGACGGGATGGGCTGAACGTCAGCGAGACATCGCTCGAACTCGCGGTCGCCGGCTCCTCGCTGCATGCGGACGGATACGAGGGCTGGGCCCAGATGATCGTGGACGAAGACCGCTCCGTCCTCGTCGGCGTCACCTTCGCCGGCCCGGACGTCGCCGAACTCCTACACGCGGCGACCATCGCCATTGCCGGGGAGGTGCCGCTGCACCGGCTCTGGCATGCGGTGCCTGCGTATCCGACAATCAGCGAGGTATGGCTGCGTTTGCTCGAGAAGTACGGGCTTTAGGCGCGGCGGACCACGAAATTGGTCACATCGGCGTCGCGGCCGTCGAGTTCAGCCCAACGGCCGCCATGGCTAAGGACGCTCAGCCCTGCCGTTGGGTAATGCGTGGCCAGGTCCACAACGGAGTCCTCGTCCGAATCGGCTGACGCCAGGCGCATGGCAAGGTTCTGAATGCCAGGCAGGTGCCCTATCACGAGGACGCTCGTCGCTGTCTCCGGAACATGGTTGATCACCGTCAGCATCTCCGTGGCGCTGGCCGCATAGAGCTTCGGCTCCAGCCGGGGCGTCGGGGCCTTCTCCCCCAATTCCTGGCACACCCAAATGCAGGTCTGGCGCGCCCGCAGGGCCGACGACGTCAAAATCAGGTCAGGTACGGCGTCGTTCTCCACCATCCAGCGCCCAATGAGCGGTGCGTCCCGATGCCCCCGCGCACTGAGCGGGCGCTCATGGTCCGCCACTTCGCCATGCCAGTCGGACTTGGCATGCCGCAGGAGCATCAGGCGCTTCAGGTGGTGTGAGGACATTCCCTCACCCTACTTCGTGACGGGCGGCAGCTAGATGGAGTACTCCGGAGCGGCCCACACAACAACCTCAGGGTGCTCATAGAACCGGTATCCCTGGCCGCGGACAGTGCGGACGGTGTTGGCCAGCCGGCCGAGCTTGGAGCGCAGGCGGCGGATGTGTACGTCAATGGTGCGCTCATTAGGCACCTCATCGGCATTGCGCCACAGACCGCTGAGGAGTTCCTCGCGCCCCACGGTTCGGGAGGCATTCTCCACCAGGTAGTTGAGGAGTTCGAACTCCTTGAACGTCAGGTTCAGGATTTCACCGTCCAGGTGAACTTCGCGCCTGGAGAGATCGATCAGGACACCGGTAGGACGGGGTGCAGGCGGCGGAGTGGGCTGCTGCTCGGTGCGCGGCCGGCGGTTGACCGTCGGGTCCCCCAGCGCCTGCCTGACCACGTCGATGTCAGTGCCGACGGCGTCTGACGGAGCAAGCGCAACTGCAGCGTGACTCTGGGCGCCGGGCACCAGGGTGCGGACATAGGCCCGTACATCCTGTGCCAGCTTGCTCAGTGTGGTGTCGTGCTCAGCGGCAGTGTCTTCGTCCAGCGCGACGTACAGCACGAATCCGCGTGCGGTGGTGTCGCCGGTGACCGCCTGCGGTCCGGGAATCCCGTTGGGTGTCACCACTGGAACCGGCGCCGTGATGGGCTGAGCAGAGTCAGCGGGCGAAGGCACGGGCTTCAGCTGTCCGTAGCTCGGAGCATAAGCGGCAGCAGTTGGCTGGCTGTAGGCGGGGAAACCGGGACGCTGCCCGTAAGCCTGCCGTTGAAGGCTGGCGCGGTTCTGCGCGTTGCGGAGGGAAATGTGGACGTATCCGGAAGAAACGGTCATGTCTAAACAACCTCATGGTGAATCGCCGTCATCACGGCTCGAATGCAGGGGTGTGCCCGGTCGGGATGGAGCTTCTGTGGAGCCCGCCGTTGGGCTAGAAAATGCGTAAGAGGGTGGGGTAAACCGTTACGCGCACATTCGACAGCAGCGAGTTCCCTGTGCGGGCAAGACGCCCGGGAAATAAGCTGCGGCTGCAGATGCTGCTGAGTTGGTGTTCACAATTCGAATTATTGCACGTAACAATCCGCTACGCGCAAGTAACAATGGTAGAGCGTCCGCATTCTGGACAGGCAACGCCGCCGGACTAATCGTCAAGCACGCCGTGCCAGCGGCGCCGGATCGCAGACGGTACGCGGCATTCGCGAAGAGAACAAAGCAATCCGTCTGGAAAGTGAACCGGTTGCGAACCGGGTGCCACACCCCGCTGACCACATTGTGGACAGCGGGAGGCTAACCTACGACGCCGTAAAGGCGGTCACCGGCGTCGCCCAAACCGGGGACGATGTACGCATTCTCGTTCAGCTTTTCGTCAATCGAGGCAAGCACGATGGTGACGTTGGTCCCCTCCAACTCCTGCCTGAGGGCCTCAAGGCCTTCGGGCGCCGCGAGCAGGCAGATGCACGTAACATCGGCCGCGCCTCTGCGGAACAGGAACTTGATCGCTTCGCGGAGGGTGCCGCCGGTGGCGAGCATCGGGTCGAGAACAAACACCTGCCGGCCGGTGAGGTCATCCGGTAGACGCTCGGCGTAGGTGATGGCCTCGAGGGTCTCCTCATTGCGCGCCATTCCCAGGAATCCCACTTCCGCAGTGGGCACGAGGCGTGTCATTCCCTCAAGCATGCCGAGCCCGGCGCGCAGGATAGGGACAACCAGAGGCGTCGGCTTCACCAGGCCCGTCCCGACGGCGGTGGTCACCGGAGTCTCGATCTGCACCGGCTCCACGCGCACATCCCGGGTGGCCTCGTAGGCCAGCAGCGTTACCAACTCCTCGGTGAGCAACCGGAAGACCGGTGACGGAGTGTTCTTGTCCCTCAGGACCGTCAGCTTGTGGGACACCAGGGGATGGTCGACAACCAGAACGCGCATTGGTCAAAAGTATCATTGGCTCATGCCCGCCCACCCTGCTCCTGCGCCCCGGGACTACGACGCGTGGATGGTACTGGCGCTGGAAGCCGCTCGGCGCACTGGCGAGACGGCGGACGTGCCGATAGGCGCCGTCGTCGTCGGTCCTGACGGGATGGTGCTGGGCACCGGTTGGAATGAGCGCGAGGCAACCGGCGATCCAACCGCCCACGCAGAAGTCCTGGCCATCCGGCGGGCTGCGGCAGCCATCGGGGCCTGGCGGCTTGAGGGCTGCACCCTGGTGGTGACCCTGGAACCGTGTGCGATGTGTGCGGGAGCCAGCGTGCTGGCGCGGATTCCGCGCGTCGTGTTCGGGGCGTGGGATGAGAAGGCCGGGGCTTCAGGGTCCGTCTTCGACGTTTTGCGTGAACGTCGCCTGAATCACTGGACCGAGGTGTTCCCCGGGGTCCTGGAAGATGAGTGCTCTGCGCTTCTGAAGGACTTCTTCGCTATCCGCAGAGGCTGACGTAGTGTGGTTGATAAGCGTGCTTATCAACTCCCTGGAGGTCCCGTGAAGCGCGGTCGAAGTATTGCCGGAGCCGTCGTCGTTATTACCGGCGCCGGAAGCGGTATCGGTAGAGCCGCCGCCCGGACATTCGCTGCGCAGGGAGCCCACCTGGTGCTGGCCGCGCGTGGTGAGGAAAACCTGCAGGAAGTTACGAACGAGTGCCGGGAACGAGGCGCCCGCGTGGCCTGCGTGCCGACGGACGTTTGCGATGAGGGTCAGGTAGCGGCCCTGATGCAAGCGGCCATCGCCGAGTTCGGCCGGATCGACGTGTGCGTGATCAACGCCTCGGTGTATGGCTATGGCACCTTCGAAGCCACGCCTTCGGACGTGTTCAGCAAGATCATCGACACCAACCTGGTAGGTGCGGCGGCTACCGCCCGGCATGCGCTCTCGCACATGCGCGAGGCCGGCACTGGGACTTTGATCTTCATCGGTTCGGTCTACTCAAGAATCACGTCCCCCTATGTATCGGCATATGTGGCCAGCAAGTTCGGCCTGTACGGCCTGGTACGCGTACTCCGGCAGGAGCTGCGCAAGACGCCGGAGCTACACGTCTCACTCGTGCTGCCTGCCACGATCGACACGCCCATCTATCAACACGCCGCGAACTACACCGGACATGACGTGCATCCCCTGCCGCCCGTGGTCCGCCCTGACAGGGTGGCGCAGGCGATTCTCCGCTGTGCTGAAAACCCCCGCGCGGTGACCATCGTGGGGGCGGTCCAGCGGACCTTCATACCCCTGCATGCGCTGCTCCCCCGAATCTACGATGCGTGCGTCGGTCCGTTGATGGATCTCGTCGCGCTTCGGCGGGGCGGGGAAGGGGCACATCCGGGTACTGTCCTGCGGTCATCGCCGGGGTCGAATTCAGTCACGGGCGGCTGGGGGAAGCTGGGACGCCTTCACCGGAGGACACCCCCACACTGAATGACCACTCGCGCAGCACATCGAACGAGCACCAAGAGTAACGAGCACCAAGAGTAACGAGCACGAGGAATATGGAGAAGGAATGAACTCGCAGTAGGACGGCATGAAGGAACTCATCAAGATCGTCAAGGACGCGGACATCGCGATCCTGACCACTATCAATGCCCAGGGTCAGCTCGTGAGCCGACCGCTCGCGGTCCAGGAGGCGGAGTTCGACGGCGACCTGTGGTTCTTCACGGAGGATCCCTCTCCGAAGGCGGACGACATCCGGGCCAACCCACAGGTCAACGTGTCCATCAGCAGCGACAAGGGGTACCTTTCCATCGCCGGCACCGCCATGCTGACGAAGGATCGGGCGAAGATCGACGAGCTGTGGAGCGCTTCCGTGAAGCCCTGGTTCGATGGGAAGGACGATCCCTCGGTGGCACTGATCAAGGTCGACGCGGACACTGCCGAGTACTGGTCGATGGATACACCGCGCGTCGTGGCCGCCTTCAAAATCGCCAAGGGGATGGTTACCGGCGAGCGCCCCGATCCGGGCAAGAACGACGTCGTGAACCTGTAGTACTGCCCATTTTGGGCGGAGGGCACCTCAGCCGGTAAAGTAGGGCACCGTTGGTGACGTGTCCGAGCGGCCGAAGGTGCAACACTCGAAATGTTGTTTGGTGTAAAAGCCAACGTGGGTTCAAATCCCACCGTCACCGCCACGTGAGAAGGTCCCGGTTCACTTGTACGAGGGGGCCGGGACCTTCTGCGTTGTTGGTGCCGGTCGGTACTACAGTGGAGGCATGGCTGCAAGCCGGAATCCGCTCGATGACCTGCGCGAAACCATCGGTCATCTGGCCGACCAACTCAAGCTGCCCGGTTCGGAGCGCGTCGACGACCTGGTCGGCGATCTCATCGGTACGAGGCCTGGACCGGCCCGGCCGCTCTCCGAACTGCAGGCCGAGCTCGACGCCCTGGTCGGACTGGAAACCGTGAAGGAACAGGTCCGGGCCCTCGTCGCACTGCTCCAGGTCCAGGCCCGCCGTAAGACGCATGGCCTACCGGAGGTGGCCACTTCACAGCATCTGGTGTTCCTCGGAAACCCGGGCACGGGCAAGACCACCGTGGCGCGGCTCCTGGCGGAGATGTACCGCGCGGTCGGTCTGCTGCAGAAGGGCCACCTTGTCGAGGTCGACCGGTCGGGGTTGGTGGGACAGTACGTGGGCGCGACCGCCATCAAGACGGACCGGGTGATCCGGCGTGCGCTGGACGGCGTCCTGTTCATCGACGAGGCCTACGCGCTGGCCCCGGAGGACGGCCGGATGGACTTCGGCCCCGAGGCGATCGAGGTCCTGCTCAAGCGAATGGAGGACCACCGCCACCGCCTTGTCGTGATCGTGGCCGGATACCCGCGGCTGATGGAGTCCTTCCTGCTCTCAAACCCCGGGCTGCGCTCCCGGTTTGCCCGCGAGATCACGTTCCCCGACTACTCCGTCGACGCACTCCAGACGATCTTCCACCGGATGTTGGCCCAGCATGAGTACACCCTGGAGCCGGGTGCCGACCAGATGTTGCGCCGCATCCTCGCCGGGCTTCACGCGGGCGAGGACTCCGGCAACGCACGGTTCGCCCGCACGCTGTTCGAGCAGGCCCTTAACCGTCAGGCGCTGCGGCTGTCGTCGGAGGATCAAAGTCTCGACGCGCTCGACCGTGAGGCCGTTATGACGCTCACGGCAGACGACATCGTCGAGGCCGCACTGGCCCTGGGGGAAGAGCCGGAGCCGGAACCGGAACGGACGCCGGAACCGGAACAATCACGCTGGTGGCGCTGGCTGGTCGGTTAGCCAGTCGTGGTCTTCCGCCTCGAGTACAGCGGAGCCCTCCATCGTTACCCCGTAGTGCACGAAGGCATTCACCCCGAGTGAACAGCCCGCCCCGATGGATATGCCTTCCACTTTTAAGGCACCGTCTTCCACGAGCCAGGAGCTCCGATCCTGCACGCTACAAGGAGAAGGGAGGAAGTTCCGAGTTACCGGAAGCTTCGAGCGTTAACAGCCCTGTTTGACGACGGTGGCCTCTCTTTCGGTGATGTGCACCAGGGTCGAGGTCAGGTTGTTGTCGTCGTTTTTCTCGGTAAGGGCACGGTTAGGATCTGCCTCTGCCTCGAGGCAGAAGTTTCCGGGCAGTTTCAGGTCCTTCAGCTCGATGTATTGACCCTCGAGGTACCAGTCGTAGGAGTCCACCCATCCTTCGGTCATTCCTTGAATTAGCTCCGTAAGCTCTGATTCTTCGTCTTCGCCGCAGTAATAGTCGTCGTCGCTGTATCTGGAGGGTGTGTCGCGCAGGGCGCCGTCATCACGTAGGCACCATCCTTCCTTGCGGGAGCCCCGCCACTCGTCACTGTCCTCCGGTCGCATCCGGTAGCGCTCGAACTCCTGCAGGTGGAAGTGGTCGTGCCCGTCGAAAGTTTCGTACCGCATGATGGCGTCCGTTTCCACCGACCTCCAATTACCATCTGCTTGCAGGACGTCTTGAGAAACCTTCAGATCGGGCTCTTCTGTACTGGACCGGGTACCGGTCACTTGCATCGGACCGTCACCGTCATTGAGGACATCGGCGGTGAAGCGAAGCACCTTCTCGCCGCGGTCATAACCGATGTGGATCGATTGCAGCGGCAGCATTACCAGGTCGGGGAGTAGATCACCCGCGCCAGCCGAAGCTGCCGGCGATGCTTCGACGGCCGTCGGCGGGGAGGATTCTGCAGGGTCCAACGACGCATCGCCCTGCGCAGAACATGAAGAAACCGTGATCGCTAGGACCGCCGCCACGCAGGGGCGCCAGTAACAGGTCGACGAAGCTATTGCCCGCCGCAATGAGATCATTCTGATGTCGGAGGAAGGTGATTTCCTTATCTTGGTTCTGGTCGTTCCTGGCAAGGGGCCGCCGCATGGCCGGTTGGCTTTTGCATGTGAACAGCAGCCTCCCCCATAGCCGTGTTGGCAGCAGGTTGGGGATTCCGTGAAGGTTTCTGTGAGCTTCGGTGGCTTTGCTCTGCGTACCATTGACGTTGTCCTATTCGTAGATTCGGTTAGTGGCGCGCTATGAGGGCGGGTTTCCGATGTGCCTCGTGGGCAGGGATTCGGTGGGAGCCGTGGGATGGGCGCCAGCTGGCTGGGAGCCGCCTGTTTGCTGCCCGGTGCCGCGGGCCGGGCGGGATTGTCGCCGTCCTTGCTGCCTTTCTGGTTTCGCGGGCGGGGTTGCCGGCGTAGACGGAGTTGTCCGGCACATCCTCGCCCTTCATTAGGAGGGAGTCAGCTTCGAGGACGACGCCGTTGCCCATGGTGACCCCGTAGTTGACGAAGGACTCAACGCTTAGAGAGCAGCGGTCGCCTAGCACGATGTGGTCCGACTTGAACGTTCCGTCCTCAAGGGAGTGGCCCTGTATGGCGGTGCCTTCATTAAAGGCACAGTCGTCCCCGATGGTCACCAGGGTTTTCTCTGGGATATTGACCCCGGCATCGTAGAGCCTCTTTCCGACCTTCACGCCGAGCATTCTCCAGATGAGCGCTTTGAACGGGGTCCCGTTGAATGGCGGTGTCGCCAGCAGCTTCCACAGCCGCTCATGGCGCCAGAAGTATGGGTCGTAGATGGAGCAGTACTGCGGGGTCAGGTGCCGGAAGCCCATCACTGCGCGTTCGACCAGCACGGAGAACAGGACGCGGAATACCAGAAATGCCAGCGTCGCCAGGGCGAGTGCGAGAGCACCGAGAACTCCGTGGAGGGTGACAGCAACAGCGGTCAGCAGGGTGCCGACGAACAGCAGGAACCAGCGTACGGACAGGAACAGGACCATGCTGACGATATTGTGCCGGTTCTTGGCGGGCAAAAGCCTGTTCTTTGCTTCCTCGATCTTCAGTTCGTCGAACTGGGCGTCGCGCATGACCGCGCGTGGGATTTCGAAGGGCGGCGAGCCCAGCAGCCCTATCCCGGTCCGGACCGGTCCGTCGATGGGGATCATTACTTTCGTCGCTAGCAGGCAGTTTTCTCCCACATGGGCACCGATGGGGAAGGTGAGGTCGTTACCGAGGAAGTTCCGTGGAGCGATCCGTACCTGTTTCAGTTGGAAGGACGTGCTGGAGAAGTCGGCGTTCATAAGGTTCAGGCCGTCGGAAACCATGGTTCCTGTTCCGACGGAGGACAGGTAGGGCGATTCGTGGGCCACCTCGGGGCCGAAGTTCGATCCGGTTTGTTCCACCTTGCCAAGGTTGTACCCGAGCGCGGAGAGGTAGTGAGTGATGTAGGAGCTGTCCCCGAACACGTCCTTGTACAGCTTTATGTTCGAAATCCTCGCCAGGGCGCGTTGGAACGAGTAGTGCAGGCCGTAGAGCGGGTAGACGGTATCGGGTTTCAGGATGGTGTTCAACAGCCGCGGAACGGTCAGGACAACAACTAAACCGGTGATGAAACCGCCTATGAACAGCGTCAAGGTCACCAGCATGGTGTCTAGGAAAAAGCCTAGGTTTCCCAGTCTCAGATGATCCAGTCCCAGGTACTCCGGCAGCAGGGCGGACAAGCCGAGCAGCCCGACCGGAAAAACGAGCAAGAGACGGTTCGCCAGTTGAAGGAGGCTGTAAGTAACCCGCCTGCGGGTGCTGCAATTGGTGGGCTCCACGCGCCGGTAGTTCGTGCTGGTAAGGGCTGCGGGCGAGCCGTGCCACGTCTGCCCGGCTGGTACCGACTGTGATGTTTGCAGGGACGAGGCGTGCCCCAGCTGGGCATCGTCTCCCATCGAGCTGCCGATGTCCAGGGTTGTTTTCTCGGAGATGAGCACATTCCGTCCCAAGGTGACGGGACCCGTCTCGATGACTCCCGAGCGGGCGCGGCAGCACAGGAAGAAGGAGTTCTTATGGATGACGGTGCCATCTCCCACGGTGAACAGGTCAGTGCACACCGGGACCATGCGGGAGAAGATCACGACGCCCTTTCCGATCTTCGCACCGAGCATCCGCAGGTACAGCAGGTACAGAGGTGAGCCGGCAAAGAGCACAAGAGGATTGGTCTGGATAAGGGTTTTGACCGCCCAGAACCGGACATAGGCCATACTCCAGATCTGGATTTCCGCCGCTTTCCACCGTCCGATCAGGATCCATTTCAACAGGACCGGCACTAGCGACAGCACCACGAACGTTGCAGCACCGAAAGCTATGGCGCGGGCCCACATCTGCACGAGTTCGCCGCCCGTCGAGATCCACTCATAACCTAAGACCAGCAGCAGCGAGGCCCACGTGAGGTAGCCCAAAAAGATCAGCATCTGCAGCGCCCCGCACATGACGTACTGTGCCGTGCTGGCAGTCCTCCGCGCCGGAACGGCCTCCGTGGCGGGCGCTGCTCCGCCGTCGGTCTCCGGCTGGCTCGCGCCCAGAAGCAGTGCGAGTTGCTGAACCGACGGATTCAGATAGATGTCCTTCATCGCGGGCGGAAGGAGGTCTGCATGCCTTCGAACCCTGGCGCAGAAGTGCGCCATCAGCAGGGAGTTCGCACCGAGGTCATTGAAGAAGTGTGCGTCGGTGGAGACTCGATCCAGACGAAGGACCGCGCCGAGTTCCGCTGCCAGCAATTCCTCCGTTGGCGTCGCAGGCGCCGTATAGGTGCCGGTAACGGCCAGACTAAGCCTGTTCGCCGGTTGCGGTAGGCGTTTCCGGTCGGCCTTGTCGCTGGCCATCATCGGAATGGCCGTGAGCCGTTCGAAGTAGGCCGGGACCATGTAGCCCGGGAGTCGAAGCCTGAGCATGTTGTAGATGTCATGCGGATCGAGGTCCACGCTGTCATGGCGCAGCGTGTAGTAGGCGGCCAGCTCCACCAACCCGGGCTCGGGTTCGTAGGTCGACACGACCGCCTGAGCGACGCCTGGTACCTGCAGAAGAACGGATTCAATTTCTGTCAGTTCAATACGGTAGCCACGGATCTTCACCTGGGTGTCAATGCGGCCAAAGTATTCGATTTCACCGTCGTTATTGATTCTTCCCAAGTCGCCGGTGCGGTAGATCCGGCCGGACGGGTTGTTGTCGAGCTGGAGGAAGTCCGCGATGAACGCCCGCTCAGTTAGGTCCTGCCGATTGATGTATCCGCGGGCTAGTCCGACGCCGGCCAATCCGATCTCCCCGCTTTCGCCGATCTGCAGGGCCCGGTCTTCGTCAGGGTCAAGGATCACGGCAGAGTAGGTGGGCAGGGGCACCCCCAGCGTTACTGAGCGGTCCGGGTCGGCGACGGCCACGGTCGCGGTGACAGTCGCTTCCGTGGGCCCGTAGACGTTCAGGAACCGGCGTCCGGGCCGGTGCCAGCGGGTGATCAGGTCGCGGGGGCAGGCCTCACCGGAGACCAACAGGAATCGCAGGCCGGGCAGGTCTTCATCGATGGTAGCCAGCAGGGTCGGAACGCAGCACAGGGCGGTGATACGGCGGTCCTGCAGATAATCAGCCAGTTCAGCTCCCAGAAGGCTGGAACCGCCGGGCTTGGGAACCAGAGTGGCTCCGATCATCCATGGCACCCATATTTCCTCTACAGAGAAGTCAAAGGCGATGGTCATGCCCTGGTAAACGCGGTCCTCCGGTGTGTAGCCGTAAACCTCCGCGGCAACACGGACGAAGTTGCAGATACTGGAATGCTCAACTCCAACCCCTTTAGGGCGCCCGGTCGAGCCGGAGGTGTAGATGATGTACGCCAATTCGTCGTCCACACCGCCTTCGGGAAGGGCAGACAGGCGGGACGGATCCTCGGCCGCGACATGTACGCGCACATGGTCGAGGCACACTACGGGGGCAGCGACTTCAGGGAGCAGATCCTTCAAATGCGTGAGGGACAGGACCAGGGCAGCGTCGGCATCTTCCACTATGTACTTCAGCCGGTCCGCCGGAAAACCGGGGTCAAGAGGGACGTATGCTGCGTGGATCTTCAGCACGGCCAGCATTGCGATATAGGCCTGCCACGGCTGATCGAACAGGAGGGCAATCCGGTCTCCGGGACGGGCGCCGCACACCAGCAGGTGCCGGGCGAGCTGGTTCGCCCGTCCATCGAGCTCGTCATAGCTGAGGATGACTTCCCCCGTGTCAACGGCTAGCTGGCCTCCCTGCCCCTGGCTCCGCAGGCTGTCACAGCGGCCCTCAAACAGGTGATTGAGCCGCTCGCCCGCCCGCCAGCGGGCAGTGTGGTCGATGTCCTCCGCCTTCAGGACGGGTCCGGCTCCGGTCGATCCAAAGGACCCGACGCCGTGCAGTTGGACGGGGCGGTTCATTCCGGAATCGGTTTGGGACGTTCTGTTCATGAGTTCCCCTCTTCTTCAAGAGCCGACCAGCCTTTCCCGAGGCCGAATGCCGCTTCAACCCTTGCTACCGCGAGTGGGAGCGATTCTGCAGGGATGACCGCCGAAAGGGATAGCTCCGACGTTTCCATCAGCTGGACGGGAATGTTCGCGTCGGAAAGCTCCCGGAGAAATACGAAAAGCACCTCCGCGGACGATCGCATGCCAAGCCCGGAAACCGTGATCCGGCCCATCCGATCCTGAACCTGAACACTGCTGAATCCGATGGTCTCCTGCAGCGCGGTCAGGGTGGCAACCGCCGTAGACGCTTCGGCTGATGGAAGTGCAAACACAACGTCAGAACTGGTGTGGTCCAATGCGTGCGAGGCCTGGGAAATCGTGGTGAAAGCCACCCCCGATTTGATCAGGCCCTCGAAAATCCCCACGGTGGCCTCGGGTCTCCCCGGCACATCGGCGATCGTGACCGTGGCCGCGGAGTTGTTGCTGGTTACCATCGAGACGACAGGCTGTTCCCCTGCGGATCTCCGGCGGTTGCCGTCCAGGCACGGCAGGACAAGAGTTCCGGGATTCTGGGTGAACGACGACCGCACGTGAATGGGAATGTTCCACCGGCGAGCATACTCAACACTTCGGAGATGCAGGATACCCGCGCCGGACGCTGCCAGTTCAAGCATCGCCTCACTCGAAAGTGCATCGATCTTTCGGGCGCTTGGCACCACCCGGGGATCTGCCGTGTAAACGCCGTCAACGTCGGTATAGATTTCGCAGATACTCGCTCCCAGCGCTGCGGCGAGCGCTACGGCGGTAAGGTCGGATCCTCCTCGGCCGAGGGTGGTGATTTCTCGCTTCTTCTTCCGGACCCTGCCCTGGAATCCCGCCACGATGGCGATGCCTCCCTGATCGACCCAGTCGCGGACTCGATGGGGTTTGACCTCAACGATGTGAGCATGACCGTAGGCGTGGTCGGTCAGGACTCCCGCCTGTTTGCCAGTGAACGTGCGGGCGCTGACGCCGAGATCAGCAAGGGCCATGGCGAGGAGCGTCGTCGGAATGAGCTCGCCCGTCATCAATAGCGCATCCAGATGCGGTTGACACGGATGTTCAGAAACACAGCCCGCCAGTTTCAGCAACTGGTCCGTGGTGTCGCCCATCGCAGAAACCACGCCCACCACCTTGTATCCGGCCGAGTGCGCGCTGGCGAGCCGATGAGCCACCCGCTGGATGCACGCGGGATCCTTGACAGAAGAACCACCGAACTTCTGTACGATCAGGCTTCCCAATGGCGGTTGGCATCCAGGTGCTCCCACTGAATGCACGTACGCGGATCGACCGGCATAAGGGACACCATCAGCCGGGGGTGCTTCAGCGCCCGCCGTCATGCGACGTCAGCTTCAGCGAAAGAATCACCGGTGACCGAGGAGGCAGCCTCCGCGAGTATGCCCAGGCCCCGCGAAAGGTCGTCCGCGGTGATGGTGAGCGGCGGCATCGTCTTCACAACCTCGCTCTGCGGGCCTGAAGTCTCCACGAGCAGGCCGGCGCGGAAAGCCTCCGCGGTGATTTTGCGGGCTGTCTCCGGGTCCTGATAGTGGATCCCGGCGATCATTCCCCGCCCGCGAACCGTCGCCCCGCAGGTGCGGGCGGCAATGGTTCCCAATCCCTCGTGCAGTTGGGCTATGCGAGCGCCGACCTCTTCCTGAAAGGCCCCGTCGCTCCAGTACTCCTCGAGTGCTGCGGTCGCCGTGACGAATGCGGGGTTATGTCCGCGAAAGGTCCCGTTATGCTCGCCCGGTTCCCAGATATCCAGTGCCGGCCGGAACAACGTCAGTGCCATAGGCAACCCGAAACCCGATATGGACTTCGAGAGGCAGACAATATCGGGTGTTATCCCCGCCGCCTCGAAGCTGAAAAATGATCCCGATCGTCCGCAACCGGCCTGTACATCGTCAACGATCAGGAGAATGCCATGCACGTGGCACAGCTCGCATAGATCCTTGAGCCATGACATCCGCGCTGCTCTGAGACCTCCCTCGCCCTGGACAGTCTCCACGATGACGGCCGCCGGCATGTCGACCCCGGACCCCTTGTCTTCAAGGACCTGCCGTAGCCACATCAGGTGATCCGCCTGATCAGGAAGGTAACCGTCGTACGGAAGGCTTGAAGCGTTGTTGAGCGGGATGCCCGCTCCCCCTCGTTTCATGGAATTGCCCGTCACCGACAGCGAGCCCAGTGTCATCCCATGGAACGCGTTGGTGAAACTGAGGACATGGTGCCGAGCAGTGACCTTGCGGGCGAGCTTGAGGGCGGCTTCGACGGCGTTGGTGCCGGTCGGCCCGGTGAACATCACCTTGTAGTCCAGTCCGCGCGGGATCAGAATCAGGTCACGGAAGGTTTCCAGGAATCTTCGCTTGGCCGCCGTCTTCATGTCGAGTGAGTGCACGATGGCACCGGACTGCAGGTATTGAATCAACGGTGCAAGCAGGAGGGGGTTGTTGTGGCCGTAGTTCAAGGCGCCTGCACCGGAAAAGAAATCTACATACGCCCTTCCGTCCTCGCTATGGACCGTGCTTCCCTCCGCATGGGAGAAAACCGTGTCCCAGTTTCGGCAGTAGGACCGGACATTCGATTCGAGGCTTTCGAAAACATCCATGGTGGGTCTCCTAGGCTCGCCTACCACCGGGGTCTGGTGGTAAGGACCGATATGAACAGTTCCAGCGGAGCTGGAACGTCCCGGCAATAGCTGAGCCTCGCGCCGGTTAGATGTGTGCACGTATGCACGCGTCTACTTTTATGTAGGAAGCTTCCGGCCCGTACCTTATGAAAACCTCGATACGGGAGTGTGTTGGCGGTCGCGCTACGTTGATACACATGGCATTACGCGCTCTGGCTGTCGGCCGGAAACATGAATCCTGGGTGGCCGAGGGAATTGCCCGCTACGAGAAGCGACTCAAGAAGCCTTTCGACCTCTCGTGGCAGCTCATCCCGCATTCAGCCCGCGAGGGTGATGCTGCCCGCGATGAGGAGTCTGCCCGCCTCCTTGAACGGCTCACAGGCAAGAACGCAAGTGACTACGTGATCCTTCTCGATGAGCGGGGCAAAGCCGTGGACTCCCCCACCCTTGCTGCGCGGCTCCAGCAACCGCTCGACAGCTCACGCAACATCACGCTGATCATCGGCGGGGCGTACGGCGTCAATGCGGAAGTGCACCAGCGTGCGGACTTCGTGTGGTCGCTCTCACCGCTCGTATTCCCGCACCAACTGGTGCGCCTCATTCTTGCCGAGCAGCTCTATCGGTCCCAGGAAATTGCAGGGCGCCGTCCCTACCATCACGAGTGAGTACGACCGAGCCAAAGTATCCTCGGCAGCGAATAGAGTAGGACTACACCACTTCTTCTACCGGAAGTAGAAGAAGTGGATTCGGGGAGGAGGAACCATGACGAGCAGCCACGCCCGCATCCTGCGCGCCGCAGCGTGCGCCGTCGTCGTCTTCTTCCTTGCCGCAGGCGCTCACCTGGCGGGTGGAGCAGCTCTCCCCAGCCCCTTCATTCTGGGCGCACTGGCGGTCACCACGCTCCTCGCCGCCACCGTGCTGTCGCGGAGTAAGCTTTCGCTTCCGGCCGTGCTCGGCGTCCTGAGCGCAGGCCAACTCCTCCTTCATGAAGCTTTCACCATGCTTACGACGGCGGCGGCGTGCGTCCCAGCCGCCCGTGACCACTTCGGTCCGCAACAGGTGCACTGCTCGCCGACCGGCGGGCTTGAGCATGCGCATGCTTTCTCGCTGTTCGATAATCCGGTGATGTTCGGGGCGCACGCAGTAGCGGTCGTGGTCACGGCGTTGATGCTGTATCACGGGGAGTCCGCGGTTGAGCTGGCGGTGCAGTGGCTACGGCCGCTCGTCATGCTTCCCCGGCTGAGAGCCATCCTGCCGGTCACCGACCTGCCGCCCCTCCCCGACATCCCGGCGCGCAACTACCTTGCACCCCTGCTGGACTTCCGACCGCTGCGCGGTCCGCCCCTGCCCACCTCTCACTGACTCACACCGGCGGTCTTCTGACGCGCCATTTCCCTGATCCCGCTGGCCCTTGAGCCAGCACCCCTGAGAGGTAACACCATGAAGACTTCAATTCGCCGTACCCTGACAGCTGCCGCCGCGACCACCGGCTTGATGGGCCTTGGGCTCGCCGGCGCCGCCGCACACGTGACCATCGAACCCGACACCACTTCGGCCGGGGCGTTTGCCCTCCTGAACGTGTCTTTCTCCCACGGTTGCGACGGCTCGCCGACCAACAAGCTCACCATCTCCCTGCCGGAGCCGCTGGTGGACGCCAAGCCGGAGATTGTTCCCGGCTGGACCGTGGAGAAAGTGACCGAGAAGCTCGACGAACCACTGACCCTGGACAACGGGTCCAGCGTCACGGAGCGCGTCGGGCAGATTGTGTACACCGCCGAGACCCCGGTCGAGGACGGCTATCTGCAGCAGTTCGATATGTCGGTCCAGCTGCCTGATGCCGAAGGCGAGACCATCGCGTTCCCCGTGCTGCAGAGTTGCGTGGAAGGCGAGACCGACTGGGCTGAAGTTCCCGCCGAAGGTGAAGACCCGCACAGCCTTGAGGCTCCGGCCCCAACCATCACCCTGACCGGTGCTGAAGAGGGCGGGCACGGCGAGGCAGAGGAAGCGGCGGTGGAGTCGGAATCCGCTGCCGAAACCGCTGACCTGGAGAGTGCGTCCGCGGGCGATGACACCTCCGGCGCTGGGACCGCGGGCTATGTCGGCCTCGGAGCAGGCGTGCTCGGGTTGATCGCCGGAGTGGCCGCCCTTCTGCGCACCCGCAAGGCCAAGGCGTAACGGAAGCGGGCTCCCTGCGTCACTCAGCCCTGCACCGCCGAGGCTGTTTGACGCGGGGAACCTTCGCCGTAAGGGTGGTTTTATGACTACCCGCCTCTCCACTCCCCGCCTGCTCGCCGCCGCCGTTCTCCTCGGAACGCTTCCCTTGGCCGGCTGCGCGTCCGGGGAGCCCGCCCAGGAATCCACCAGTCCGGCGTCGTCCGCCGCCGCTCCCACGGTGGAAGCCAGCTCCTCGCCGGAGTCTTCGGTTCCGGCATCAGCGTCACCGTCCGCCGACTCTACTGAGAGCGGCGAACCGGACCCTTCGGAGGCCGCAACCTCCAGCCCGACGGCGGCGCCCACCGACGGCGCATGCACCGCCGACATGCTGAGTGCCGCGCTGGAGACCGAGATGGGAGGAGGCGCCGCGGGCAGCGTCTACCGACAGATCATCTTCACCAACGCGTCCGACGAGGAATGCGAAATTACCGGCTACCCGGGCGTCTCCTACGTTAACGCCGCGGGCGAGCAGGTCGGGGCTCCCGCAGAACGCGAGCCGGGCGAATCCGCCGAGGTGGTTCTCGCGCCGGGAGAAATGGCCGTTGCGCCTGTCAAACAGACCAACGCCGAGAACTACGGCGCTGAGTGCGAACCGACAGAAGTTACCGGGCTGCGGGTGTACCCACCGAACGACACTGCGTCGCTGCTCGTTGACCAGGTCGGCACGGCGTGCGCCTCGGAGGACGTGGTGCTCATGACGGTGGCGCCGACCAAGCCGCTCGCGCCATAACCGACCCCGCGCGGCTTGTCCCCCACCTGAGAAAATGTCGGAAGGGTAGGAGATGATGAGTCGATGACATCGGTGCTAGGGAAATTCACGCCCGCCACACGCCAGTGGTTTGAGGGCGCCTTCTCCGCACCCACGCCCGCACAGGAAGGCGCGTGGAACGCGGTGTCCGCCGGGTCCCACGCGCTTGTCGTTGCACCCACCGGGTCGGGGAAAACCCTCGCTGCGTTTCTCTGGGCGCTGGACAGCTTCATAGCCCGGCCGGTCGAGGGTAAACGATCAACCCGCGTCCTCTACATCTCACCGCTGAAGGCTCTCGGCGTGGACGTGGAGCGGAATCTTCGCGCGCCGTTGATCGGCATCACGCAGACGGCCAAGCGGCTCGAACTTCCCGCACCCTCCGTCACCGTCGGCGTTCGATCCGGTGACACCCCGCAGGCCGAGCGCCGTACGCTGCTCACCCGCCCTCCCGACATCCTGATCACCACACCAGAGTCACTTTTCCTGATGCTCACCTCACGGGCAAGGGAAACGCTGACGGACCTGGACACGGTCATCATCGATGAGGTCCACGCCGTCGCCGGAACAAAGCGCGGAGCGCACCTCGCCGTTTCCCTGGCGAGGCTTGACGCGATGCTCGACAAGCCCGTACAGCGCATCGGCCTGTCGGCAACAGTCGAACCGAAGGAGACGGTCGCCCGCTTCCTCGCCGGGGACGCTCCCGTGGAAATAGTGGCACCACCGTCCAAGAAGTCCTGGGACCTCACCGTCACCGTGCCCGTGGAGGACATGACGGAGCTGGGCGGTTCACCTGCCTCGGATGACGACGGCGGCCCTACCCCGTCGCCGAGTATCTGGCCACATGTCGAAGAGAAGATCGTGGATCTCATCGAGACCAAGCGGTCAACGATCGTCTTCGCGAATTCCCGCCGTCTGGCCGAGCGGCTGACGGCCCGGTTGAACGAGATCCACGCTGAGCGTCTCGAAGCGGCTTCATTCTGGGATTCGCCGGGTGCGGCTGCGCCTGGGGAGAAGGCCGAGCCGCAGCGCCCTCCTGCCGAGGTGATGGCGCAGGCCGGGCAGACGGAAGGTGCAGAGCCGTTGCTCGCTCGGGCACACCACGGCTCCGTGTCCAAGGATCAGCGTGCCCTGATCGAAGATGATCTGAAGTCAGGCCGCCTGCGCTGCGTCGTCGCGACGTCCTCGCTCGAGCTGGGGATCGATATGGGCGCGGTGGACCTGGTCATCCAGGTGGAGTCGCCGCACTCCGTGGCCAGCGGGCTGCAGCGTGTTGGCCGGGCTGGCCACCAGGTTGGCGAGGTGTCCGAGGGCGTGCTCTTCCCGAAGCACCGCGGCGACCTCGTGAACACCGCGGTCACGGTCGAGAGAATGCTCGCCGGTCAGATCGAACCGCTGTACATCCCTACCAACCCCCTCGATATCCTCGCGCAGCAGACCGTTGCGGCGGCGGCTCTCGATACCATCGACGTCGAGGAATGGTTCGACGTCGTCCGGAAATCAGCACCGTTCGCTACCCTCCCTCGCTCCGCCTTCGAAGCAACGCTCGATCTCCTCGCCGGACGGTACCCCTCGGACGAGTTCGCCGAGCTGCGGCCCCGGATCGTCTGGGACCGCGTCGAGGGGACGATCACCGGCCGGCCGGGTGCACAGCGGCTGGCAGTCACCTCCGGTGGCACCATCCCGGACCGCGGCCTGTTCGGCGTCTACCTTGTCGGTTCCGAGGACGCCGGGTCGAACCGGGGCGGGCGTCGGGTCGGCGAGCTGGACGAGGAGATGGTCTACGAGTCACGCGTCGGTGACGTCTTCGCCCTCGGCGCCACCAGCTGGCGCATCGAGGACATCACCCACGACCGCGTGCTGGTGTCCCCTGCCTTCGGTCAACCGGGCAAGCTTCCCTTCTGGAAGGGCGACTCCCTCGGCCGCCCGGTGGAACTCGGCCGCGCCCTTGGGAAGTTCGTCCGGGAGCTGACCAACGCGTCGGATGAGGACGCCACCGCGAGGTGCACCGCAAGCGGCCTCGACGAATGGGCCTCCGGCAACCTTCTGGCCTATCTCCGGGAGCAGCAGCAGTCCACGGAGGTCGTTCCCAGCGACCGCACCCTTGTAGTCGAGCGCTTCCATGACGAGCTCGGCGACTGGCGGGTTGTCCTTCACAGCCCCTTCGGCATGCCGGTTCACGCACCCTGGGCGCTGGCCGTCGGAGCAAGGCTCGAACAGCGGTACGGGATGGACGGCTCAGCCATGGCTTCCGACGACGGCATCGTGCTGCGCGTTCCCCTCATGGAAGACGAGCCGCCCGGCGCTGACCTGTTCCTCTTCGACGCCGAAGAACTGGACGGCATCGTCACGGCGCAGGTGGGCGGTTCGGCGCTCTTCGCGTCCCGGTTCCGGGAGTGCGCGGCAAGGGCGCTGCTGCTGCCCCGCCAGAATCCTTCAAAGCGCAGCCCGCTGTGGCAGCAGCGGCAACGCTCGGCCCAGTTGCTGGACGTGGCGCGCAAATTCCCCACCTTCCCGATCATCCTCGAGACAGTGCGCGAATGCCTGCAGGACGTCTATGATCTCCCTGCGCTGAAGGACATCGCCGGGCAGATCGACCGCCGGGAACTGCGGATTGTCGAGACCACAACCTCGCAGCCCTCGCCGTTCGCCCGCACCATGCTGTTCGGTTATGTAGCCTCCTTCCTCTACGAGGGCGATTCCCCGCTCGCGGAACGCCGGGCGGCCGCTCTGTCCCTCGACCCCACGCTCCTCAACGAACTCCTTGGCCGAGCCGAACTGCGCGAGCTGCTCGACGCCGGCGTTATCGCGGACACCGAGCAGGAACTGCAGCGCCTTGCTCCAGACAGGAAGGCGCGCGGGCTTGAGGGCGTTGCCGATCTCCTGCGGTTGCTCGGGCCGTTGACCGCCGCCGAGATCGCCGAACGGTCCGAGGACCCGGACGCCGCCACCGATCACGTGGACGCCCTCGTCAAGGCGAATCGGGCCTTGCGCGTGAACGTAGCCGGCGCCGAGCGCATCGCTGCAGTGGAAGACGCCGCCCGGCTGCGTGACGCCCTCGGCGTGCCGCTGCCGATGGGTGTCCCGCTGGCGTTCATCGAACCGGTGCCGGACCCGCTCGGCGATCTGATCGGCCGTTATGCCCGCACCCACGGTCCCTTCACCGCCGCCGAAGCCGCAGCACGGCTGGGACTGGGTGTCGCCGTCGTCGTGACTGCCCTGCAGCGGCTTTCCGCAGACGGCCGGGTGGTGGAAGGCGAGTTCCGCCCGACCGAGTCCGCGCCCGACCATCAGGCCGCCTCAAGTGAGTGGTGTGACACGGAGGTCCTGCGGCGGCTCCGGCGCCGTTCCCTGGCGGCCCTGCGGCACGAGGTCGAGCCAGTGGACCCTGCGGCATACGGCCGGTTCCTGCCTGCATGGCAGCACGTCGGCTCGGGTCTGCGCGGGCTCGACGGTGTCGCCACTGTCATCGACCAACTGTCCGGTGTGCCCATCCCCGCTTCGGCCTGGGAACCGCTCATCCTCCGTTCGCGCGTGTCCAACTACAGCCCGGCCATGCTCGATGAGCTGGCCGCAACAGGTGAGGTCGTGTGGTCCGGCGCCGGGTCCCTTCCCGGCAATGACGGCTGGATCTCGCTTCATCTGGCGGAGAACGCCCCACTGACCCTGCGGCCGGATCCGGAGTTCGAGCCCACCGCGCTGCAGCAGGAACTCCTGGAACTGCTCGCCGGCGGTGGCGCGTACTTCTTCCGCCAATTGGTGCAGGGGCTGACCAACGGCAATCAGCCCGCCGACGGCACGGTGACCGCCGCCCTGTGGGACCTGGTGTGGGCCGGACGGATCGGCAATGACACGTTCACACCTGTGCGCTCCCTGCTGGCCGGCGGGAAGACCGCCCACAAACAGCGCACCCCCACCCCGCGAGCACGGACGGCGAGGATGGGGCGGTTGGGCAGGGCGCCGTCGCTCACCGGCAGCAGTCTGCGGACTGCGGGGTTGTCGGCCGCGAACGACGGCGGCACAGGCTACCAGCGCAGCACTCCTCCACAGGTGGCCGGCCGGTGGTCCCTGCTTCCTGCCGTCGAAGGCGACACCACCATCCAGGCGCACGCCACGGCTGAGCTGCTCATGGATCGCTACGGGATCCTCACCCGCGGGTCCGTCGCCAGCGAGGGTATCCCCGGCGGATTCGGGTTGATGTACAAAATGCTCTCCCGCCTGGAGGAGATGGGACGCTGCCGCCGCGGCTACTTCATCGAGCACCTCGGCGCCGCCCAATTCGCCGTGCCGTCGACGGTCGACCGGCTCCGCTCCTTCAGCGCCGATGCCCGCCCGGATGCCGCCGTGGCGAAGAAGCCGGCCGCCGTTGCCCTTGCCGCCACCGATCCGGCCAACCCGTTCGGCGCGGCGCTGGGCTGGCCTGCACACGACGGCGGTCACCGCCCGGGCCGAAAGGCCGGCGCCCTGGTGGTGCTCGTCGACGGACAGCTCGCCCTGTATGTGGAGCGCGGTGGGAAGACCATGCTGACGTACACCGAAGACACGGATGCCCTCACAGCGGCAGCGGAGGCGCTGGTCACAGCCATCCGACACGGCGCAGCAGACAAGATGGCCGTCGAGAAGATCAACGGTGAGTCCGCCCTCGATTCCCCGGCCGGACGTGCCCTTGGCGACGCCGGCTTCTACAGCACACCGCGTGGATTGAGGATCCGTGCCTGAGGGAGATACCGTCTGGCGGGCCGCCCGCGACCTCGATCGCGCACTCCGGGGCAAGGAACTCACCCGGTGCGACATCCGGGTGCCCCGTTTCGCCACGGTGGACTTCACCGGACGCACGGTGCGCAATGTCACCGCCCGCGGCAAGCACCTGCTCATCCGGGTGGAGGACGAGTGGAGTATCCACTCCCACTTGAAAATGGAGGGCCTCTGGCACGTATACCCCCGCGGCGGGAAGTGGCGCCGACCGGCCTTCAAGGCCCGGTGCATCCTCGAAACCGACACGAACGCGGTGGTGGGGTTCGAGCTCGGTTTCCTGCGGGTGATTGCCCAGGCAGAGGAGGACGACGCCGTCGGCTACCTTGGTCCTGACCTCCTCGGACCTGACTGGAACGCGGAAGAAGCGCTCCGCCGGCTGCGCTCAGATCCCGACCGTCCCATCGGCCTTGCCCTCCTCGACCAGCGGAATCTCGCAGGAATCGGTAACGTGTACCGGTGCGAGTTGTGCTTTCTTGCCGGCGAGCATCCGCTCACACCGGTGGGTGAGGTGAAGAACCTGCCGCGGATGGTGGAGCTGGCGCATCGTCTGCTTGACGTGAACAAGGAGCGGTCAACCCGCGTCACCACGGGATCAATGCTTCGCGATCCGCTGTGGGTATACGGGCGGACCGACCGGGGATGCCTTCGGTGCGGAACTCGGGTGGTCCGCAGTGAACTCGGGGACAACGAGCTCGAACAACGCGTGCTCTACCACTGCCCCCACTGCCAACCGGCACGGGTTTCAGCGTAACGCTGACACTCACCGGCACCCGTTTGACCATCCGTACCGCCTACCGAGGGAGACCATGAGCTGGTTCAGCGCGCTCCCCGGCTTCCTCGTGGCGCTAGTGGTTCTCCTTGGTCCGGGCTTGCTTTGGGGTGCGATCCTCGGCCTGCGGCGCCTCACCCTGCTGGCCCTCGCCGGCCCTCTGAGTGTGACCGCCGTCGTCGTCGCGTCGGAAGTTGCCTCCCTGGCCGGCGTGCGCTGGTCGCTGGGGCCTCTCTTCGGCGTCTCCGCCGGCGTTGCCCTGGTGTTGTGGCTGATCCGCCGGCGGTTTCGGGATGCCCTCGCAATGGACCCCGGCGGACCGCTGCGCCGGACCCTGATTGCGTGGGGTGTTGCAGCTTTACCCGTCGGTCTGATCACACTGTGGATCTTCGGTAACCCGGAGAACATCGCACAGTCGCACGACAACATCTTCCACCTCAACGCCATTCGTTACATTGCGGAAAGCGGCAACGCGTCCTCACCGAACCTTGGGTACCTCGGAACGCGGGCACCCACCTTCTATCCCGCGGGCTGGCATGCGCTGGTCGCGGTGGTGCTGATGTCATCTGGCCTGTCCATCCCGGCGGCCATCAACGTGGTGAACCTTGCCATTGTCCTGACGGTCTGGTCCTTCGGCTGCCTCTTCCTCGTCACGCGGGTCACCGGCGAGCGCCGCGCGGCCCTGCTGAGTGCGGCCGTATTGTCCGGCGCCTACAGCAGCTTCCCCTACCTGCTGTACGAGTTCGGCGTGGTTTACCCCTTCATGCTGTCTCTCGCCTTGCTGCCGGCGGTACTCGGGCTCGTGGTGCAGCTGATGCGCGTCGGTTCACCCCTGCGTACCACGACGGCCGGCAACCTCCTGCTGCTGTTGGGCGTTCTCCCCGGGCTGGCCCTCGCCCATCCGTCATCGCTCGTCGGCGCTCTGGGCCTCAGCCTGCCGATGGTCCTCGCCGCCGCCTACAGCCGCCTGCGCAGGGACAACAAGGCTCCGTGGAAGACGCTGCTGCCGACCGGCGCATTCCTGGCGGTGCTTGCGGTCGCCTGGATGAACCTGCGCCCGGCACGGAGCAGTTCAGACAATTGGGACGAACTCGGCAACGCGGGCCAGGCCCTCGTCGAGGTGGTCCTGCATTCGCCGCTCTACCGGCCCCCCGCGTATCTTGCCGCCGCCCTGACTCTTGCCGGAGCCGTCGTCGTTCTTCGTCGCAGGCGCCACCGCTGGACACTGGCCCTGTACGCGCTGGCGGCGATGCTGTTCGTTGTCGCGAACTGGAAGGAAGTGCCGGACCTGCGGTGGATCGTAGCCGGCGTCTGGTACAACGACTTCTTCAGGATCAGCGCCATGCTGCCGGTGGCCGGGATCATCCTCGCGTCGCTTGGAGCTGTCGCACTCATCGACGTCGCTGCCCGACGACCGGCGGTGCGTTCCTTCCTGCGTGGGCAGGGTGGAAGCAGGAAGCGTGCGGCCGCCGTCGTCGTCGTACTGCTGCTCGTCGGAGTGGCGCTGGCGCCGCTGGGTGCGGTTCAGCGAGGGGTCACGGAAGCGGCCGCAAAGTACCGCTTTACGGAGAATTCGCAGCTGCTGACCAGCCAGGAACTGGCGCTCATCCAGCGGTTGCCCGAGAAGGTTGAGGAGGGCGCGGTCATTGTCGGGGTGCCGCTGACGGGAGCCTCCCTGTCCTACTCCTACACGGGCATCCCCACCCTGCTTCCGTACGGGGTCCTCCCATCATCGGCTGCCGGCAAGGTTGTCTTCGCCGCCCTGGACGAGATGTCCACCAACCCGGAGGTTTGCCCCGCGGTCGAAGAAACGGGAGTGCGCTACGTCCTCGACTTCGGCATCAGCTCCGTGCACCCGGGCGAGACCGAAAGGGCAGCGGGCTTGGAGGACCTCACCCGGGAAAACGGGTTTGAGCGCGTGGACAGTGAGGGAACAGCAGCGCTCTACCGCGTCACCGGGTGCTGACCGGTTTATATCGAGCGCGGAAGGGTTAGCTACCCTTGATAGGTGATGCAATCTCCGCTCCCGGTCCGCAACGGCGTCAACGCCACGCGGCTGCGCCTCCCCTCGGAAGGCCCGTGGAGCACGGCCCTTGAGTACATCCTCGACCGCTGGAACCACGTGGATCCGGATGGCATTGCCGAGCGCTTCGACCGCGGCGAGGTGGTTGCGCTCGGCGGCGAGCGCCTGACGCGCCACACGCCCCTCACCGAGCACACCTTCATCTGGTACTACCGGGAACTGCCGGTTGAGAAGCGACTCCCGGTGGAATTGAGCATCCTGCACCAGGACGAGAACCTGTTGGTGGTGGACAAACCGCATTTCCTCCCCACCACACCCGGCGGCATGTATGTCGCTGAATCGGCGCTCGTGAGGCTGCGGGTCCAACTCGACCTGCCGGACCTGATTCCGATGCACCGCCTCGACCGTATGACGGCGGGAATCCTCATGTTCTCGACGAACCCCGCCACCCGCGGTGCGTACCAGCTCCTGTTCGAGAATCGGCGGATCCGCAAGGAGTATGAGGCCGCCGCACCCATCGATCCGTCGCTGCAACTCGACATCCGCCCGCGCACTGTTCACAGCCGCATCGTGAAGTCACGGGACTACCTCCTCGCTCAGGAGGTTCCCGGCGAGCCGAATGCCGAAACCCGCGTCCAGCTCCTCGAGGAACGCAACGGTATGGGCCGGTACCGGCTGCAGCCGCACACGGGCAAGACCCACCAGCTCCGGCTGCACATGGCCGGGCTGGGTCTCGGGATTCTGAACGACCCGTTCTACCCGGTGCTGCTCCCCCAGCAGGACGATGACTATTCGAAGCCGCTCCAGCTCCTCGCCCGGCACATCGAGTTCGTCGACCCGCTCTCCTTCCGGCCGACGTCGTTCACCAGCGGCCTGGAACTCTCCGCACTCGCCTGAGGCGGCACTCGCCTGACGCAGACCAAATCCTGACGCAGACCAAACTGCGTACCGAAGGGTCGTGTGCGAACAGCGCCCTGTAAATTGGTACAGGTGGACCTGTCGACGCTCGCAGAGTGGTCCCTGATGATTCATCCGGTCACACTGCTCGTAGTTGTGGCCGACGTCTTCGCGCCCATTATGCCGTCCGAATTCCTGGTCATCGCGTCCGGATCGCTGGCCTCTGAGGGGTCCGTGCTGCTGCCCGTGTCCCTCCTGACAGCCGCTACCGGTAGCCTGCTGGGCGACCTCGCGCTCTACCTGCTCTTCCGAAGAAAGCTGACACACTGGCTGGACCGCTTCCGCTGGGGCCGGGCCGTCCACCGCGGGATCCGAGGCGCAGTCGAGAAAGCCGGAAAGTCCCCCACCTACGCCGGCCTGGTTGCGCTCCGCTTCCTCCCCGGCGGGCGGACCGCAGGGATTGCAGCCGCCGGGATAGCTGAACTCCCCCTCCGTCCGTTCCTGGGATTCGCTGCACTCGGCGGAATCCTGTGGTCCGTCTGGCTGGTCGGCCTGGGCTACATCTCCGATGCCACAACGGGCTTCCCCATGTGGGCTAGCGCACTTCTGGGAATGGGGGTGGGTACTCTGGTGGGACTGATCATTGCAGCGTTCTTCGCGCTGAAGCAACGCCGGGAGGTCCGAAAGACACATGAGCATGCCGACTCCGTCCAACCACCGGCTGCCCCAACCCCCGCCCGTCCCGCCCCGGAAGACACCCGAAGCGGTTCCTCCACCCCCACTGAGCGAGACGACCAGCGTCATTGAGAGGCTGAAGGCAGCACGTCCGAAGACGCCCGTTCCTTCGGACGATCGCGACGCCACCAGCACGACGGCGACGGTCGCCGCACCCTCGGACGCGCCGGTCACGGCGCCCACCCCTTCCAGTCCTCCCGCCGGCGGCACGTCGGACTCGGGCCCCACCGGGCGGCCGGGCCAGGAACGGCCGGGCCAGGAACGTCAGGACCAGGGCGCCGACGCAACACCATCAAAGACACGAGAAGAAGAGCTGAAGGCGGCTCGCGCAGAGAAACTCAGGACTGCTTCCAGCGCTGCCTCGGCGTGGGCAGCTCAATCCGGGAAGCGTACTGCACAGTGGACGGCGTCGGCTTCCCGGTCAGCCGCTGCGAACGTTCGCTCCTGGCCGCTGGACGTGGTCCGGCGCATTCTGGTCACTGTCGTGGTCCTCGGATCGTTGGCAGGCACCGCCTGGGCGGCGGGGTTGTTCGGCGGAACCGAGATCTGGACGGTCGATCTCTTCCGGCCCGATCTTTCGCTCCTCTCGCCCCACCGCTACGCCTTGGCTATCTGGGCGCTGATCGGGCTCGGCCTGGTGGGGTATGTGGTGCACCAATGGCTGCCCGGCGAATCAAACAGTCCGCGGCACCGCAGGCTGGGCTGGGTTGTGATGGCCGCGGTACTGCTGAACTTCGGCTTGGCCCTCATGATTTCGGCCGGACTGTACCTCGAAAGCCTGATCCTGCATGGCGTCCTGCTTGTCCTGCTGCTGTTCTCCCTGCGGTGGCTTAACCGCTGGCCGGCCGCCACCTCGACGGAGGGCTCACTCGTCGATGTACCGCTTGGGCTTTTCCTTGGCTGGACCGGGTTCACGGCGCTGAGCCACTGTGCTGCGGTGCTCTCCCTGAACGGCTTTTCGTGGCTGTGGGATGACGACTTCCGGTGGGCGCTTGTGGGGCTGGGGATCGTCGTCGTCATTGGAAGCGTCGTGTGCTCCACGGACCGCGGGCGCATCGCCGTCGCTCTCGCCGTGGTTTGGGGCATCGGCTGGATCGTGGTGGAACGCATCATCGGGCAACCACAGTCCCTGCTCATAGCGGGCACCGCGGCACTCGCGGCATTCCTGCTCCTCATCACGTCAGGCTCGCGCCGCCACCGCGTGGATCATTCCTACCGGCGGGCCCTTCGCCGTCGTCAGACTGCGAACCTTCCGCCGCTCAACCTGGATGACGAGGACGACGACGATGACTTTTACGACGAGTACCCCGGACGGTTCGGCCGCCCCGACGACCGGCGCTGAGCCTCGGGAACGGCTGGCGCATGTGCGCCGACCAGCCGTTCCCGCTGACTCATCCCGGACGCATCAGCCGACCGTGAGCGCGATCTTCCCGCGCGTATGGCCCGCCATATTCGCGGTAAACGCCTCCGCGGCCTGCTCCAAAGGGTAGGTGGCGGCGAGCACAGGTTTCACGTGGCCTGCCTCGATGAGGTCCGCGAGCGTAGACAAACCCTGTGCGTCCGGACGCACAAACACATACCGTCCGCCGTGTTCCTTCACCTTCGCGTCGGCGATGGATGCCACCCGTCCCGGCTGGTTGAGGACGTCGAGGGATGCCTGCCAATCGGCACCGCCAACGAAATCGACGACGGCGCTCACGCCGTCCGGGGCAATCTTCCGGACCCGGTCAGCGATCCCATCCCCGTAAACTAGGGGCTCAGCACCCAGTTCGCGGAGGAAGTCGTGGTTGCGCTCCGACGCGGAGGCAATGACCCTGGCGCCGCGCGACCGAGCGATCTGGATGCCGAGCGTGCCCACGCCGCCGGCGCCGTTGTGGACGAGCACCGTGTCACCGTCCGACACGTCCAGTGCATCCAGTGTCTGCAGGGCTGTGAGTCCGGTGAGTGGAATCGTGGCCGCCTCCGCCCAGGAGAGGTTCGAGGGCTTGCGAGCGAGGGTGCGGACCGGGGCGGACACCCGTTCCGCGAAGGTCCCCTGGCCGACGGTGTCCATCCGGACGTAGCCGAAGACCTCGTCGCCGGCAGCAAACTCGGGGACGGCGGGCCCTGGCTGAATGACGACGCCGGAAACGTCCCATCCGGGAATGACCGGGAAGTGCGCCGTGAGTGCGCCGTCAAGGTAGCCGCCCATCACCTTCCAGTCGACGGGATTGACTGAGGTTGCCTTGATTTCGACGAGGACCGTGTCCGGGCCCACCTTCGGCTCCGGCTGCTCACCGTACTCAAGGACGCCGGGGTCGCCGTACTTCGAATAGAACACTGCCTTCACTGGGGATTTCCTTCCATCGGTTCTGCTTCCCCCAGAAGAACCGTGCGGACCCTCCCCAGCATTCCGTGGAACGGCGAGGACCTCGTCACATCTGGGGAGCGTTCGCCTCGACCACGAAGCGCAAGGAATAATTGTCCAGCGTTCCAGGCAGCCGTCCGCCCACCTTGAGCCGCCCGGGAGACTCGAGCTTCAACGCCGATCCGCCGAGAAGGTGCGACAGGAAGGCGCTGGTGAGCATCAACACCAGGTGGCGTCCCGGGCATGCCGCAGGGCCGTCGCTGAAGGGAATGAGTGCCCAGTCGCCGTCGTCGTCATTCAGCCACCGTTCCGGAGTGTACGCATGCGGGTTTGGAACCGTGCGCTCATCCCGGTGGAAGAAGGGAGCGTAGATGAGCACACCACAGTGCGCAGGGATGGTGCCTGTCTCCCACTCGACGTCGGCGGTGGTCTGCCGGAGAACCATCGGCGTGGTGGGCCACAGCCTCAGCGACTCCAGGACACATGCGCGAAGCCATGGAAGGTAACTGCGTTGGCCGTGGGCCTCAGCAACCTCCTCGGCCACCCGTGAGAGCACCCCGGGGTGAGCTGTTATTGCAGCAAGGCTGCGGAACGTTGCCATCCCTGCCGGGTCGAAGGCGAACAGCCACTGCGGAATCTGTTCGCGGGGAGCGGCGTCGTCCGGCGGGTTCGCTCCCGCCGTCACTGCGGCGAGGCTGCCCGGAGGTGCCGACTGCATCCGGCGTTCGACGGCGGCAAGAAACTCAGCGCGAAGCTTCCTCCTTCGGGGCTTGAGGAACGCCCAGTTGGCGTCGGCGCGCAGCTGCTGGAGCATATCCGTCAACTCGTGATCGTCGGCCGCGGCGTCGCCGAAGACGATCCGCCTCACCATTCGGTACCAGCTGCGGATGAACTCGTCCCAGGCCAGAACCCCTGTCGCCCTCGATGCGGCCAGTAGGTCTTCGGCCTCTTCGGCCACGACTCGAAGGAATGGTTCCGCAAGGTGGTGGACTGGGCTGGCGCTGTCGAGCACCTGGTCCTGCAGGGCCCGTCGCACACTTCGCTCCGCCCCATGGGAGACAAGTGAGTTCCGCGGCTGAAAGTGTGCCAGGGCAGCCTTCTTTTCGCTGCTGTCAGTGGCGAACGGGTCAGGGCTCTCGGCCAGGATACGGTGGACGTCCCGCGGCTCGAGCACAATCGCCTGGCGACGCAGCGGCAACCGGAGGAGCACTGGGGACTGCGGGTATTTCTCAGACAGCGCTTTCACCGTGGCAACAGCCCGTTCATCCAGCCGCAGCTTTTCGCTGAGCGCGACCACCTTCGGCCGCCTGATGATCGGGCCTTTTGCAATATTCGGCGCGAAGACGTTCGTCAGGACCGCCGCGGTCTCCCGCACAGTAAGCATCGGGAGGGATGCATCGGTACTCATACTCCACTGTGGTGTGAAATGGTCCGCCGCGGCAACCGCAACCCAGGCATTCAAAGAATGGCCGAGACTCCCGTGACCGCCCGCCCGACAATCAGTGTGTTGATTTCAAAGGAACCTTCGTAGGTGAAAATGGCTTCGGCGTCGGCGAAAATCTTCGCCATCCCGAAGTCAGTCACGATCCCGTTGCCGCCGAAGATCGATCGGCCCAGGGCCACTGTCTCCCGCATCAACGAGGAGGTGTAGGACTTGGCGAGCGCAGCCTGCGCCATGTCGGCTCCGCTGTGCGGAAGCCCCTGCGGTCCCAGATGCTCGTCCTGCTGCAGCTGCGCCACGCGCGCCATCATGCCAAGGCTCGCCGTGGTGTTCCCGAGCATTCGCACCAGCTGCTGCTGGATGAGCTGGAAGCCTGCCAGTGGACGCCCGAACTGCTGGCGCTCGACGGCGTACGCCCGGGCTGCGTCGAACGCCGCCAACTGCTGCCCCACCGCTTGCCAGCCCACCAGTATCCTCGAACCGCGCAGCAGGTGTTTGGTATCGGTGAAACTGTTGATCCCCGCGAAACGGTCAGTTTCGGACACCCGCACGTTGTCCAGGAGGATGTCGGCGTTCTGTACGGTGCGCAGCGCGATCTTGTTCTCGATCGCCGTCCGTGTCACCCCGGGAAGGGTCGCATCCAGAATGAAGCCCCGCACGGCTCCGTCCGCAGTATCGCGGGCCCACAGCAGCATGTAGTCGCAGAAAGTGCCGTTGCCGATCCAGCGCTTTGCACCGTTCAGGATCCAGGTGTCACCGTCACGGGTGGCCGTGGTGGCCATGCCGCCGGCCACATCGGAACCGTGAAGGGGCTCCGTGAGCGCGAACGCGCCCGTGATCGTGAGATCCATGGCGTCATCCAGCAGCCGGGATTTCTGCTCCTCCGTGCCGAATTCGTGCAGCGCCTCCACAAAGAGGTCGTGGTGCACCATGAAGAACGTTGCCAGCGAGGTATCGGCGCGGGTCAGCTCGGCAATGACCATACCGCTGAAGAGGTAGCTGTACCCCTGCTGCACCGGGGTGCTCAGGTTGAGGGAGGCGAGTTTCGGGAGCACCTCCAGCGGGAACTCGGCCCTGTTCCACCAGTCGGTTGCGTACGGGGCAACCTCTTTGGCCAGGAAGTCGCGGACGTCCCGGAGCTTCGCCCGTTCGACATCGCTGAGCAGGGACTCGAAGCCGTAGAAGTCTGCGCTGGGGAGGCCGCTCTCCATTGAGCTGTCCTTTCGGGGCATAGCAGTCGAAGGGATGGTCTATTTGGGTGCCATGCGGATGGCACCGTCGAGCCGGATGGTTTCACCGTTGAGCATCTGGTTCTCCACGATGTGTGCAACCAGCGCAGCGTATTCGGTGGCCTTGCCGAGCCTGGACGGGTGCGGAACCTGCTTCCCGAGGGATTCCTGGGCTTCCTGCGGCAGCCCGGCCATCATGGGCGTCTCGAAGATGCCCGGAGCGATGGTCATGACGCGGATGAAGGAACGCGCCAGTTCCCGCGCGATCGGCAGGGTCATGGCCGCCACTGCCCCCTTCGATGCGGAGTACGCGGGTTGCCCGATCTGCCCGTCGAAGGCAGCGACAGAGGCCGTGTTGATGATGACCCCGCGCTCGCTGGTCCCCGTCTCAGTCTGAACCGGATCGGTGGCCGCCATGGCCGCCGCTGCCAGCCGCAGCACGTTGAAGGTACCGATGAGGTTGATGTTGATGACCTTGCTGAACTGCTCGAGCGGCAACACACCCTCCCTGCCCAGCACCTTTCCGGGAGTAGCCACCCCCGCGCAGTTCACGACGATGCGCAGCGGCCCGAGCTCTGACGCCGCGTCGACAGCGGCCTGGACCTCCTCCTCGCTCGTCACGTCCGCCGGCACGAAGCGGGCACGCTCCCCCAGCGACTCCGCGAAGCCGGCTCCGTCCGAATGCGGCAGATCGAGAATCACGACCGCCGCGCCGTCGTCGTGCAGTCGCTGCGCGGTTGCACGGCCGAGCCCGGACGCACCCCCGGTCACCAGCGCCACCGTTCCTGCACAGTCCATGACATCTCCTTTGCGTCGTGAGTGAGCGAGGCCAAACCGCTTTCTCCCGAGCCTACTGTGATGCAGCGCACTGATTCATCCGCCGTGTCCGCCACTGTGCATAGTGCTCAAAGACGGGCACGACGGCGCGGTCTAGGGTGTCTCTATGCCCACCCGTAAGCCCTCCAGCACCTTCGGCGAGGCCGCAGCCGCCGCCTCCTCCTCGATACCCGCAGCCTTCGGCCACAGGCTGTACGGCCTGCCCGGCACGCACCTCGCGCGGGTCGCCCTTCCCGCCCGGCCGAGGGCGCCGTGGCACTACTGGTGGCAGGCGCACTACCTCGACTGCCTGCTCGATGCCGCGGAACGCGAGGCGCGGTCCGGAGGCGCAACCGGGAACACCGACGACGGCGCCGCCCACCGCTTGCGCGCGCGGCGCCTTCTGCGCACCATCCGACTGCGCAACGGCGGTCGCTGGACCAATCGCTACTACGACGACATGGCTTGGCTGGCCCTCGCAGCCTGGCGCTCGGCTGACATCGCAGGCACGCGCCCGCTCCGCGTCCTGACCCCCGTTTTGGCGTCCGCCCATACTCCGGACCTTGGCGGCGGCCTCTTCTGGAACACGTCCCGCGACTTCAAGAACACGCCGGCCACTGCCCCCGCGGCCCTGCATTTCGCCAGGGTCGGGCGGACGAAGGAGGCGGAGCGCCTGGTCGACTGGCTTTTCGCGCGGCTCCAGGACCCCTCGACCGGTCTGCTCCTCGACGGGATCCGCATGCCCGGCGAACGCATGGTGGCCGACGTCTACACCTACAATCAGGGGCCGGTCCTCGGCGCACTTCTGGCGCTCGGAGACCCCACAAGCCTGCAGCGGGCATCCGACCTCGTTCTGGCTGTAGCGAAGCACCTCGTGCTGCCGACGGGCGCCCTGCGCACCCACGGCGGCGGCGACGGCGGCCTCTTCACCGGAATCCTCATCCGCTACCTCGGCCTCGCGGCGGAATCACCCGCGCTGCCGGAGTTCACGCGCACGCTCGCGAGAACCGTCATCACGACGACGGCGCGCGCCCTGTGGGAGGGACGCGGCGAGCGGGAAGCCGGCGGGCAGCGCCGTCGTACTGTTTGGGTTTTTCCTGCTGGACCGGGCGAATCCGCCGGCGCAGGAACGGTGGAACTGTCGACGCAGCTGCAGGCGTGGATGATCTTCGAGGCTGCCTGCCGGGTGGCGGACATCGGGAACCCCGATGCGGATGGGCCTTCGCTCTGAACCTCAGACGTAAGAGTCCTTCGGCGCCTTCTTCTTCAGCCGAGCGAGGAGGAGCCCGGCGGCCAACGAGCCGAGGGTGGCAACGGCGAGGTCGCCCATGGTGTCCGGATAGGTGACGTGAATACCATCAGTCACCCACGCGTCGCCGGTCCATTCCGCGAACTCCCACAGCACGCTGAGCGCCATACCGAGCAACACCACCTGAAGAACGACGCCGGCGCGGTCGCGTCGAGAGTTACCGGCGGCCGGCAGCAGCCCGATGTGCGTGGCGAGTACATAGGCCATTCCGGCGACGGGACCGGTGCAGACGCAGTGCACCAACAGGTCCCACCAGGAGATCACCTCGTAGAGGTTCAGGACGCTGCTCCAGCAGGCGAAAATCAGTGCGCACCCGTAGACGGCGTCAAACACCGGGTGCGGACGGGCATAACGCGACAGCGTGAGACCGCCAAGCGCGAGGAAGAAGACCCAGAAGTCCACCGGACCCCACCAGAAGACCATGGCAATAGTGCTGAGCACGGCTACGGCCCGTACGCCGTCCGCTGCCACTTCGGCGTGCGTGGCCGGCCGGCGGATCAGGTCGGCGATCATGATTCCAGCCTACGTGCACGGCTAGGATCGGGGTCATGCCGTCCCTGTCAGTGGTCATCCCGTGCAAAGACGACGCCGGACCGCTGGCCCGTTGCCTCGAAGCCCTCGCCGGGCAGACACTGGCGCCGCTCGAGGTGATCGTGGTGGACAACAACTCCACAGACACCAGCGCAGTTGTGGCCGCTGGCCATGGTGCCGCCGTTGTGCATGAGTCCATTCCTGGGATCGCCGCAGCTGCCTCCACCGGGTACGACGCCGCCTCCGGTGACGTCATCGTGCGCTGCGACGCGGATACCATCCCGCCGGCGGACTGGCTGCAACGTATCTCCGCTCGCTTCGACGCCGAACCGGATCTCGCGGTCCTCACCGGCCCGGGGGTCTTCTACGACACCAGCCCGCTCCGCGCACGCGTTGCCGCCGTCGCCTACATGCAGGGCTACTTCGTGTCGATGGGGCTGGCCATCGGCCATTGGCCGCCCTTCGGTTCCAATTGCGCTTTCCGCCGCTCCGACTGGCTATCGGTCCGCGAGCGCGTCCACCGGCACGATCCGAACGTGCACGACGACGTCGACTTCGGCTTCGCACTCGAACCCGGCCGGCGCACGGTGTACGACAGGTCGCTGCAGGTGGGAATTTCCGCGCGTGCGCTCGCCGGCGGCCGGAAGGGCTGGCTGCGTTTCACGCGCGCCGTGCACACTCTGGCCCTGCATTGGCGCACGGCCCCGCCGTGGGACCGCTGGCGCTGGACTCTGGGCGAGGCCTGGGAGCGCCGTCGTCGGGCGTCACTCGGCGGGTGAGGAGAACCGTTCGGGGTAGAGCAGCGGCAGCTGCAGGGTCAGCCACGGACTGAACGCCCAGGGTGCGGCGGCGACGGCGGTGGTGAGCTGCAGGGGGTCGGCCCACTGCCACTCCATGACCTCGTCTTCGCGGGGATTCACCGGGGACACCGCGCGGGCGGTGTAGACCGGGCAGATCTCGTTCTCGACCACGCCGGATGCGTCGACCGCCCGGTAGCGGAAGTCAGGCAAACGGAGTTCCACGGAGTCCAGTCGAAGGCCCAGCTCGTGCTCGGCGCGCCGCACCACGGCGTCCTCGGTGGCTTCATCCGGCCCTGGATGTCCGCAGAACGAGTTGGTCCAGACACCCGGCCAGGTCCGCTTGCTGAGGGCCCTACGGGTGATGAGGATGCGGCCGTCGTCGTCGTAGACGTGCGTTGAAAACGCGAGATGAAGCGGGGTTGCGGTGGTATGAACCGTTGCCTTGTCCTCGGTGCCGACGGGGGTTCCGTCGTCGTCCGCCAGGACCACAAGCTCTTCCGTGCGGTTCATTTCCCTCCAAGTGTTCGCGCGTGTTTACTTTACCTATGGACAAGGAGACCACACTGGCTGGTTCTGTCGACAGCCAGCTGGTGAACGATGTCCTGGCGGCCTTCTTCGACCGGGCGAAGAACCGGGCGGAAGGCATGCACCCCGATTACCGCACGATGTGGGAGCACCTCGAAGCCGGCACCACGGGCGGGAAGCGGTTCCGCCCCCGCCTGGTTCTGGCCGTTTACAGCCTGCTCGGCGGCACCGACCTGACGACGGCGGCAACGGTCGCCGCCTCGTTCGAACTCCTTCACACCGCGCTGATCGTGCACGACGACGTCGTGGACCGGGATTTCGCCCGCCGCGGCGTTCCGAACGTATCGGGTGCGTACCGCAACCGTGCCGCCGCGCAGGGAAACCCGCCGGCGAGAGCTGAACACGCGGGGCTCTCGGTCGGCGTCATCGCCGGCGACCTGGCCCTGTGCAACGCCTACCGTCTCCTGGGCGAGGTCGACACCGACCCTGTCACCCGGCGGAAGTTGGGCGATCTTCTCGACGAAGCAATCTTTGCGTCCGCTGCCGGCGAACTACTCGATGTGCTCGCTCCCCTCGACCCCACGCCGCAACCCGTCGATGAAGTGCTCGACATGGCACGGCTGAAAACGGCGGTCTACTCCTTCGAAGCGCCGCTGCAGGCGGGCGCCGTGCTCGCGGGCGCAGAGGACCGGCTGGTGAACACGCTCGGGGAGTTCGGGCGCTGCCTCGGCACGGCCTACCAGGTGGCAGATGACCTGATCGGGGTCTTCGGTGATGAGACCCGCACCGGGAAGGTGGGCTGGGGCGACCTGAGGGAAGGCAAGCGCACAGCGCTGACCTCCTACGCCGCCGAGCAGCCGCAGTGGCCGCGGATTGCCGTCCTCCTGTCCACCCCGGATCTCTCTGCCGCAGGGGCAGCGGAAGCCCGGGAACTGCTGATCGAGTCCGGCGCCCGGGACCGGTCCATGCAGCTGGCTGCCGACCTCACCGACCGCGCGCTGCAGGCACTCCTGGACCCCTCGGTGCCGGAAGGGCTCCGGAACGGTCTGGCGCCCCTGTCCGACGTCGTCATCGATCGGGTGCGCGTATGAGCCGGGATCGCGACGCGCTGGCTGACTACACCGATGCGGCTCTGAAAGCGTCTGCGGTGGTGCTGCGCTCCTACTCCACGTCCTTCGGGCTCGCCTCACGGTTGTTCGAGCCGGGGGTCCGCCGGCAGGTCGAGTCCGTCTATGCGCTGGTGCGGGTGGCCGATGAAATCGTCGACGGCGTCACCTCCGCCGCAGGACTTGAACCTGTCGAGTCCCGGCGGCAGCTCGACGAGTTCGAGCGGGAAACCGAGCGTGCCCTAGTCAGCGGGTACAGCACCAACCTCGTGATCCATGCCTTCGCGGACACGGCCCGGCGCACCGGGATCGGCACCGACCTGACCCGGCCGTTCTTTTCCTCCATGCGTGCCGACCTCGACCGGACGGAACACACGCCGCAGTCCTTCACGGAGTATGTCTACGGTTCGGCCGAAGTCGTGGGACTCATGTGCCTGAAGTGCTTCCTCCACGGTCACCCCGTGAGTGCCGCTGAAACAGCGCGGCTGGAACGCGGCGCCCGTCACCTGGGGGCAGCATTCCAGAAGGTCAACTTCCTTCGAGACCTTGCCGAGGACTTCTCATCCCTGGGCCGCAGCTACTTTCCGGAGGTCTCTCCCGCCAGCTTCGACGAGGCCACCAAGCTGCGGCTGCTCAAGGACATCGAGAACGACCTGCACGAATCCCGGGTAGTGCTGCGGGGGCTCCCACCTTCGAGCCGCAGGGCCGTTGCGCTGGCCCAGGAACTGTTCGCCGAACTGGCAGACAGGATCCGTGCGACGCCCGCTTCGGAACTGATCCGTACGCGCATCAGCGTTCCCAACACGGTGAAGCTGCGGATCGCGGCCGGCGTGCTTGCCGGCCGGCGCGGCCTGGAACCGACGGGCACTCACCAGAACCGAGTCGAGGCGCAGTGAAAGCACGCATTCCCTCAGGACGGACCGTCGTCATCATCGGGGGCGGCATCAGCGGCCTGGCAACCGCGGCGCTCCTGGCCACCGAGGGCCACTCCGTGACGGTGCTCGAGAAGCAGGACGCCGTAGGCGGGCGTGCCCACTCCTTCAGCGAGGACGGATTCCGGTTCGACGCCGGTCCCTCCTGGTACCTGATGCCTGAAGTCATCGACCACTACTTCCGGTTGCTGGGTACGTCGGCGGATGAGCAGTTGGACCTGGTGAAACTCGACCCGGGGTACCGCCTTCTGTCCGAAGGCTTCAGTGATCCGGTCGATGTTCCCGCCGAGCGGTGCCGTGTGGTGGAGCTGTTCGAGAAGCTTGAGCCCGGAGCCGGTGCAAAGCTGGAGCAGTACCTCGACTCCGCGGCTGACACTTACACGATGGCCACCCGACGGTTCCTCTACGCCACGTTCGAGTCGTTCACATCTCTGCTGACCCCCGATGTCCTCGGCCGCCTGCCGCGCCTCGGTCGACTGCTCCTCGAGCCCCTGCACCGCTACGCCAGCCGCTACGTCTCGGACCCGCGGCTGCAGCAGATTCTGGAGTACCCGGCGGTGTTCCTCGGGACCTCGCCCTTCACGGCGCCGAGTATGTACCACCTGATGAGCCACCTGGACCTCGACGACGGTGTGCTCTACCCGATGGGTGGATTCGCCCGGCTGGTAGACGCTATCGAGCGCCTTGCGCAGGATGCAGGCGTCATCATCCGCACGGGGGCCGAGGTCCTGGGCATCGAAACCGCACCGACAGGATCACGGAAACGCCCGGCTGCGGTACGCGGTGTCCGCTACCGGTCCAATGGGAGCGAGTCCACTGCGGCGGCCGACGTCGTCGTCTCCGCTGCGGACCTGCACCACACCGAAACCGCACTGTTGCCCAGGCACCTGCAGACCTACCCCGAACGCTACTGGTCCCGCAGCACTGCCGGGCCGAGCGCGCTCCTGCTGTACTTGGGTGTTCGCGGCGAACTGCCGCAACTGGAGCACCACACGCTGCTTTTCACCGCGGACTGGGAGGAGAACTTCCGGGCTATTTTCGGCCGGACCCCATTTGTGCCCTCGCCGGCGTCGATGTACGTGTGCAAGCCCAGCGCCACGGATCCTGACGTGGCGCCCGAGGGCCATGAGAACGTATTCGTGCTCGTGCCGATCCCTGCTGATCCGGGCCTTGGAGGCAGCGGCAGCGAGCGTATGGAACGCGTCGCGGACGCCGTCATCACCCAGCTCAGCCAATGGGCCGGAATTCCCGACCTTGCCGAACGCATTGTCCTGCGGCGCAGCTACGGGCCCGCGGACTTCCAACGTGATTACCACTCGTGGAAGGGCACCTCGCTGGGACCGGCGCATACGTTGCAGCAGAGCGCGTTCTTCCGCGCCGGCAACATCAGCCGCAAGGTTCAGGGCCTGTACTATGCGGGCGGTTCAACCATTCCGGGCATCGGGATCCCGATGTGCTTGATCAGTGCCGAACTCGTGATCAAGCGCCTGCGCAGGGACGTGAGCACCGGCCCCCTGCCCGTGCCCCTCCGTCCCCGCCTGGTCCGCGAGAACACGGTCGCGTGATGGGGGCGGTCTACCTGCTCTTCCTCCTGGCCTCACTGGGCTGCATGATGCTTCTCGACCAGCGCCTGCGTCTGTTTTTCTGGCACGACGCCGGCCGCGCCGCCGCCGTGCTTGCCGCCGGTGTGCTCTTCTTCCTGGCCTGGGACCTCGCAGGAATCGGACTGGGCATCTTCTACCGGGGCCAGACCGAGGTGATGCTGGGCGTCAACCTGGCCCCGGAGCTGCCGCTCGAGGAGGTCGTGTTCCTCACCTTCCTCAGTTACCTCGTGATGAACCTCTTCCTCATGTTCCGCCGCGCCCTCGATGAGGTCATCCGGCGTCGTGGCCTCAGCGAGCGCACCGGCGATGCGGGGGGACGTCCATGACGTACTGGACACTCAACGCAGTCTTCCTCCTCCCCGCCTTCATGGTCGGAGCCGCCGGCGCTCTCCTGCTCAAGGGACGCCGTCGTACGGTAGCGCTGGCAGCGGCGGGCGGCGCCGCCGTCGTCGTTCTTGTCCTGACCGCTGTTTTCGACAGCCTGATGATAGCGGTGGGGCTCTTCAGCTACGCGCCGGAGCTGATCTCGGGGGTCTTCATCGGGTTGGCCCCGCTGGAGGACTTCGCCTACCCCGTGGCGGCGGTCCTTCTCCTCCCCGCGCTGTGGACAATTCTTGGCGAGCGCAAACGGAAACGGCAGCTGTGAAGACCATCAAAACCCTCCTGGTGTCCTCGCGCCCGCTGTCCTGGGTGAACACCGCATTCCCGTTCGCGGCGGCATACCTGCTCACCGCCGGGCAGATCGACCTCGCCTGGATCATCGGCACCGTGTACTTCCTGATCCCGTACAACCTGGCGATGTATGGAATCAACGATGTGTTCGACTACGAGTCGGACCTGCGGAACCCGCGCAAGGGGGGCGTCGAGGGTGCTGTCCTTGACAGGACCATGCACACCATCACGCTCCGCGCAGCGATCGCCACCAACGTCCCGTTCCTCGCGATCCTCGTGCTGCTCGGCGGACCCTTGTCCTGGCTGGTGCTTGCCGTCAGCGTCTTCGCGGTCATCGCCTACAGCGCGCCCGGGCTCCGCTTCAAGGAACGCCCGTTCCTTGACTCCATCACGTCGAGCACGCACTTCGTCAGCCCGGCGGTATACGGACTGGTCCTGGCGCAGGCAGAATTCACGCCTGCCTTGTGGGCGCTGATCGGCTCGTTCTTCCTCTGGGGCGTCGCCAGTCAGGCGTTTGGTGCCGTGCAGGATGTCGTCGCGGATCGCGCCGGCGGCATCGCTTCGATTGCCACCGTCACCGGAGGGCGCGCGACCGTCAGGTTCGCGATTGCCGCCTATCTGGTGGGAGGGGCGCTCATGCTCTTCACCCCGTGGCCGGGACCGCTCGCCTCGTTCCTGGTGCTGCCGTACGTGATCAACATTGTTCCGTTTGCGTCCCTGGATGACGACGACGCCGAACTCGCCCACCGCGGGTGGGAACGGTTTCTCTGGCTCAACTACGTGACAGGGTTCTTGGTGACGATGCTGCTGATCTGGTACGCCGCGATTCGCTGAGGTTCCGCGTTCCTTTCCCGCAGCTAAGGTTCTTTTTCCCGCAGCTCAGAAGAGCTGGGTGCCGACGAATCCGTACACGCCGAAGGCCAGCCCCGCGGCGATCAGACCCATGGTGATCACCGAGGGCACCAAGCCGCTCTGGCGGAAGACTCCCAGCACGCTGAGGATGAGTGACACTGCAGCCAGGGGAAGTGTGACGTAGAGGACGAAGAAGAGGACCCCAAACCCGGTATCGACGCCGTCTTCGACCAGAAAGAAGACGGCCGACGTAGCGAGAGCGTTGATCACAAGCAGAATCAGGGCCATGCGGCCAATCCATTTGCCCGTCGTCCGGGTCCCCCTGACTGCCATGTTTAATTGTGCAGCGAAGAGGGGCATCACCGCGAGCAGTTGCGGGCCCGGACTTGGGGGGTGTTAACTTTTCTCTTCGTGATGTTTTGACCGGTGGCCGGCGATTGCGGCGCGGACGTCGCCCTCCGTGTGCCCGCCCTTCTTCTTCCCGAACGGCAACGCTTTGAGCAGCGGATGCACGATCGCCATGACCAGGAGACCCCAGGCGAGTCCGACGATGGCTGAGCACAGCGTGTTGACGAGCCAGGCCAGCAAGCCGCCCACCACGGCGATCCCGGCGAACGGCTCCTCGAGGCCATGGATCAGGTCATACGGCAGGTGCCAGCCCAGGTCATGAGCACCCTGCACCATGATGTGTCCGCCAACCCAGAGCATGGCGATCGTTCCCACGAAGGTGATCGCGGCCAGCACACCCGGCATCCCCTTCACCAGCAACTCGCCGAAGCGCTTGGAGCCCGCGGAGTCCTTGGTGGTCAGGTGCAGGCCGATGTCGTCCATCTTCACAATGAGGCCAACAGCTCCGTACACGAGGACGGTGATGGCAACGGCGACGACGACAAGGATGAGCGCCCGGGACCAGATCGACTCAGCGGCCACCTCGTTCATCGAAATGACCATGATTTCGCAGGACAGGATGAAGTCGGTGGTGATGGCACCCTTGATGACCTTGGCCTCGGCGTCCGGCCCCCGTTCGACGGCCGGCGCCTTTTCGTCGTCGTGGTGGCCGCGCAGCTTGTGCCAGACCTTCTCGGCGCCTTCGTAACAGAGATAGGTGCCGCCCAGCATGAGGATGAAGGGGATTATCCATGGGATAAAGGCGCTGATGAGCAGCAGTGCCGGCAGGATGACCAACAGTTTGTTTCGCAGCGAGCCCCAGAAGATCCTCTTGATCATCGGTAGTTCACGGGACGGGTCCGCGCCGGATACGTACTGCGGAGTCACGGCGGCATCGTCGATCACGACGCCGGCGGCCTTGACCCCGGCCCTCGCTGCTCCGGCAGCGACGTCGTCGACCGATGCGGCCGCTATGCGTGCCAGGGCTGCAACGTCGTCCAGCAGGGCGACGAGACCGCCGCTCACTGGTCGCTCCCGGCGTGCTCGGGAACGGGTTGCTCGGCGTGAACGCTTCGGTCAAGGTACTTGATTGGCATGTTCGGAGTATATGGCGACTGACAACCCGTCGTCATGGACGGCTGTGCCGGAATCAGCGTTTCGAATCTCTGGCGGGCCTGGGTCTGCAGGGCTACAGTCGGTCCCGGTATGACGACAAAGGAGTAGACGTGACAAAGTATCTGATCTCGTTCCCGAGCAGCGCCATGAGATTTCCTCAAGAGGACCTGCAGTCCGTTTCGGACGCGGCGCACGCCGTCGTGCAGGAGGCCAAAGATGCCGGCGTCTGGGTTTTTGGCGGCGGCATCGATGAGAGCGTGCCGCCTGTGATGGTGGACGGCACGGGGACCGTGATTGAGGCTACCTACCCAGAGACGAAGCATCTCGAAGGCGGGTACACCGTGCTGGAAGTGCCGACCCGGGAGGAAGCGCTGGAATGGGCCGCGAAGATTGCGGTTGCCTGCCGTTGCGCGCAGGAGGTTCGAGCGTTCCAGTACGACCCCGCCAGCTGACCGTCCTCCTCCGCCCGGCTCAGCGCGGGGCCGCCGGACGCGATGACCAGCCCCGGGCATGCAGCCTTTCGATACCGTCCAACAGCAGATCAAGAGCGAACTCGAATTCAAACTGGTCATCACAACCGGTTCCGACCACTGAGTCCTGCTCGTGAGCTGAAGCTGTAGCGACACGCATGATGTTGGGATAGCGCCTTGCCATCTCCTGGAGCATCGCCAACTCCGCCTCGCCCATCTCTCCGGGGGCTTCCTCCGGATGGCCGGGGGGTTCTTCGAATAGTTCCTGGGTGAACCCCCACATACGGCTTCCGATCGCGTGCATTACGTGGTGGGTGAGGTCCACCGTGAAACCGGCGCTGATGAAGATGCCGATGAAGGAATCCATGTAGGCGAGGACGCCCGGTGTCTTGGTGGTACGGGTTTCGAACACCCGACGCGCCCATTGATGCCGTTGAAGCATCCGCCTGGCCGAGAGAATGCGGTGGCGAACGGCGTCTTTCCATTCCGCTCCGATGAGCGGCGGGTCTATCTCGCCGATGAGGATGTCCACCATGCCATCGAGGAGTTCTTCTTTGTTGGCAACGTGCTTGTAGAGGGCCATGGGCACGACGCAAAGTTCAGCAGCCAGCTTCCGCATGCTCAGTGACTCCACACCGGACGAGTCAGCGAGCCCGACTGCGGACCGGAGAACGCGTTCACGATTGAGCCGCAGCCGCGAGGGCTGCGATTTCTCCCCGCTCATCGTTTCTCCGCTCTCTCAGGACGCCTATTGACTAGTGTACGGCGTACACCTACAGTCAAGGGGATCTCGGGTGTACGCAATACACCTTTATCGGATTACATCATCTCCGAAGGACAAACTATGGCAACGGTCAGCGAAGGTGTACACCCGGCAATCCGCCCTGCGGCAAGGCGGAGACGGGAGTGGCTCGTGCCCGCCGGATTGATCCTTTTGAGCCTGATTCCCGTACTCGCCGGAGCAGTCCGTCTTGGCGAACTGACGGGAGGCGCACCGATCACGGACCGCAACGCCCGCTTTTTCGATTCCCCCGTTCCCGTGGTCATCCACATCGTCGCCGTCGTGGTCTATTCGCTCCTCGGCGCATTCCAGTTCGCCCCCTCCCTTCGGAGGGGCAGGCGACAGTGGCACAGGATCGCCGGGCGGATCCTCATCCCTGCAGGTCTGCTCAGTGCGCTTTCCGGCCTGTGGATGGCGCTCTTCTACGCTCTGCCGCCCAGCGACGGACTGCTCCTGCTGGTTTTACGCCTCATCTTCGGAATTGCCATGACGGCGAGCATTGTCCTTGGCATCCGCGCGGTCATACGGCGCGACTTCGCGGGGCACGGGGCGTGGATGACCCGCGCCTACGCGATCGCGCTCGGCGCGGGAACCCAGGCACTCATCCTCATCGTGCCGGAAGTCCTCTCGAGCCCGCCCGATGTGACTACCCGGGCAGTCCTGATGGGAGGCGCCTGGGCCATCAACCTGGCGGTGGCCGAGTACTTCATCCGCAAAAGGTGAGTGAGCAACTTCATCAGAGGCGACAATGCGCTGCGGGCCCCTGACCTGTACGATGTTTCAGCACATCAACAAGGAGGAGCAGCACCCCACATGGCTACTGACTACGACGCCCCCCGCGTCCGCGAGGAAGATCAACCGGCGAACGAGTCGCTCGAGGCGCTGAAAGCCGAGCGTAGCTCAGCTGCAAAGACAGCCGTCATCGACGTCGATGAAGCCGATACCGCAGAAGGTTTCGACCTGCCCGGCGCAATGCTCGACGAGGAACTACAGATCCACGTTGTTCCCGCACAGGCGGACGAATTCACCTGCATGTCTTGTTTCCTGGTACGGCACCGCAGCCAGCTTGCAAGAGAAGATAACGGCGCCAAGTTCTGCGCCGACTGCGAGAGCTGAATACACCCGGATCCGTGGGCACACTCGGCCGGACTGGCCTAGGGTGTGAGCCATGTATCTGGAAAACCTCGTCATCGACGCAGTTGAACCGCAGCGGCTGGGTCGATTCTGGGAGGCGGCGGTCGGTGGAGAGCGCCTAACGGACGAGGACGACATCTTTGAAACCCGCCTTGCCCTCGCAGGCGGGCCCGTACTCGACCTTTGTTTCCCACGAGTTCCCGAACCCCCAGCGCGCCAACCCCGGCTCCATCTCGACCTTGAGGGCGGCGCCCATCAGGCCGAGGTGGTGGACCGGTTGCTCCGATTGGGCGCCGATCCACTCGATGTCGGGCAAGGTGACGTGCCCTGGGTGGTCCTATCCGATCCAGAGGGCAACCCCTGCTGCGTGATGGAGCAGCGGGCGGCGTACGCCAACAGCGGGCCGATCGCTGCGCTGCCCCTGGACTCAGCCGACCCGGAGCGCGACGCCGGATTCTGGTCCTGGTTGACCGGATGGATCCCTGTGGCCGGGGCTTACCCCTCCCTCCGCCACCCTTCGCTGCGAGGCCCTGTGCTCGAGCTGTGCCCCGAGCCGGCGCCGAAAGGCGAACTGAAGAACCGGTTGCATCTCGACATTCGCCTCGAGGCCGGAGAAGACCCCGACGAAGTAGCAGCAGGCATCGCGGAGCGCGGCGGCCGTGAGCTTCACCCGGACTGGGGAGATCTGCCGTGGCGCATCTACGCCGACCCGTCGGGCAACGAGCTGTGCGTGCTGCCCGCACGGGACTAAGGCCCGGCTTCAGTCGGGTGGGTCCTGACCGACCAGCCCATCGACGCGCCCCAGGCCCGCGGCATCCAGCCCCGCGAGAGTCCCCGAAGCCCGTGCACCGTCACCCTGGGATGTTCCAATTCGGCACCTTTACGGTACGGTGAGCAGAGAGGGGTACCAGTTACTCCTCAGTACGGCGTTATCAGCACTACTGTTTGACCGTTCAACGAGCCAGCTCTTAGGCCTCGTGCCGGTCCAGATTAGATACCTCCAGCGGATCTTCAGCCAGCAGGGTCCACTGCCACGCGATCGCGTTATCCCCCGCAGGGACCAGTTACTGCGCACTTCCAGGTGCGCCCTATCAAGCTCCAGCGTCACCTCCCGCCTGTCAGCGGCTTATTGGTGACCCCACACGGACACAAGAGACGTCCCGTCAAGAAAACAGGCTATGGACGTCCGGACAATCGTTTAGGACAAGAGCCATGAGCTACAACAGCAAAATCGATCCCACTGAACCGTTCCCGGAAGACCTGCGACTGCTGGACGACTGCGCACTCCACGTACTCAACAGCAAGGTCCATCGCGAGTTGGACGCCGAGTACGCACAGGGGTTTCCCGAGATGGAGACCGAATTCCGGAAGGAAGAACTCGCTCAGGAATTGAACCGGCGCGCCAGCAGCGCGATCGCGGGCAAGCGTCCACGGCTGCTGCGCGCGGTCTGAGAAGTAGGATCTGGACCCCGTCCCTGCCGGGAGGACCGCCCCCTGAGTCAGGGCTTCCGCTTCTGCGGATAGGGTGCCTCATGCCTCGCCAGCATCTCGACGAACGCAGCGATCCTTCGCTCCCGCCCGGCGACGGTCTTGAGCTGTCCAAGCCGGAAAATGAGCGCGAACCGGTTCTGTGACGTGAGCACGTCGAACATTGCCTGCGCATCCGGGTCCGCAGCTATCGCCGCTGCAAGGTCATCCGGCACGACGGCGGTCGCCGGGCCGGCATAGGCCCGCTCCCACCGCCCGTCCGCCTTGGCGCTCTCGACGGCGGCACGACCGGCGTCGCGCATCTTGCCCTCTGTTTCCAGCCGCTCGATGTGTCCCACATTGCGAAGTGACCACATGCTGCGCGGGCCGCGGGGGGTGAAGCGCTGGAGGCTGCTCTCGTCGTCCCGCTTTTTGGCCTGTCCGTCAATCCACCCGAAGCACAGCGCCTCATCCAGTGCGGTGGCCCAGGTCAGGGTGGTCACACTTCCGCCCTTCTTGTGGAGGACAAGCCAAACCCCAGGCGACGACGCGTGGTTTTCTTCCAGCCAGTCCCGCCACTGTTGCGGGTCGGACAGCAGGAGTTCGGGCAGTTCGGCGGCCATGCGTTCAGGGTACTGGAGCGTGCAGGTCGGAAAAGTCCCCCTGAACAGTGAAATCCTGATTCAGCCAATGGCCGAAGTGCAGCGAGTCAGGGTCGAGAAGCGCCAGGTCTGCTATAAAACAGAAGGTATGAACCTGCGCACACCAGACCCTAACCCCGGCTGGCTCAACGAGGACGACCTCTACGAGGCACGCCGCCGACTGCCGATGGTCTATGTCGAGGCCATCCCGGTGCGGTGCGATGCGCTCGGATACGTCACAGAGGTGGGGCTGCTGCTCCAGGGCAGCGCGCAGGGCGAGATGGTGCGCACGTTCGTCTCCGGCCGCGTGATGTACCGCGAGACCATCCGGGCAGCCCTCCTCCGGCACCTCGAGAAGGACTTGGGGCCCTTCGCCCTGCCCCAGCTGCCCCCGTGTCCCGTGCCCTTCACCATTGCCGAGTACTTCCCCTCGCCCTCCGAAACCGGCCTGACCGATGACCGCCAGCACGCCGTCGCGCTGGCCTATCTGATCCCCGTCACCGGGGAGTGCAACCCGCGGCAGGACGCCCTCGAACTCACCTGGCTTACACCCGAAGAAGCTCTGAGCCCTACGGTGAGCGCGGAATTCTCCGGTGGCCGCGACAGCCTGCTGCGTCAGGCGCTCGCCTACGCCGGTTGGGGCCGCTAAGGCGTTACCGTTCTTTAGAGACCGGCTCCTTTCGGGGTCGGGAGCAACAGGTGCAGCGAGGTGGGACCTTCCGATGATCGACAGCGACGTGGACGCGCGGATTCAGCCGCTTGCCGCCGAGGCAGTGACCGCCGGCCGCAAGCTCCTGCTGCCGGGAGGCGAGCGCACCAGCGAAGTGGTGGACACCGCCGTCGAGCTTGATGATTTCGGTGTCCCGGCAGTGGTGGTGGCCATCCTCGAATCCGGGGAGAAGGTGCGGATAGCCACGGGCTCCACAGTGCAGGTTGAGGCGCCCGAGGAACTCGCGCAGATCGTCACGGACGAGGGGTCGCCGGAGGCACTGGTCGCCCATGTTGCTGCGATCCATGCCGAGAGCCCGCGTGTCCAGGAACTCGCTGAACGGCTGACACGCGGAGTCAACTTCAAATCCGGCAGCAACCTGCAGGACATCCGCGACCTCGCGATGACCCTCTACGTAGACCTGTCGGATCCTGTGAGCGCGCTGAAGGTTTGCGACGTGCTGACGGACCAGCCGTTCGACGGCAACTTCGGCCGCTGGAACCTGATCGAAGGCTGCCTCGCGCTCGCAGCGCACCTCACCCAGAACGACGGCGATGCCTCCCGCGCCGCCGGCTACTCCACCGCACTGCGTACCGCCGACGACGCAGAGACCGACCCGCTGAAGGCAAAGCTCGCGGCGGCGGTGCGGCAGCGGCAGCTCAACGAGCCGAACCTGTACGACCGGGAGATCGCGCGGTCGGCGAATGATCCGGCGGCCGAGAAAGACTGGCGAGGCCTGCGGCTATCGGTGCTGCTGTACCTCCGGGCGCACGGCGGATCTGAGACGTTGAGCGCTGAGGCGCTGGACCGGCGCATCGCCCACGAACTGCTCTCGATCAGGGCCCTCGCCGCCAAGCTGTGAACCGCTGGTGAGGGTGATGCTGCGGGAGTAGAGTGTCGCGCATGAGCGACTCGGCAGGCTCCCTCACCCAGTCCAGCACCGAACAGCATCCGGGCAGCGGCGCCCCGGCGGCGGGGGCTAACCCGCTCAGCGTGCACATCAATGCGGACGGCCGTCAGGTCTGGCTCATGCTCCGCGAGCCGCGGCTCCTGCGCCAATGGCACGGGTGGGACGCCGATACCCTGGATGAGGAAATCCGATCCATCTACTTTGCGCCGTCGGTGGTCGAGGGGCCGGACCATACTTCCCTGACGGTCGACGGCGGTGACACCTTCCGGATCAAACCCGCGCGCGACGGCGTCGAGGTCACGATTGAACGGGTCGAGGCCGAACCCGACGAGATCACCGAGGGCTGGATCACGTTCCTGCAGCAACTGCGGTTCGCCCTGGAACGCCACCCCTCGGGCACCCGACGCACCGCCTTCTTCTCGGGCGAACCTGCTGACGGTGAGTCGATCATCGAGAAGTTGAACGCAGAGCAGCTGCAGCAACCCGGCGACTCCTATTCCCTCAACCTCCCCAACAGCCACGAGCTGACCGGTTCGGTCTGGTTCCGTACCGATCATCAGCTCGGGCTGACCGTGTCCGGCTACGCGGATCACGGCGAGGGTCTGGTGATCGTGGCCGACGCTCCGTCGCTGGAACGCCGATCCAGTCTCGCCGTGATTTCCACTTACGGCCTCGGAGCCCACGCGCTGCACTCGGCCTGGGAGAGCTGGGATTCCTTCCGTCAGCAGCACTACCCGTCCTCCGGCCCGCTGGAGACCTCGAAGGTGGACTAGACCTTCTGCGGATCGCGAATCACCAGAACGACGACCACGCCCACCGCCGCGCCGATCACGGTTTCCACAAGCCGGTCGGCGAGGAGACTTCCCGTGTCACCCACCGGCGCAGCGAGTTCACTCATGAGCAGCGCCAAGGGTGTGATGAAGACCAGCGCAAGGCTGTAGTGGCGGATCACGAACATCTCGGTCAGGAACTGCAGCACGATCAGCACAAGCACCAGTTGCCACGGCACGAGCGGCACGGCGAGTAGAACAGCCGTCACACCGAGGCCGCCCACCGTCCCCGAGACCCGGTCAAACGCGCGCCGAAGACGGGTGGATCGGGTCGCTGCGGCAAGCGGCACAATGGCGGACAGGATCGCCCAGTAGTTGTGGCCGATGCCGAGCAGGGTGGCTATGCCTCCGGCGACACCGGCGGCGAGAGCGTACCGGACGGCGTTGGCGCTCAGGTGCCCGGACGGCGACCGCGGGCGGAAACGGCGTCCCGGCCATCCGGATCTGCCGCCGGGCAGGAGCCAACCGGCGGTGCCGATCGCCAACGACAACAGGATGCTCAGGACGGCAGTGACAACCGCTTCGGGGATCGTTGCGGTGCTCGGGATGGACGCTGAGCCGGCGAAGGCAAAGACCGGGAAGAAGGGACCGGGAGGCCGCAGCACCCACCGGTCCGCCGCCAAAGAACCCAGTCCTCCCACCAGGACTGAACCAATAACCACAGCCCAGGGACCGGCGTCGTACTTTGCGACCAGGACGCCTGCAGTGATCGCGGTGAGGAGGAGCACGCCGGCGCCGCTCTGGTGCTGAAGCCTGATGCCGTGAGGATCTCCGCGGCCGAAGATCCCGGTGAATGCGCCAAAGACGGCAAAAGCGGCAAGGTCGATGCGGTCGATCAGGAGGAGAACGACGAGCGGAACAGCAACACCGAGGGCTACCCGGAGGGCCGGGAGGTGGTCGTTCTGGGCCGGTCCCACCCGGAAGTATGCGGTCACCGCATGCACGAACTTTTGTTCCTTTCGGTCGCCTGCTCCGCACTCCAGACTATCCGTCGGGAGCTCCCCACCGATTGCTGAGAAGATGGGCGGGTGCCACAAACAGACTTTTCGTTCTCCATCGGTAAACGCCTCAGTGAAACCACCCAGGCCGGTGAGGGCCTGCACGGGCGGACCGGGACCATCTCCACTCCGCACGGCGAGATCCAGACGCCCGCGTTCATCGCCGTCGGAACCAAGGCCACGGTCAAGGCGGTGCTGCCCGAGTCCATGAAGGAAGCCGGCGCGCAGGCGCTGCTGGCCAACGCCTACCACCTCTACCTGCAACCCGGAGCTGACATCCTCGACGAGGCAGGCGGTCTGGGGAGGTTCATGAACTGGGACGGGCCGACCTTCACCGATTCGGGCGGCTTCCAGGTGATGAGCCTCGGGTCCGGGTTCAAGAAGGTCATCACGATGAACTCGGCTGCCGCATCCGAACACGCCGGTGACGATGACCGCGTTGCAGTGGGCAAGGAGCGCCTGGCTCACATAGACGACGACGGCGTGTGGTTCGTCTCCCACCTCAACGGCGACCGCCACCGGTTCACCCCCGAGATTTCGATGCAGGTCCAGCACCAGCTCGGAGCAGACGTCATGTTCGCGTTCGATGAGCTGACCACCCTGATGAACTCCCGGGGTTACCAGGAGGAATCGCTGGAGCGCACGCGGTTGTGGGCGGAGCGGTGCATCCGTGAGCATGAGCGGCTGACCGTCGAACGCGCCGACAAGCCGTACCAGGCGTTGTTCGGTGTCATTCAGGGCGCCCAGTATGAGGACCTGCGGCGCAAGGCCTCCCGTGATCTAGGGGCGATGAACTTCGACGGGTTCGGCGTCGGCGGTGCCCTGGAGAAGGAGAATCTAGGGACGATTCTTGGGTGGTGCGCCGACGAGCTGCCCGAAGACAAGCCGCGACACCTCCTGGGCATCTCGGAACCGGATGACCTGTTCACCGGTATCGAGAATGGGGCCGATACTTTTGACTGCGTCTCCCCCACCCGCGTTGCCCGCAACTCCGCGTTCTATACGCCCGACGGCCGGTGGAACCTGTCCAATGCCCGGTTCAAGCGTGACTTCACTCCTTTGATGGAGGGTTGTGATTGCTACACCTGCACGCACTACACCCGCGCGTACATTCACCACCTCTTCAAGGCGAAGGAAATGGTCTCGGCAACGCTCATCTCAATCCACAACGAGCGGTTCGTCATCCGCATGGTCGACGACGCCCGAGCCGCTATCGAGGACGGGACCTACTTCGACCTGAAGGCGGAGGTGCTGGGGCGGTACTACGCCGCGTCCCGGTAGGCCGGCCCCCCTCCCCCTCGCCCCCTCGCAGAAGTGCCGGTTTTGTGCACGGAGGCGGTGAAGTTCGTGCGATCCTGCACGTAACCGGCGCCTTTGTCTCCAGGGAGCGCCAGTTTTTCCACATAACGACGACGCCGCCCCCGCCTCTCGCCGTCAGCCGTCAGGCTGTTGCCATGACAGTAGACGCCTACTCATGGCTGCAAGCGTCCACGAATTGCTGGCGTACCGGTGAACTGGAGGAGATGGGCGTTTCCCGTCGGCGCATCCCGAAACTCATAGAAGACGGCGTTCTCACCCGCATCCAGGTCAACGCTTTCGTTGCGGCCAGGTACTGGAACTCGCTGAGCGAAACACAGAAAGCGCGCTTCAGGATCACGGCGCATGATCATGCAAGTCGCACTTTACGACCAGCCACCTACAGCCACACCTCTGCAGCGCGGATTCACGGTCTCAGCCTGTGGCGTGCGGACGTGCAAGTCCATATCACCCGACCTTTTGCCGGCTCATCCCGTGAGCACATTGGCGATGTGGTCCGACACCGAGCGCCCCTGTTACCCCGGGACCTCGACATGGTGGACGGACTGCGTGTCACTTCACTCGCGCGTACGGTTGTGGATTGTGCCCGGACTCTCTCCTACCGGCAGGGGCTCATCATCACAGACCATGCACTTCGCCTCGGTGTGAAGCGAGCCGATCTGCATGACGTTGCGCAGCGCCAGAAGGGCTTCAAAGGCGTGCAGGTTGCCCGAAAGGTTATAGAGAACGGTAGCCCGCTATCAGAGTCCCCGGGTGAGACTCTCACCTGCCATCTGCTTGCCGGGATGCCCTTACCCATGCCGGAGCAGCAAGTGGTAGTGCGCACCCGGGTAGGTGAGCACAGGCTCGATTTTGCGTGGCTCGAACAAAAGATCGCCCTTGAGTTTGACGGCAAAACCAAGTACTTCGATTACGCTCCTACTCCCGACGTGCTGTTTCAGGAACGCCGTCGGGAGAAGGCCCTGATGGAGGAAGGCTGGATCTTCATCCGGTTGGAATGGTCCGATCTCTTCACCGAGGCAACCCGCGCGCACATCCGGAAGGTGTGGTGGAAGCGCACCAGAAGTGCCGCTTAAGCACAGGATCGTAGGAAAGGTCCCACGATCCTGCGCGGGATCGGCACTTCTGCGAATGTTAGGCGGCGTAACTCGGCTCCCGGCGCTTCACCCAGCGAATCGCCGCAGTGGTCACGGGTAGCAGGAGTACCTCCACCAGCGTTTTGTAGAGGAAGCCGAAAAAGAGGTAATTCAGGAACGTCGGGAGGTCCGTGATGCCGATGACCGAGGCGGCGATGGCGCAGAAGATAAGTGTGTCGGCAAACTCACCGACGCCCGTCGACGCCAGCAGTCGCGCCACCACGCTGCGTTCCCCGAAGCGGGCTTTCATGCGCACCAGCACCCACGAGTTCAGGGTCTGCCCCACCAGGAAGCCCAGCAGCGACGCGAGCACAATCAACGGAACCGGGCCGAGTGCAAGCTCCAGCGCCTCCTGTTTCGCCAGACCGAAGTCGTCGTCGAATCCCGGGAGCGCGATGATGACCGCATAGGCAAGGGAAGCGAACGCCGACAGTACGAACGTGACAATGATCCCGAGGCGCGCAGCCTTGAAGCCGTACACCTCGCTGATGACGTCGCCGAGGATGTAAGCGAGCGGGAAGAGGAAGAATCCGCCGTCCGTGATGATGCTGAAGTCGCCGGCGACCGGCCCGATCACCACGCCCTTCGAGGCGCCGATGTTGGAAAGGATGACGATGACGGATAGCACCGCCAGCATGATCGAGAAAATGGGGCTGCCTGGGGTCGCGTAACGAGCGCGGGCATGTTGCTGCAGTTGAGTCATGGGTTCGCATTCTGGAAGTGGTTCGCGCAGCCTGAACGGCCCGCTGTATTAGCACTGTCACCCGGCTGCCCCGGGGCGCCATCAATTGTCCCATGCTCCCCGGCTCCCTGAACTACAGATACAAGGGCCGGAAATTGAACGCGTTCAATTCGATTAGACTCTTTTGAACGTGTTCAAGAAGGAGACCCGTGCAGCAGAAGAAAAGCGAAGCCACGAGGGAGCGGCTCGTCGCCACCGCGTTGCGGCTCTTCAGGGAGCAGGGCTATGACAGAACCACCATGCGTGCGATCGCCGCGGAAGCGGGCGTCTCGACGGGTAACGCCTACTACTACTTCTCATCCAAGAACGACCTGGTGCAGGCTCTGTACCATTCCCTGCAGGACGAGCATCGTGCCAGGTCCCTGCCGCTCCTGCGGGATGGGCAAAACCTGGGCGAGCACCTGCGCGCCATCCTGCAGAGCGGAATCGACGTCATGGGTCCGTACCACGACTTCGGGTTCAACTTCATCGGCGTGGCCATCCAGCCGTCGTCGAACCTGGGTCCCTTCAGCGACGATTCCTCCGTAGCCCGGGCCAAGTCCATTGCCCTCTTCAACCAGGCGGTCAATACCGCCCGGCCGCAGCCTCCGCTTGCCATCCGCGCGGACCTGCCCGAACTCCTCTGGCTCGTCTATATGGGCGTCACCCTTTTCTGGGTCTACGACCGCTCCCCCGGCCAACGTCGCACACGCCGTCTGATCGACAACGCCGCCCCGTTGATCGCCAAGCTCGTCATCCTGTCCCGCTTGCCGGTTGTGCGGAAGATTGTCGACGACGTAGTGCAGCTCATCAAGAACACAAAACAGTAAACCAGCACGACGACGGCGCGCGGCCGGCTGCGCGCCCCAGCGGCACCGGCGACACTCACTGGGGTACGTTCAGCCCGACGCCTATTTCTTGTCGTCGCCGGTCAGGCGCTGGCTGAGGTACACCGGAATCATTGAGACAAGGATCAACACGGCCGCGATCACGTTGACTACGGGAGCCTGATTCGGGCGGGCCATGTTGTTGAAGATCCAGATAGGTAGCGTCTCTGTACCCGGCGGTGCAGTGAAAGTCGTCACGACGATCTCATCGAAGCTGAGCGCGAAGGCGAGCAGGCCTCCCGCCACAAAGGCCGAACGGAAGCTGGGGAAGGTCACGCTGAAGAAGGTCTTGACGGTGTTGGCACCCATATCCATGGCGGCTTCTTCGAGGCCCCTGTTGATCCGGCCGAGCCGTGCCTGCACGTTATTGAACACCATCACGATGCAGAACGTCGCGTGACCCACAATGACGGAAAACAGGCCAAGACCTATCCCGAGCGGTTCCAGCACTGTCTTGAAGGTGTTGTTCAACGCCACGCCCGTGACGATGCCGGGCAGTGCAATCGGCAGGACCACCAGCAGGTTGACGGTGTTCTTGCCGAAGAACTCGTAGCGGGAAAGCGCAAAGGCAATCATCGTTCCCAATACCAGCGCGATCACCGTTGCCGCTGCTGCTACCCGCAGGGAGGTCCAGAGAGCTTCACGCACGCCCTCATTCTGGAAGGCGGCACTCCACCAGTCGGTGGTGAACTCCGTGATGGGGAAAGCTCCGGAGGTGGTTGCGTTGAAAGAGTTGAGGACCACCAGCATCAGGGGCAGGTAAATGGCAGCCATGACCAGACCGGCGAAGATCCGCAAGGTGACCTTGGCGGAGGATGAGAGTCTCATGAATCGGCTCCTAGAGCTGCTTGAGGGCGCCGGACTTGCGGGCCAGGAAGAGGTACAGGACAACCACCACAATGGGTACTGTGCCGAACGCGGCAGCGAGCGGCGGGTTCAGGTTGATGTTGGACGCAATGACAGTGCCGATCACCTGGGTCTTTCCACCGACGAACTGGGCGGCGATATAGTCACCCAGGCTCAGCGAGAACGTGAAGATAGAGCCTGCGATGAACGCGGGCTTCAGAAGCGGGATGGCTACCGTTCGCACAGTCGCCCATCCTTTTGCGCCCAGGTCGGACGAAGCGTCGAACAGGTTGTCCGGGATCTGACGGAATGCTGAATAAACCGGTACGGCCATGTAGGGGAACCAGAGGTAGGCCAGAGTCACCACCAGAGCAGCAGTACCGTATCCCGGTCCCGTGATGCCAACGGGGGCCAATACCCAGTCGAGCGGACCGCCGTTCATGAAGGTGATGCGCCACGAGAACACTTTCACCAGGTAGCCCGCCCAGAGCGGCAAGGTGATGCCGATTGCCAGGACAGCGCGCATCCTCGGTGATGCCACTTTCGCCATGTAGAGACCAAGCGGCAGCGCCAGCAGGGCGCAAAGCACGGTTACGGCGAGTGCAATCCCGACGGTCCTCAGCGCAGTCAACTGGTACGCCGGCACCGTGACAATCTCAACGAAGTTCTCGAGCGTGAAAGCCGGAATCACTTTCGATGTGAATGTGTCGGTGGTCCAAAAGGCGGTGATGAACAGGAGGATCAACGATCCGATATAGAGCACGCCGAGCCACGCGAGAGGCAGGGCAAGGAACGCAGTAAGCCTGAGTTTGGGCCGGGCGTGAAGGAGCCGGGAGATCCCATCACCTCGCCCGCTGGGTTTTCCGCCGGGTTCAGGGCCGCTGCCGGGTATGGTTTCCGGCTCAAGGGTTGGTACTGCCATGGCGATGTCCGGCGGGCGTGCCCGTCGTTCCTCCTTCAGGGGTGCTGAGCTTGTTCGAAGCGGTGAATGACGCTGGCGATTGCCGCGTCGAGCTGCAGTGCCTCCACGGCAGGGGTACGACGGCGGCAGCCGCCGCGCGCCGTACCCCTCCCTGGTGGAACACAGGCAGTGGGCTTGAGGCCTTAGCCCTTGACCTCAGTCCACGCCTTGGTCCATTCCTGGTAATTGGTGCAGGTGACGTCGGTGCGGCCGTCGACGCACTGCTCTACGGGAGTGGTCCACATCCAGACCTGCTTGTAGTAATCCTCGTCAGTGGCGTGGAACGTAGCGCAGTGCTCCTCGTTTTCCTTGGAACCCTCGCACGCCAGAGCGTTGGCTGGAGCCATGCCGAAGTTCTGGGCGATCTTGGCGTTCACCTCGGCGCTGGAAGCCCAGTCCATCCACTGATAGGCGCAATTCGGGTTCTTCGACTTCGCGGACAGCATCCAGGTGTCCGACCAGCCTGTGGCACCTTCCTTCGGCAGCACTGATTCGACGTTCCCGCCGTCGGCCTGCGCGATGTTCACAACCACCTGCCATCCGGTGCCCAGCGAAGCTGTGCCGGAGGAAATGGACGAGGCCGCCTTCAATGCGTCATTCCAGTACTCGCCGGCGATTCCGTTCTGCTCCTTCAGCAGTTCGACCGCTGCGGCCAACTGGTCCTGGTCCAATGCGTAGGGGTTCTCGATTCCCAGCTCGGGCTGTGTAGCCATCAGGTAGACGGCCGCGTCGGCGATGAAAATCGGGGAGTCGTACGCCATCACCTCACCTGCGTATTCGCTGTTCGGGTCCCAGGTCGCTTCCCACGAATCCGGTGCCTCCGGCACAGCTTCCGTGTTGTACATCAAGACGTTTGCGCCGCGCCCGATCGGGACCCCATAGCTCTTGCCGTTGAGCGTGTCGTAAATCTGGCCCTTCAGTCCATCAACGATATTCCCGAAGTTGGGGATCAGATCGGTGTTGATGGGGGCAACATCGCCACCTGCAATCAACCGCAGGGAGGCATCGCCCGAAGCGGAGACGAGGTCGTATTCGCCTGTACGCATCAGTTGCACCATCTCATCACTGGTGGCGCCGACCTTGCGGTTGACCGTGCAGCCCGTCTGCTCCTCGAACTCGGTGACCCAGTCAGCGTCGGGGTTGGTGGAGCCGTCTTCAACGAAACCCGCCCAGGCGACGATGTTGACCTCCCCCTCGGACTCCCCCACCTCAGTCGCCGCTGGAATATCGGGGACCTGGATGCCGCCCCCGCTCGAGGTTGCAGGGGCTGAACCGCCGCAACCGGCGAGGACCAGCGAGAGAGAGGCAAGTGCCGCAAGGGGCAAGGCTTTGGTAATTCTCATGGGGGTGTACCTTCCTTGGTGATACCGGGGTTACTGCGGATTGTGTGTAGGTCTAGACGGCGTAGTTGAAGCGGGACGACCACTGAAGACGGACCCGGTCTCCACGGTGGACGCCCGAAGCGCGGGAATCGTTCTGCTCCTGAACAATGAGGGTCTGCCCTGCGTCGGTCCGTGCAACAAATCGTGTGGTGGGTCCGGTGTAGACGATCTCCTCGATCACCGCTTCGACAGTGGAGACGTCGTCCCCGACTGGCGCGCCATCGAGAGGTCGGATATGGATGTGCTCGGGCCTGATGCTCAGTAGTGCTGGAGACCCTGTGAGCTGACGGGCAAGTTCACCCTCGACGAGGTTGGTGCTTCCCAGGAAGGATGCAACAAAGCGGCTGCGTGGCCGTTCGTAGAGGTCTTCAGGGGATCCAACCTGCTCGACGATGCCGTCATTGAAGACGGCGACCCGATCGGACAGCGTAAGCGCTTCTTCTTGGTCGTGGGTGACAAAGACGAAGGTGATGCCAACGCTTCGCTGGATCTGCTTCAACTCAACCTGCATCTGTTCACGGAGTTGTTTGTCGAGCGCACCGAGCGGTTCATCCAGCAACAACACCTGTGGACGAAGGACAAGCGCCCGAGCCAGAGCCACCCGCTGACGCTGCCCTCCCGACAGCTGAGAGGGCAGCCTGTCCGCCACCTGGGGCAGCCGGATCATTTCAAGCGCCTCGGTGACCAGCCTCCGCCGCTCGGCCCGTGGGGTCTTGCGAAGCTTCAGACCGTACTCCACGTTCTGGGCAACGGTCAGGTGCGGAAAGAGCGCGTAGTCCTGAAAGACGGTGTTCACATTGCGCTCGAATGGCGCTTTGCGCGTGACGTCATGTCCTGCGAGCCTGACGGCACCCGACGTGGGTAGCTCGAAACCGGCGATCATACGCAGGACCGTGGTCTTGCCGGAGCCGGACGGGCCGAGCAATGAGAAAAACTCGCCTTGCCTGATGTCCAGGTCCAGCCCCTTCACCGCTGTGAAGTCGCCGAACGTCTTGACGACGTCCCGCATTGCGATCGCGGGGGTATCCGCTGTGCCCGTGCGGTCCTGGACAATGTCGGCGGAGGGTGCTGTGGCTTGCACGGCGGGGTCCTTTCGGAAGCAGGATGTGATGTGCGCTACGTCGGCGTTAAACATATGAAACCAGACGTTAGATGTAAAGTGGATCACACGCGGTAAATTCGCGGTTACGAATTCCTCACCCGAACGGGCAACCCGGGCAAGCGAGTCTGGAAGGATTGGATGCATGCCTCCGAACTCCTCGCCGCGTCAGCGCATGCTGGCGACTGTCTTCGCCCCGTTAGGTGAGGTCGGCAAGGCTCAGCGGGTGGAGGACCGGATAGTCGAAGGAATTGCGGCCGGTGTACTCATCGACGGCGACCGCCTACCCAGCGAGGCCGAACTGGCTTCAGCGATGGGCGTAGCCACTGTGACAGCACGCGAGGCCCTCGTTGCTCTTCGCTCCCGCGGGCTGGTTGCCACCCGCCGCGGCCGGGAGGGCGGCACCTTCATCACCGCTCCAGCCGGACGACGCGCTGAACTGGTGCGCAACCGGTTGCGGCGGATGAGCCGGGTCGAACTCCGGGACCTGGCCATCCACTACCGTGCTATCGCGGCAACGGCCGCTGAACTTGCAGCCGATTCCGCAGGGCCGGACGACGTCGAGGTCCTGCGGCGCACACTGATCGGTTCCGGCCGCGGTGGCGCGCTCGTCGGTGAATTCCTTCTCGAACTGGCTGCCCTGAGCCAGTCGGCTCGCCTCACCAGGGAGTTCGGACGCCTCCACAAGGACTTCGGCCCGTTGATGTCTTTATTGCACGAGGACAAGGACTTCGACACGGCAATGGTGAAGTTATGTGAGCGCATTGCCGATGCCATAGCAGCCGCGGATGCTGCGGCCGCTCGCGAGGCTGTCATCGCCCAGATACGCACCGGGCTGGTTGCACTTATCGATGAACATTCCCGGTTGGCAGAGCCGCCGGCCGGGTCGGAACGAGAGAGACCTCAGAGGAGGACGGGATGAGCTTCGAATCCACGGGGACCGTTGCGGCGCAGGCGGAAGCGCTCCAGCAGGTGTCCGGATTTTTCAGGGGCATTCTCGCTGAAGTTTCCGGGTGGGTTCCGGAACTGGCCAGCCTGTTCGAGGACCAGGGAAGACCCCCGCGGGCGAAGGCTGTCAATGCAGCGACCCTGCCCCTGGTGGCGGAACTGGTCAACGGCCACCGGTGGCCGGTAGTTGGCGCCGGATTCGTTGCCGCGAACTCCGCGATTGCGGACACCGTCTGGCACATGGCCTGGTGGCAGGGCGAGGCATTGGAACCACTGGTGTTGCCGTCGGTGGCCGCTGCCACCGACGCGTACGTGCGCCGGGAATGGTTCACTACTCCGATGGAGAAAGGGGAACCACACGTCACCGGGCCCTACGTCGATTTCCTCTGCACGGATGAGTACACCATGACCATGACGGTCCCAGTTACGGTCAGAGGCCGCAGTGTGGGCGTGGCCGGCGCGGATGTATTCGTCGAGTCTCTCGAACCACTGCTGCTCCCTGTCCTCCGGGAGTTGGATCCTGCAGCGGCCCTCATCAATCATGTCGGGAGGGTTGTGATCTCAGCTGACCCACAGGTCGCTGCTGGAACATTACTCGCCCCCGATGCCTTCTCGACGTTCCCGCCTTCTGATGGAGGAGGGAACCAGGCTGAGCTCTCGGTGGATACTGATACTCCTCGCACAGTGCAGCCCCGTGGAGACTGGTACGCAGGTTCGGAACTGTCCGTGCTCCGCTGCGACCGGTTGCCGTTGGCTGTCGTTCACCCAATCGCGGCGGATCGCAGTGCAGTGAGTTGATCGAGACCGTCAGACCGTTCAAGGAATAATTCACTCGCAGCACTGCCGATCATTCCGTTCACGACTCTGGAGGCACCCATGAAGTTTCGCGCTGAACTCGAATCGACCGGCAAGACCACGGCGGGCTTCGAAGTCCCGGAATCGGTCGTGGAGGCCCTGGGCGGCGGCAAGCATCCGAAGATCGTGGCGACCGTCAACGGCTTCGCCTTCCGCACATCCATCGCATCCATGGGTGGGCGTTACGTGTTTGGAGTGAGCGCTGACCGGCGCATGGAAGCCGGCATTCAGGCCGGCGAAGTTCACGATGTCGACGTTGAGCTGGATACCGCCCCGAGGGAAGTCGATGTACCCGCGGATTTTGTGACCGCACTCCACCAGAATCCGGCGGCGAAAGCGTTCTGGGACACGCTCTCCTACAGCAACAAGAGCTGGCACGCGCTGCAGATCGCAGGCGCAAAGAAACCGGAGACCCGCTCCGCCCGGATCAACAAGTCCATCAGCCTGCTGGCCGAGGGCAGGGCACGCTAGCCGTTGGCGCTAGCCCCGAACCGTCGGGCACACTGATGCAATGGCTACTGACGCACCCGCAATCACCCTGACCATCGCCGGCTCTGAGGCCACCGGAGGCGCCGGCGCGCAGGTCGATTTGAAGACGTTCCAGGAACTCGGTACCTACGGGATTGCCGCGCTCACCTGCATCGTCTCCTTCGACCCGAAGGACAGCTGGAATCACCGGTTTGTCCCGGTTGAAGCGCAGGTCATCGCCGATCAGCTTGAGGCGATTCAGTCCTGCTACACGATCGATACCGTCAAGATCGGAATGCTCGGTACGCCGACAACCATCGACACGGTCGCAACCGCTCTGGCTACACAGGACTGGCAGAACGTTGTGCTGGACCCGGTTCTGATCTGCAAGGGCCAGGAGCCCGGCGCCGCACTGGACACGGACCAGGCGCTCAAGGCCAACATCCTGCCGCTTGCAACCTTTGTCACCCCGAACCACTTCGAGGCGGAGTCACTCTCGGGGATCGAGATCCGATCCGTGGAGGATCTCAAGGAAGCGGCGCGGCTCATCCATGCGGCGAGTGGCGCCGTCGTGCTCGCGAAGGGCGGCGTGCGGTTGGAAGGCAGCGACGCCGTCGACGTCTATTACGACGGCGAAACCCTGGAAGTCCTCAGTGCCCCCAAGGTGGGTGATGTCGCAGTCAGTGGTGCAGGGTGCACCCTTGCCGCAGCAGTCGCCGCGGAACTCGCCAAGGGTGCCACACCGCTGGAAGCGGCGCGCACCGCCAAGGCATTTGTCACCGAAGGGATCAAGAACCGGGTGTCCTCGAACGCACCGTTCGACGCCGTCTGGCAGGGCGGCGCGGGAGACCTTCAGGAGCAGCCCGCAGGGTGATTCCCGTCGCCCGGACTGACCGCGTCATTCCTCAGGACGATTTATCCGGTCGGGACACCAACATTCGTTGACTTGTGACCCTTCACACATGAAGCTGTAGTCGGGGAGTCCGCGGGGGCTCACCGTTCTGCTGGCACCCATCGCACCACAGGGATTCTCACTCACACCAGTCTTAGGCTGAGCCAGCAGTGCTGCGGGGGCTCGGAACGGACTCAAGCGGTATGGCCTTGACTCTTCCTTCCTAAGGAGCAGCATGAGCAAGTCATACCGCCGGAGATCAGGAAGGGCTGTGCTGGCGTCGCTGACCGGCCTCGCCCTGGCCTCCAGCATGTGGGCACCGGCATCGGCACTCGAGGCACCGGATTCCGGCGGGCCCACGGCCGAGGGGATCGCGCTTCAGCCGGCGTTCGAGGCCAAGGTCAGCCGCGAACTCGCGGCCAGGACAGGCCCGACGGCGGCGTACGTCCAGTTCTCGGGCAAGGGTGCCTTCGAACAGACTCAGCCCGCAGAGGTACGAAGCAACGGATTCACCGCACCGGTCCCCCGGGCGGACCGCGTCAAGGAGATCCGCACGGGCATCCAAGCGAAGGCAAACGAGGTCGCAGCGGAAGCGAGCGCTTCCCAGCTCTACACCACCACCAACACCCTGCCCGGTGTGGCGATCAAGGGTGACGCCGACGCGATCAAAGCGCTCGCTGCGCGACCTGACGTCGTCAAGATCACCGCGATCGTCCCCAAGACCGTCGAGAACAAGGGCGCAGACATCGACACCCGTGCTCTCGAGGCATGGACGGCGCGCGACATCACCGGCGAGGGAATCACCATCGCAGTGCTGGACACCGGTCTGGACTACACCCACGCCGGCTTCGGCGGCCCTGGAACCATTGAGGCGTACGAGCAGGCCCAGGCGGATGCAGAGCCCGATCCGGCACTTTTTGATCCGGACAAGTTCAAGGGCGGCTACGACCTCGTGGGCGATGCGTACAACGCTGACGACCCCGAGAACGATGAGCCGGTACCCGACCTGAACCCGCTGGATTGCGAAAGCCATGGATCGCACGTCGCCGGCACCGCCGCCGGTTATGGCGTCAATGCGGACGGCACCACATTCGACGGCGACTACAGTGATCTCACCCCGGAGGCTGTCAACCAGATGCGCATCGGTCCGGGTTCGGCTCCCGACGCCGGCCTGGTGGCCTTGCGCGTTTTTGGCTGCACCGGATCAAGCCTCGTTGTGGGGCAGGCGCTGGACTTCGTCCTCGACCCAAATGGTGACGGCAACTTCGACGACCGCGCTCAGGTCGTCAACATGTCGTTGGGCTCGGCCTTCCCCGCGTACGACGATCCCGAAAATGACATCGTGAACTCGCTGACCGCACAGGGCATTCTGTCCGTGGTGTCCTCAGGGAACGACGGCGACGTGTACGACATCGGCGGCTCCCCGGGAAGTGCTGAGTCAGCTTTGACTGTCGCAGCGAGCGTCGGATCGCAGATCACCATGGACCGCGCTGATGTGCTGGCTCCGGCGGATGTCGCCGGTCAGGCCGCCGGGCAGTACACCGTGAACTTCGACTACGCTGCAGCGGGTGTTACTCCCGACACCCTTCGCGGTGAGGTGGTGATGGCTCCAGCCGGCGCGAACAATGACGGCTGCGCCGCCTTGCCTGCCGCAGGCGTGAATGAAGGAAAGTGGGTCTGGCTCTTCTGGGACGACAACGACGCGACCCGCGAATGCGGATCCACCGTTCGCTGGAACAACGCAGCTGCTGCAGGCTACGCCGGCGTCGTCATCGGCACGACACTTGACATCTTCCCAGCGGGGATCGGCGGAAACGCCACGATACCGGGTATCCAGCTCTCGGCCGGTGACACCACCAGGCTGATGCCGGCTGCGGAAGCAGGAACCCTGGTCCTTCAGCTCGACCCCACCTTCCAGGCCACTGCTACCGGTCCCTCCAACGCGCAGGACAACCTCGCGGACTTCTCCTCGCGGGGCGTCCACGGTTCCAACGGCGTCGTTAAGCCCGACGTCGCGGCACCGGGAGTCCTCATCGGTTCGGTACAGGTGGGAACCGGCAACGGCGCTTCGGTGAAGAGCGGCACCTCCATGGCGGCACCCCATACGGCAGGTATCGCGGCCCTGGTGCTCTCGGCACATGAGTACAACCCGTACCAGGCCAAGAGCGTCATCATGAATACGGCTACACATGACCTGCTCACGGCCGACGGTGTTGCCTACGCACCGAACCGCGTCGGATCAGGACGTGTTGACGCCATCCAAGCCCTGGACACACCGGTATTCGCCTACGCGACCGACCAGCCCGCCCTCACCTCGGTGAACTTCGGCGTGCTGGAACTCGGCACCGAGGCCCTGTCAGTGACCAGGCAGGTCACCGTCGAGAACCGGTCCAATGCTCCCATCACGTATAACGCAGAATACCTCGAGGCATCGACCATGCCCGGCGTCACGGTGACGGTTTCCCCGGCGGCGATCACGGTGCCGGCCAATAACACGGCCGCGCTGACCGTCACGCTGGCGATTCCTGATCCGGCCGCGCTCGCCAAGACGATCGACCCAGCAGCGGAAGCAGTGCAGGCGGGCCTTCCTCGCCAGTACCTCGCCGATGTGTCCGGCCGGGTCGAACTGACCAGCACGGACGGGCAGAAACTCCGCGTTCCGGTCTACTCGGCTCCGAAGCCGACGTCGGCCATCTCGGCCGGCGCGGAGGCCGCCTTCGACGGGCCCGCGGACCTGGAAAGCACCGTGACCCTGTCCGGTCGTGGCCTTGCCCAGGGTGTACCGGGTCAATCGGCCTACCAGTCGATCGTGTCGCCGCTTGTACTGGGTGTCGAAAGCCCTCGGGCCGAGAATCGCCCGCTGGAGTCCCTGTACTCGTTCGACCTGAAAGCAGTCGGCGCAGCCTCAACGGTTCCGGCGCTGATCGACGCGGCCGGGGACCGGACGGCAGGGGTCCTGAACTTCGGCGTCAGCACCTGGCAGAACTGGGCACAGCTCGGCGGCAATAACGGTGTCTCCATCGAAATCGATACGGACGGCGACAGCACGGTCGATTACGTGGTCAGCACCCTGCGTGCCGGGGACCTTGGGCCCGCGGCGCCGACGCTCGACATGATCCTCTTCGAGGTCATAACGATCGACGACGCGGGAGCGCCGATCTTCGACACTGACCTGTACTTCGCCAACGGGGTCGACGGAAGCGTGGACACAAACACCTTCGACACCAATGTGGTGACGTTCCCGGTTCCCGTCGCGGAACTGGGAATGGACGCTGCTGCCTTGAGTGCTTCAGCGCCCATCCAGTACCGCGTTGCAACGTCCAACGTGCTGAATGTCGATGAGAACGGTGTCAGCGGAGCTCCAGTGGATACCACGGACTGGATCAGCTTCAACGTCACCGAGCCCGCCCTGTGGTTCGAGGGCGGCGTGCCCGATGCGGCATCGTTCGTCTCCGCTGACGGCGTCACCCTCAACGTCAACCGCCAGGAAAACGTCACCGACGCCAAGGCACTCTTCCTTCACCACCACAACGCGACGGGGAAGAAGGACGAGATCGTGCCGATTGCGGTGGCAGGTGAGCAGGAGGCTACCAAGGATCTCGACGGCGACAACATCCCGGACGTTCTTGTCCGCAACTCCGCAGGGCAGTTGCTGCTCTACCCCGGCAACGGCAAGGGCGGCTTCCTGAAGAGCCGGGTGATCGGCACAGGCTGGAATTCAATGAATGCCATCCTGGTTCCCGGCGACTTCAGCGGCGACGGCAATGCCGACGTCGTGGCGCGGGATAGCGCCGGGCGGCTCTGGCTCTACGCAGGAACCGGCACCGGTACGCTCACCCGGGGCAAGCAGATCGGAAGCGGCTGGAGCGGCCTGGCCATCGTCACTCCAGGTGATTTCGACGGTGATGGCACCGTGGACCTGATTGCCCGTGCCGGGAACGGCGCGCTGCGTCTTTACCCGGGCAACGGGACAGGCGGGTTCCTCACGCCGGCGCAGATCGGCTCAGGCTGGAACGGCTACACCATTGTCGGGCCGGGTGACTTCAGCGGCGACGGCAACGCCGACCTGCTGGCGCGCGACTCCGCCGGTAGGCTCTTCCTCTACCCGGGCAATGGATCAGGCGGCTTCGGCGCCCGCACGCAGCCCGGCTCAGGATGGAACGGCTTCACCCTGGTGGCTCCGGGCGACTTCAGCGGAGACGGCAACGCCGACCTGCTGGCGCGTGACTCCGCCGGACGGCTCTTCCTCTACTCCGGAAACGGCACTGGCGGCTTCGCCGGCAAGGTCCAGAACGGACAGGGCTGGGGCGGCTTCACCTGGATGGTTCCGTAACCTTCACTGGTAGGTGAGCACTATCGGAAGCCCTCGGCGTAAGCCGGGGGCTTCCTCCTGTTTCCGTCCCTGCGGACAGGTGGACGTTCAGGCCGTCTGCGCCCGTTCGGCCAGCCGCGCCCGGTAGGCCGCGACAGCTGCCCGGTTCCCGCAGCCCGACTCGCAGAACCGCCGGGAACGGTTCTTTGACAGGTCCACGAGCACATTGTCGCAGTCCGGCGATGCGCATACCCTCAACCGGCTCAGCTCCTTGCTGCGCACGAGGTCAACGAACGCCATCGCCGCCTCGACCGCCATCCGAGCCGACAGCGGGGCCTCGCGCGGCGTGGCATGAATGTGATAGTCCCAGGAATCGTGGCGGACAAGCTGCGGAAGGGCATTGAACTCGCGCAGCAGGCCGTTCACCAGCTCCACAACCTGGTCTTCGTCGCCACTCCACAGCGACCGAAGCCTGGGGCGCAGCGTTCGGACTGCCTCGAGCTCGTCATCATCGAGGGCGAGGTTGCCGGTCCAGTTCCAGTCGCGGGCAAACTGCGCGAGAGCACCGACGTCGGAAAGTTGTTCACCGTCCTCGGTATTGACCAGGGCGGCGGCACTCCGCAGACCCTCTTCAGTGTCATTGGCAAAAAGCATGGAGCTCCCCGTTCGAGTGGGCATTCACTGTACGACGCTAGTCCGAATGCGCCTGGAGGAAGGAGTAAACCTCCGTCTCATCCACGCCGGGGAAGGCCCCCGGCGGCATGGCCGCCAACAGATGGGAGTGCGCCCGCGCGCTGGGCCACGCGTAGCCGGACCACTCCTGCGCCAACGACGACGGCGGCAGCTTGCAGCACGATTCCTCCGGACAGCGGGACTCACCCCGCACGGTGGTCTCCCGTCCCCGGAACCACTTCACGTGCGCGTAGGGCACGCCGACGCTCACCGAGAACTCTCCGCTGGGGGCGTGCTCCGTTCGGGCCGTGCACCAGAAAGTACCGCTCGGGGTGTCGGTGTACTGGCTGTAGGCGGAGAACCGGTCAGGCACGTCGAACACCATCCGGGACGTCCACTTCCTGCACGAGGGCTGCCCCTCAATGGCGCCGGTATGGTCCTGGGGGAAGGTCACGCCGTCGTTCTCGTAGGCCTTGTAAATGATGCCGCTCTGGTGTGTCTTCTGGAAGTGCGTCGGGATACCGAGATGCTCGGTGGCGAGGTTGGTGAACCGGTGGGCAGCGGTTTCGTAGGAGACGGCAAAAGCGTCCCGGATGTCCTCGACGGCGATCTCCTTCGCGGCTTTGGCAGCCTGGAGAAACTCGACCGTGGCCTCCTCGGGCAGGAGGAGGGCAGCCGCGAAGTAGTTGGTGGCAACCCGTTGCCGCAGGAACTCGTGGTAGTTCTCCGGCGTCTTGTGCTGCAGCACGTAGTGGCCCAGGGCCTGGAGGAGCACGGACCGCGGGTCATGGTCGGTCCGCTGTGACTGGGTCAGGTAGATTCGCCGGTTCTTCAGGTCCGTTACGGACCGGGTGGAATGCGGCAGGTCACTGACATGGTGCAGCGTGAACCCGAGGTGCGCCGCAATGTCCGCGATGAGATGCTGCGAAAGAGGCCCCCGCGTATGCCCCACGGACTCCAGAACCTTCTGCGCCTCCCCCTCGATATCCGGGAAGTAGTTGTTCTGCCGGCGCATGACTCCCCGAAGTTCAGCGTTGGCGCGCCGGGCCTCTTCAGGGGTGGCCACCTGCTCGTTCATCCGCCGCTCCAGTTCAGCCTGCAACCCGACGAGCGCCTCCAGCGCCTCCATGGGCAGGCGTGCAGAGGTGCGGACCTTCGGCAGCCCCAGGGACTCGTACAGCGGTCCCCGCTGCGCCCGCTCCAGCGCGATTTCCAGTGCGGCGCGCCTGCTCGGTGGTTCCGCGCCCAGCAGTTGGTCGACGCTCACCTCCAGCGCCTTCGCGAGGGACTGCAGCATGCCCAGCCGGGGCTCACGCTTTCCGTTCTCCAGGAGGGACAGCTGGGAGGGGGCAGTTCCGACGACGGCGCCCAACTCCTCGAGCGTCATGCGACGGCTCTTGCGGAGGTGGCGGAGACGGCGGCCCAGGCTGATGGCATCCCCCCCGTCAGGGGCAGGCTCGGCGTCGGGCAGACGGGTGCGATTCCAACTGGAAGTCGTCATTTCTTGACCATACGCGAAGAATCGCATTTCTTTCCAGAGCTTTCATCTAGATGCCCGTTACAGGATGCAGAATCGTTGACTTCACCAGCACAACCGCACAGGCATTACGCCTCCCGGAAGGACAGTTGCAATGACGCAGGAAGCCGCACACCCAGGTGACAACACCAACGCCTACACGGAAGCAGTCCGCGACCTCGAACTCGAGTGGGCAGCCGATCCGCGCTGGCAAGGAATCCAGCGCGACTACTCTGCTGCCGACGTCGTACGCCTTCGCGGCAGCGTGCAGGAGGAGCACACGCTCGCCCGCCGGGGAGCAGAAAAACTCTGGCAGCAGCTCACTGACCAGGCCCGGACCGGCGAGTACACCCATGCTCTGGGCGCACTGACCGGCAACCAGGCCGTACAGCAGGTGAAGGCCGGGCTGAGGGCTATCTATCTGTCCGGCTGGCAGGTGGCAGCGGACGCCAACCTGTCCGGCCAGACCTACCCGGACCAGTCCCTTTACCCGGCGAACTCGGTCCCGCAGGTGGTTCGGCGCATTAACAACGCGCTGCAGCGGGCGGACCAGATCGAGTGGGCTGAAGGCGTTTTGAGCGGTCGCGAGGAATTCACAGACTGGCTGGTGCCGATTGTGGCCGACGCCGAAGCCGGCTTCGGCGGGCCGCTGAACGCCTTCGAGCTGATGAAGTCCATGATCGCCGCAGGAGCATCCGGGGTGCATTGGGAAGACCAGCTGGCTTCGGAGAAGAAGTGCGGCCACCTCGGCGGTAAGGTCCTCATTCCCACCCAGCAGCATGTCCGCACGCTGAACGCGGCCAGGCTGGCGGCCGACGTCGCCGGCGTCCCTTCGGTGATTGTGGCCCGTACGGATGCCGAAGCGGCCACACTGATCACCTCGGACGTCGATGAGCGCGACCGCCCGTTCCTGATCCGGGCCGGATCGGAACCAGTACGGACTCCCGAGGGTTTCTACGAGGTCCGCAACGGCATTGAGCCGTGTATCGCCCGCGCTCATGCGTATGCTCCGTACGCGGACCTGATCTGGATGGAGACCGGCACGCCTGATCTGGAGCTGGCGCGGCGCTTCGCCGAAGCGGTCAAGGCCGAGTTCCCTGATCAGATGCTTGCGTACAACTGCTCCCCGTCGTTCAACTGGCGCAAGCACCTCGACGACGCCACCATCGCGACGTTCCAGCGCGAGCTCGGCGCCATGGGCTTCACCTTCCAGTTCATCACCCTCGCCGGGTTCCACGCCCTGAACTACTCGATGTTCGATCTGGCGCACGGTTATGCCACCGACGGCATGAGCGCCTATGTGGACCTCCAGCAACGCGAGTTCGACGCCGAAGAACGCGGCTACACGGCCACCAAGCATCAGCGGGAGGTCGGCACCGGCTACTTCGATCAGGTAGCCGGCGCCCTCAACCCGACCGGCAGCACCCTTGCCCTGGCCGGCTCCACCGAGACCCAGCAGTTCTCCTGAACCCTCCTCCCCCTCCCTTTCCCTTTGCATCGAGTGGGCGCTGAGGACCAGCCAGGCGCCCCGCTGCGGTCATTTCTGCCCACTCGATCTGGACATTCAGCCAGGAGCATCACCATGAACACCACCGGCATCACACTGACCGCCCCACCGATCCCCCGCCAGGATGAAATCCTTACCGCCGAAGCGCTGGACTTCCTCCGTGAACTGCATGACTTCGCAGAACCGCGCCGTCAGGAGCTGCTGCAGCGCCGCCGCGAAGCACGCAGCCGCATTGCCCAGGGCGAGGATCCCCGCTTCCTTCCCCACACCGCACACATCAGGAACGACGACGGCTGGAAGGTCGCGCCGCCGGCTCCCGGTCTGGAGGACCGGCGGGTGGAAATCACCGGCCCTGTGGACCGCAAGATGACTGTCAACGCCCTGAACTCCGGGGCGAACGTCTGGCTGGCGGATCTCGAGGATTCGTTGACTCCCACCTGGCCCAATGTCATCAACGGCCAGTTGAACCTCCACGACGCCCTGCGGCGCAGAATCGACTTCACCACCGAGGAGGGCAAGGAGTACCGGCTCGGAGAGACGCTCCCCACCGTCGTCGTGCGTCCTCGCGGGTGGCACCTGCCCGAGCAGCACATCCTGATTGAGGGCGAACCACTCTCCGGCGGCATCGCGGACTTCGGCCTGCATTTCTTCCACAACGCGCGGACGCTCATTGATCAGGGCCGGGGGCCGTACTTCTACCTCCCCAAGCTCGAAAACCACCTCGAAGCGCGGTTGTGGAACGACGTGTTCGTCCGCGCCCAGCAACTGCTCGGCATTCCCCGCGGGACCATCCGCGCCACCGTCCTGATTGAGACGATCACGGCGGCATTCGAGATGGACGAAATCCTCTACGAACTGCGCGAACACTCCTCGGGGTTGAACGCGGGCCGATGGGACTACATCTTCTCGATCATCAAGAACTTCAGGCTGCGCGGCCCCCGGTTTGTCCTGCCGGACCGCACCATGGTCACCATGACCGCGCCGTTCATGCGCGCCTACACCGAGCAGTTGGTACGCACCTGTCACCGACGGGGTGCGCATGCGATCGGAGGCATGTCGGCATTTATACCGAGCCGTCGCGATGAGGCGGTCAACGCCGTCGCGCTCGAGAAGGTCCACACGGACAAGGTGCGTGAGGCCGGCGACGGTTTCGACGGCTCATGGGTAGCCCATCCGGACCTGGTTCCGGTTGCCCGCGCTGTCTTTGACGTCGTGCTCGGCGAGTTGCCCCACCAGCTCGACCGGCAACGCACCGACGTCGTGCCCGATGACCGCGCACTGATCGACCTCACCGGCACCCAGGGGCTCATTACGGAAGCGGGTATCCGCACCAATCTGGAGGTCGGAGTCCGCTACCTCGAGGCCTGGCTGCGCGGGAACGGTGCTGTGACGCTGAAGAACCTGATGGAGGATGCCGCCACCGCGGAAATCTCCCGATCGCAGATCTGGCAGTGGGTACATGCCCAGGCCGTGACCGACACCGGTGAAATCGTCACCCTGGAGTGGGTTTCGCAGCTGCTGGAGGAGGAGTTCGAGCGGCTCCCACGCTTCGATGATGACCGGTTCGACGACGCCCGCCGGCTGTTCGAGAAGGTGGCTCTCGGTGACGACTTCCCTGAGTTCCTCACCCTGCCCGCCTACACCCGGCACCTCTGCGCGAGGCAGGCTCCGGCACCGGCCCTGCAGCGGTAATCTTCACGTTCCCTTGGCAGGACGGGCCCCCAAGAGGGTGCAAACGGGGAGTGTTCTGCCGACTCGGAGCGGGCTGGGACACGTGAGGCAAATGACGGCGGTGAGCGGGAATGCGCACCGCCGTCGTTCCGTTGCCCACGGTATGCATATTGAAATCTGGTCCGATGTGAAATGCCCCTGGTGCTTTGTGGGCAAGCGCCGCTTCGAGAAGGCCCTGGCCGATTTCCCGCACCGGGACAGCGTCGACGTGACGTGGAAGAGCTTTCAGTTGGACCCCAGTCTCCCCGAGCACTATGAGGGCACCGAGCAGCAGTACCTGTCCGAGCGCAAGGGCATCGCACCCGAGCAGGTCCGTCAGATGTGGAACCAGCTCACCTCATCAGCGGCCGACGTCGGCGTGAACTTTGATTTCGACGCCGTCGTGGTCGGCAACAGCTTCACTGCGCACCGGTTCCTGCACCTCGCCAAGTCGCTCGGGAAGGGCAACGACGCCAAGGAAGTGATTCTTTCGGCGCACTTCGAGCAGGGGCTCGACACCTCGGACGTGGAAGTCCTCGTGATGCTCGGCAAGGAATTGGGGATCGATGAGCAGTCGGTGCGCGAAACCATCGCCGGCGACGGATTCGCGGAGGACGTGCGGCACGAGATCAACGAGGCTCGGACACTGGGCATCAGCGGCGTCCCATTCTTCGTGATCGACCGGAAGTACGGCATCTCCGGAGCGCAACCCGCCGAACTATTCCGACAGGCGCTGGATCAGGCCTGGCAGGAAAGCCACCCGCTGATCCCCATGTCGGCAACCCCCGACGGCGAGGCCTGCGGACCGGACGGCTGTTAGCCGGCCCGTCGCCGTCGTCGTTCTTTTGCCTGCGTTCGTCAGGGAGCGGACGGCGACGGCGTGGCGCTGGCCGTTGAGGCGAGCTCACACGTGAGCCCACCCGGTTCCGCGTTTACTTCCTCCGCCGGCACCAGCGATTCGAACTCAGAGCCAAGGACGACGTCGACCGTAGCGTCGGGGCGTTCGTCCTCGACGTAGACCGTCTCGGGGATGATGCGCTGCAGGGTAAATGCCTGTGCGTGCCCGTCCGGCCCGGACACGATGATGGCGGTCATGTTGGTCTGGGCGACCGAGCGGTTTCCGATGGTGCCCAGGACAAATCCGCGTTCCTCCAGTGCCGCCGATGCATTACCGGCGAGCCCGGCGATGCTGGTGCTGTTGAGGATGTTCACAGTCACCGTCGCCGGATCGACGAGGTCGAACGGCCCGAGGGGGCAGGCGCTGACGGGGGTGGGCGTTGCCTCCGGCACCGGGAGCTTGATGTCTCCCCGCGCCAGGGCGAGCGCGAAGAACACTGCTGCGGCCAGTAGCGCTACGAGCAACACCAGAACGATGCCGTGGCGCAGCCTGCGCATGTAGATGTGCGGGCGCTCTACGTTGCCGTCGTCTGCGAAAACCGTTTCGAGGTCGTTTTCAGTAACAATGCGGTGTCCGTGCCACTCGATCGGGTTCCTCTTGGACCGGACGGGCTTCCGCTTGGGCGTTCTAGCCATCGATAACCAGAACGCGGGCGTGCAGGATGGTTCGCTGGTGCAGCGCGGTGCGAACCGCGCGGTGCAGGCCATCCTCAAGGTAGAGCGTGTCGTTCCACTGCACCACGTGCGGGAACAGATCGCCGAAGAATGTGGAGTCTTCCGCCAGCAGCGCCTCAAGGTCGAGGGTGGTCTTGGTTGTGACGAGCTCGTCCAGCCGAACCTGGCGTGGGGCCACGTTTGCCCAGTCCTTGGGCGTCACGTGTCCATGGTCGGGGTAGGGGCGTCCATCGCTCACTGCTTTGAAGATCACCAATACAGCCTAGGCAAGATATCGCCGCAAGGGAATGTGACGGCACGGCGGCGCGGCCGTCGTCGCCAAATGGTTATAGCTTCAAGCGCTCGGCTGGAGGAACCGTTCCCGATCAGGCCGCATCGATCGGCACACTTCGTTTTGCGATCACGGCGCCGGTGATCCAGTCTTCCCACTGGACGTTCAGGTAGTACCTGCCGGGTGCGGGCGGTAGAAGGAGCATGTCATAGCGTTCAGCTGCCCCGTAGGCGAGCCTGCTTGTAGTCAGCGGGTACTCTGCGTCCCTGCAGGGTGGAGCCGGCGCGTTGGGCACCGAGGTGTCCCGGAAGGGGCGTCCGTCATGCGAGATGATTTCGGCAATCGGCACCTCCGCTCCTCCGGCGTCGGTAAACGTCACCAGATTGGGCAGATAGTTCGCGTTCACCGTCCGCAACAAAGTCGGCTTCTTGGGACCGCCCACCACGTTGGCGCGAAGCCTGGACAGACTCCAGACGATCTCCTTGCCTGCGGGGCGCCGGGCCAGTTCACCACCCAGGAGGTAGAAGTGGCGCGGCTCGAACCGGTTGAGGCCTGCGTCCTCGCCTGAGAGCCCGTCAGCATGGTTCATTTCATGCCAGCGCGGGTCCAGGCAGTAGGGAGCGAACAGCGCTTCTGTATCAATGTCGTACTCCGGTCCGTCCACAAACGCCCGGCGGGCGCCGGGACTGACGGGGTAATCCGGGTGGACCACGGGGTCGATGACCAGCGGGCCGAACATGCCCATCTGGACGTGCAGCGGCGTGTTGACGTGGCAGTGGTAGAAGTACGTCCCCGCGGCGCCATAGTTGGGGTCACCGGGACGGCCTGCTTCCGGCTGCATCTGGTAGGTGTATTGCCCGTCGACCTCGAAGGAGGTGTGGCCCACGCCGTCGTTCCGGGGGTCGGGTTCCATGCCATGCCAGTGGATGGTGTGGGGGCCCTTGCTCGGATGGACGGTGGCGTGGAAGATCTTCCCCTCCTGAACCCTGAGCGTAGGCCCGGGGAACCCGCGCTCGAACCGGTCATCCTCGAAACTCCACATCTCGAATTCGGCGCCGTCGTCCAGGACGAGGTCGCGGCTGTGAAAATCGAAGTCAACAGAGACGGCAGCCGTCTGGAGGAACTCCGTCACCGGGTTGGAGACCTCCAGCTGGTCGGAGCTGAAGTCCACCTGGCTCTGGAACCGGTGGTGCAGTTGGGGTTCCGGTACGACGACGGGGTCAGGCGCCTCCGTCGGTACAGCGGTCGCCGAGGGAGTCGCGGAAGCGCTGGCAGTCGCGGTTTCGGTCGCTGTAGCGGTCGCAGTAGCGCTCGCGGTCTCGGTCGCCGTAGCGGTCGCCGTAGAGGTTGCGGTCGCTGTTGCGGACGCGGTCGGCTTCGCTGAAGCAGATGCCGAAGGCTTGGCGCTCGCGCTCGGCTTCACGGAGGGCTTCACCGTCGCTGTCGGCTTGGGCGATGCTGTCGGTTTACGCGTCCGCTTGGCTTTGCGCGCCTCCTCCTGACGCCGTCGTTCTTCCTCCCGACGACGGCGCTCGGCCAGCTTCTGCAGTTTCTCGGTCGTGCGAACCGAGCGCTTACGGCTGAAGATACTCACTGATTGCCTCCTGGGTTGGGACCCTTCAGGGTCCAGTGGGCAACTAGACCGCCCGGATACATTCCGCCCGCAGCAGTCTGGGACGGTTCGGCGTGACAGTGCATGGGGTAGACCCAGTCACCGGTACGCGCGAACCACACGGGATCAATGGCGTCCGGCGGCCGCTTGATGGGGATAATGATGTCTTTGCGGTCCATGGGTTCGAGTTCGACGACGTCCTCCCACTGCTGCAGGACCACGTGACCGTCTGCATCAACGAAGCCCTCGTGCCGCGGCCAGTCCACGCCGTTTCGGCGGACCACCCAGACGTGGTTGCCGTGGAAGTGCATCTGGTGGAAGACGATTCCGGGATTGACCAGCCGCACCAGTTGTCCGCCTCTGAGCGTGCCCGCTTCCGTGCCCTCTCCGAACTGACGGACGTCCAGCTGTCGGGGATATCCGGAGATCAGGGTTTCCTCCTCGGTGGCAAGGTTGACGGCCTCGTCGAACGTGATCCCGAGGGACTCGAATCCGCTGCGCCCGTTGAGGGTGAAATACCGCGGTACGGCCCTGGTCTGTGCGGCATTCACGGTCTGGCCCGCGGCCTCCATGGACGCCCAGCGGGGTTCCACCGCGTGGGAAATCCACAGCCACTGACGCTCAAAGGTTGCGCGGTCCGCCGCGATGTCCCACTGGTGCTCCGGGTCCATCACTACAAGCACCCCAAAGAGTCCGAGCACGCGTTCGACCGGCGCATTCGTAGGATCAGCGAAGATGTACGTACCCGGGGGCGGACAGGGGAATTCGATCATGGCCACTGCATCGGGGCCGATAGCGCCGGTGGTGTAGTCCGCACCACCGGGTGCCGCTCCAAAGACCGTCAGGGTGTGCGGCTTGTTCAGCCGGTTCTGCACCCGCATCCGAACCGTGCTTCCCAACTCCGCGATGATGGTGCGTTGGGGGAAGTAACTCGCCCAGTAGTTCCGCCGGATGAAGTACTGCCCGGGGTTGGCCGGGTCCGGACCCACCGGAGTCGGGGTGCCACGCGGCGGGAGCGGCCTCTCCAACGGGTAGGTACGGCTGGGGATCACATCGCCCCCCACCGTGATGATCGTCGGGTCCATGGTGAGGCTGGGACTCGCGTCGTCAATGTCCGTGGGCCGGCTGCCGAATCCGCGATGGTAGACGAGGGTGTCGTCGACCATCTTGAGATAGCCATCGTTGATGTAGACGTCCAGGACGCCGGGGATCGGCGCTAGGGCCAGCGGGACGGGTGTGCGGGCAACTCGGTGCCTGGGCGCGGCAGGCTGAACCAGCGGCAGCGCTGCAAAGCCCAGTCCGGCCGCTGCTCCGAGCTTGAGGAGGTCCGCCCGGGCAAGTATGTCAGGAGGCAACTGCTCAGCCATGATGATCCTCCAGGGAGCCTGGTCGAAGGGAAATACGGGGAAGGGCCAGCACCAGCGGCGCCGGACCGCCCCAGGGATCCGTGAACTGGGCTGCGAGACCCGCGGCGCCGGTTGGAACCAGGAAGCTGATCCACAGGCTGCGTTGGGAACCGGGAGTCAGCAGGATCTTGGATACGTCGGCGGCCCGGTTAGTGACCGTCGTCGTCTTTGTCACCACGAGGCGCAGCTGCCCGGGAGCGAACAAGACGTTCCGCTCGGAGGTGTTGCGCACGTCCAGCTCGACGGCGAGATGTTCGCCCCAGGTGTGATTGAACGGTTGGGACCCCGCGCCGGGCGGAGCGGCTCCGCTCGAGGAGTGGCCACCGGCTGCGTGCCCTCCGACCCCGCCTACCAGCCGTGCCTGCCGCTCAGCCGCTGCAATCCGGACGGACCCGAACGACGTCGGAACCTCCTCGGTGCCACCGGCGGCGGAGACTATCCCCCAGCCCGCAGCGGTGCCCAGAGCACCGGTGCCTATCAGAATGCCAAAAACTCTCCGCGTAAGTCCGGTGGGATAGTCGGCTGCCTCCCCAGGCATCAGGTCAGCCGCACCCTGCTCGGCCAGCGCGATTTTTTCAATCGCCATTACTCGCCCTTAATACGTGCATGGATGCTGCAGGCTTCAATCTTCCGACCAGGACCTTGGAGAAACCCTGCTCGAGCAGTTCCGGCGATTTCGCCGTCATGGATTTCGCTGCCTTCCCCGGTTCCGCGGATACTGGGGCAGTGACTTCTTCGGTGCCTCCTTCCGCGTCCATGCCCACGCCTATGGGCCTGCTGCTCGACGTCGACGGGCCGGTTGCGAGCCCCGTCTCGCGCAGCGTCCGGTTCGAGATCATCGACGCCCTCATCCGCCTCGCGGCAGCCGGCTGGCCGGTCATCTTCAACACGGGCCGGTCTGATGACTTCATCCGCGAAGAGGTCATGAAGCCGATGCTGGCTGCGGGCATCCCGGAGGGCGTCAGGTTCCACGCCATCTGTGAGAAGGGCGCCACCTGGTTCAGTTTCGACTCCGACGGCCCCACGCCCGTCCAGGTCGACCAGACTCTGGCCCTGCCCCAGGAGTTCGGGAACGAGGTGCGGACGCTGGTGGAGCAGAAGTTCGCTGACCACATGTTCTTTGACGAGACCAAGCGCGCCATGGTGTCAATCGAGCAGCGCCTCGATGTGGAGAACGAGGACTACCTCGACCGTCAGGGACCGTTCGACGCCGCGGTCCTTGAGATCATGCAGCACTTCGACATGGGCGTGTGCCGCCTGGCGCACCACCTTCCGGACAGCGACGACAGCGTCGACTACCGGGTGGACCCCACCATCATTTCCACGGACATTGAATCGGTGCGCGTCGGCAAGGACCTCGGCGCGGAGCGCGCCCTCACCCTGATCGACGGCGCTGTTCCGCATGTCTGGCGCACCGTGGGCGATTCACGCACCGACTACGCCATGGCGGACTACCTGCACGAGCACGGCTACAGCGTCGCCCATGTGGACGTCCGGCCCGCCGACGGCATTCCGGAGAAGCCCTACCCCGTCCTCACCGAGGGTGACCTCATCCACGACGACGCGGGCGCCGCTTTCCTGCTGCGCTGCGCCGAGGCTGCCGTTTCCGCCGTCTAGCCGTTCAGAGTCTTCTCGATCGCAGACACAACTTCGTCGGAGTCAGGCTCGACAGTGGGGGCAAACCGCGCAACCACGGTACCGGCGTCGTTCACCAGGAACTTCTCGAAGTTCCACTTCACCAGGCCCGGAAGCACTCCGTTCCTGAACTTGGTGAGCTCGGCATAGAGCGGGTGCTGGTCCCGGCCGCGGACATCGGTCTTCCGGGTCAGTGGGAACGTGACGTCGAAGGTGCTGGAGCAGAATGCCTGGATGTCCTCGTCGGTTCCGGGTTCCTGCCCCATGAACTGATTGCTGGGCACGCCCAACACCACGAAGCCGCGGTCCGCATACCTCCGGTAGAGCTCCTCAAGCGCCGCGTACTGGGGTGTGAAACCACATTGCGAGGCGACGTTCACCACCAGGACGGTCTTGCCCTGAAAGTCGCCGAAGGTCCGCTCGGTGCCGTCGATCATGGTCAGTGGGATGTCATGAAGTTTCTGCGCGGACACTCGTGCTCCTTGGCTGTCGTTGTCTTTGGTACTCGATTGCAGTTCGTCGACCGCCCCTCATCCGGATGGGACGTTCAGGAGGAACCTGCATACTGGAGCGATGGCGTCACCCCTCTCCCGCCTGCGGGTTGAACTCAAGAACACCTTCACCGGCACCGGTGCCGAACCGCCCGCCTGGACAGAGGAACTCGCGGAAGGGAACGACGCCGGCTACTTCGATCCCGGTTCCGCCGTCTGGTCGGTTCACAGCTCCATGACTCCGACGGTGGGCGGCATCCGTGCACTCCTGCTTCAGGCGCTGCATCCGGGTGCCATGGCGGGGGTGTATGCCCATTCCGACTTCCGCGAGGACCCGCTGGGCAGGCTCGCGAACACCATCCGCTGGATCTTCACCGTCACGTACGGGTCCACCGACGCCGCGCAGAGCGCTTCAAACTGGGTACGCCGCCTGCACGAGAAGGTGACCGGCACGTACGTGGACGCCGCCGGCGTCGAGCGTTCCTATGCCGCCAACGACCCTCATCTGCTGCGGTGGGTGCATCTGGCGTTCACTGACGCGTTCCTCAGCGCGCACCGGGAGTACGGGCTGAAGTTTCCCGGCGGACCGGACGAGTACGTGAAGGAGTGGGCGATCGCGGGAGAACTGATGGGCGTCACTGACCCGCCGCGCAGCGTCGCTGAACTGCGTGATCAGCTCTCCGCATACGACGGCGAGCTCGCTTCCAGCCACCAGGTCCAGGACGCGCTGGCCTACATCAAGCGACCCCCGCTTCCGCGGTCCCAGCGTCTGGGCTACCGGATCCTTTTTGCCGGGGCGGTGGCCACGCTCACCCCTCGGCACCGGGAACTGCTCGGCCTGTCGTTGCCGCACATCGGGCCCTTACCGTTGCCGGTCAAGCCGGCTGTCCTGCTGGTGCTGGGAGCCATCAAGCTCGGTCTGGGCAGGCAGGGACCGAGTGAGGCAGCAGCGCTTCGGCGGATCCGGCGGGTGCAGGGGCAGCACCCGCCGGACCCGGCGACTAGCTGATCGCCGGGCTAGCTGATCGCCGGGCCAGCTGGCGACCAGACTAGCTGGCCGGTGCCTTACGGTCCGGCAGTGCCAGCCGGAAGACCTTCGCCCACGCGGACCCGACCTGCTTGAGCAGGGGCCCGGTGGTGTACGGCAGTCCATAGCGCTTGCAGATGTCGCGGACCTTCGGGGCGATCTCGTGGTACCTGTTCGACGGGAGGTCAGGGAACAGGTGGTGCTCGATCTGGTGGGAGAGGTTTCCGGTCATCAGGTGCATGAACTTCGAGCCGGAGATGTTCGCCGAGCCGATCATCTGCCGCACATACCAGTCACCACGGGTTTCGCCGTCGACCATTTCCTCGGTGAAGGTGTCAGTGCCGGCTGGGAAGTGACCGCAGAAGATCACTGCGTGGGCCCAGACATTACGGACTGCGTTCGCGGTCAGGGTTCCCGTCAAGGCCTGCCTGCCCGAACCGGTGAGCATTGCGACGACGGGCGTAGCGACGTAATCCTTGCCGAACTGCTTGGCGGCCTTGCGCCCAAGTGCCTGCAGGTCCCGACGAAGGGCCTCTTTTGATTTTGTGCCGTCCTTGTATTCCGGCAACTCAAGATCGTAGAGCGCGATGCCCCACTCGAAGAGCGGCGCGAGCACGGCGTTGTACACCGGGTTGCCCAGGTTGAAGGGCCGCCAGGGCTGGTCGTCGTCCATGCGCAGGAGGTTGTAGCCGACGTCGCGGTCCTTGCCCACCACGTTGGTCCAGCGGTGGTGCAGGTCGTTATGGGTATGCTGCCAGGACCGTGTGGGCGTGACAAAGTCCCAGTCCCAGGTTGTGGAGTGGATGTCCGGATCCCGCATCCAGTCCCACTGGCCGTGCAGGATGTTGTGACCGAGCTCCATATTCTCCAGGATCTTGGCGAAGCTCAGCATGGTGGTGCCTGCCACCCACGCTGCCTTGTTCCGTCCGACAAGCAATGCTGCACGTCCACCGAACTCGAGGATGCGCTGAGCCTTGATGACGCGGCGGATGTAGGCGGCATCAGGCTTCCCCCGTCGGCCGAGCACCTCATCGCGGATGGCGTCGAGTTCACGGGCCAGTTCGGCAACCTGCTCATCGGAAAGATGCGCAGCTGCCGGCGGGCGGACAAGCGGATGCCCGGTCTCGGCGAGCGCTCCCGGCCGTCGTCGGGTTGCGGGTCTTTCAACCGCAGTGTCCTCTGACACCTGATCTACAAGGTTCGTCATATTCTCACTCCTTCGATCCGAGTTATATGTCGAGGTTTACGGGTCCGGCTGCTGCCGAAACGCACGTCTGAATCAATTGCCCGGGTTCTCCATGTACTTCGTTGGTGCGAAGGTCCCGGACTTGTCCTGCCCGAAGCGGGATGAGGCAGCTGTGGCAGATTCCCATGCGGCAGCCGCTGGGCATGAGGAGGCCTTCGTCTTCCCCGACCTCGAGCAGCGGGGTGTTGCCGTCCGCCTCAACCTCCCGGTCGGAGGCTTCGAAGGTGACCAGTCCGCCGTCGTTCCCGGTGCCTTCCGCCAAAGCGGTGCTGAAGCGTTCGATGGTGAGGCTCCCGGCCGGCAGTTTCGCCTGGCGCTCCCACAGCGACTCTGCGTTTTCCAGGAATTTCTCCGGTCCGCACGCGTAGGCCGCGCGCTCACGCCAATCGGAACACAACCGGTCAAGGACGGCGGGAGTGTTGAAATCGATGCGGCCATGCTCACCGGTGAACCAGAGCTTCACCTTGAACTGTCGGAACTGGTCGGCGAGCTCGCGGAGCTCCTCGACGAAGAGGCTTGTCTTGGGCGTGCGAGCGGAATGGATCAACACAACATCCGCGTCCGGCCGGCGGGGAACAAGCGTGCGGATCATGGACATCACCGGGGTGATGCCGCTCCCCGCTGTCAGCATCAGAAGCGGCCGCGGCCGATCAGGGAGTACGAAGGTGCCCTGAGGCGGGGCAAGGAAAAGAATGTCACCGGGTTTGGTCTCACGGACAAGGACGCCGGACACGGCACCCATGTCGGTAACGGTGATGGCGGGATCCTGACCGGCAGCTGTGCTCAGGGAATACGAGCGCCAGTGGCGGACTCCGTCCAGTTCCACGCCGATGCGCGCCCACTGCCCTGCGCGGTGTGCTTTCCAGCCCCTGCCGGGGTGGAAGTAGATCGTCACGGAGTCTGCGGTCTCCGGCACCACTTTCGTGACGATGCCGCGCAGTTGGCGTGACGAAAACACCGGGTTGAATAGCGACAGAAAATCTTCCGGCGCGAGCGGTGTGGTCAGTGCCGAGAACGCGTGTCTCAGCTTCGGTAGCCGGGTCATGCCTGCAGGTCCAATCGCAACTCCTTACAGGATGGGCACATGGCTGAAGGTATCAGGCCACACAGCCGATGCTGTATTCAGTGTGAACTCCATACTTATGCTTCGGAAGACTCATTGCACAATACACTTTACTCAGCATGCTTACGATCACTTCAAAGTCCAGTGAAATGCAGAACACCCCAGCTGTAAAGCCGGGGTGTTCTGTGTGAAGCGCGGAGGATGGGGGATTTGAACCCCCGAGGGCGTTAACCCAACACGCGTTCCAGGCGTGCGCCATAGGCCGCTAGGCGAATCCTCCTTGTTTGGAGCAGGTTCCAGAATACCCGCACATGCCTGATGTGCCGAATCGGGTGCTCTCCGGCGACCGGCGAAGCCCCTGCTCCGATTCCTGTAGACTATTTCGCGGCCCCTCATGTGGTGTCATCCTGTTGAACTCCCCCAGGACCGGAAGGTAGCAAGGGTAGGCGGGCTCTGGCAGGTGCATGAGGGGTCTTTACGTTCCCTGCCAGCCGCGTTTGGAGGATCCGTGAACGCAGGTCGCTTCGCGCCGAGCCCCACCGGTGAACTTCACGTGGGCAACCTCCGCACTGCGATCCTGGCCTGGCTCTTCGCCCGGTCCACCGGCCGCCGTTTCCTGGTGCGCGTCGAGGATCTCGACCGGGTCCGTGCCGGCGCTGAAGCGGTGCAGCTAGCCGAGCTGAGCGCCGTCGGGCTCTCCTGGGACGGTGACATCACCCGCCAGAGCGAACGCCAAAACCTCTACAACGACGCCGTTGCCCGCCTGCTGCGCGACGGGCGCCTCTTCGAGTGCTTCTGTACCCGGCGAGACATCGCGGAGGCGGCTTCGGCGCCGCATGTCCTTCCCGGCCACTACCCCGGCACCTGCCGGGACCTGTCCCAGTTCGAGCGCGAAGCCGCGCGGCGCGTCCGGCCGGCCGCGCTCCGGCTCCGCACCGACGTCGACCGTTATGGAATTCGCGACGTCCTGCACGGTCCCTACACCGGGCTGGTTGATGACTTCGTAGTGGTGCGCAATGACGGGGTGCCCGCCTACAACCTCGCCGTCGTCGTCGATGATGCGGAACAGGGCATCGACCAGGTGGTACGCGGCGATGACCTGCTGAGTTCCGCACCGCGGCAGGCCTATCTCGGGTCCCTGCTGGGGCTTCCCGTTGTTGAGTATGCTCACGTGCCCTTGGCGCTGAACCCGGAAGGTCGACGGTTGGCCAAGCGTGACGGCGCAGTCACCCTCGAAGCCTTGGGCGCCAAGGGTTGGGATGCAGCCGAAATCCGGGCGCTTATCCTGCGTTCACTCGGTCTTCCGGATAGCTCAGTGGAGGCTGCGCTGGGGGCATTCGATCCTCGCCTGCTGCCCCGCGAGCCGTGGATTGTCGACCCCTCCCACCTCTCCTCCACCGATGCCGCTCCTGTCCCACCCAACCGATAGAGTTCTTCTGTGAGTACAGCCCTTTACCGCCGGTACCGTCCGGAGACGTTCTCCGACGTGATCGGCCAGGAGCACGTCACCGAGCCTTTGATGACGGCCATCTCCAAAAACAGGGTGAATCACGCCTATCTTTTCTCCGGTCCACGCGGCTGCGGCAAGACCACCTCGGCCCGCATCCTGGCCCGCTGCCTCAACTGTGCGCAGGGCCCCACACCGGTTCCCTGCGGCACCTGCGACAGCTGTGTTGAGCTGGCCCGGAACGGCTCCGGCAGCCTGGATGTCATCGAGATCGACGCAGCATCCCACGGTGGCGTCGATGACGCCCGTGATCTCCGTGAGCGCGCCACCTTCGCTCCGGTCCGTGACCGCTACAAGATCTTCATCATCGATGAGGCCCACATGGTCACCAGCGCCGGCTTCAACGCGCTGCTGAAGATCGTCGAAGAACCCCCGGAACACATCAAGTTCATCTTCGCGACCACGGAGCCGGACAAGGTGATCGGAACCATCCGGTCGCGCACGCACCACTACCCGTTCCGGCTGGTTCCCCCAGAACCCCTGATGGCTTACCTTGAGCTGCTGTGCAACCAGGAGAACATCCCGGTGGCGCCCGGCGTTCTGTCCCTGGTGGTGCGTGCAGGCGGCGGGTCGGTGCGCGACTCCCTGTCGGTGCTGGACCAGCTGATGGCCGGTGCCGGAACCTCCGGCCTTGACTACGAACTCGCGGTGTCGCTGCTGGGCTACACGCATGCCTCGCTGCTCGACGACGTGGTCGATGCCATTGCCGCCGATGATTCCGCTACCGTTTTCGGTGCTGTTGACCGGGTCATCCAGACGGGCCATGATCCGCGGCGGTTCGTCGAGGACCTTCTCGAGCGGTTCCGCGACCTGATCATTGTCAACGCAGTTCCTGATGCGGCGGCGTCCATCCTGCGCGGTACACCTGACGATCAGCTGAACCGCATGCGGACCCAGGCTCAACAACTGGGACGCGCGGAGCTCTCGCGCGCCGCTGACATCACCAATACTGCGCTCACCGAGATGACCGGCGCCACCTCTCCGCGATTGCACCTCGAGCTGCTCTGCGCTCGCATCCTGCTGCCCGCTGCGGACCAGTCGGAGCAGGGCACCCTGGCCAGGGTCGACCGCATCGAACGCCGCCTAAGCTACGCCGATGGCCTACCTGAGGCCGGTACCGGGGCTCCCCCAGCTACTGCCGAGCGCACCGCACAGCCCTCCGCTCCGGCCGCTGCCGCACAGGTGCCTGCGTCGGCACAGGCACAAGTACCTGCGTCGGCACAGCGTCAAACACAGGCTGCTGCCCCTGCATCTGCAACCCCTGCAGCGGCCGCCCAGGAAATGCAGCCGTCGGGCCCGCAGGTTCCTGCCGACTCAAAACCACAGCAGGCTCCGGCTCCGGCCGAGAAACTCGAGCGCGCCACGGAGCCTGCGCAGGAACCCGGTGCTGCCGACTGGGGCGGCGGATGGGGCATGCCTCCCGAACCTTCGGATCCGTGGGACCAGCAGAGCACCGAACCCCGTTCAGCCGCAGCGCCAGGCGCCCAGCAGCCCAAGGCTGAGCAGCCTCAGTCCGAGCAGCCCCAGTCGGAGCAGCCCCCGATGGAGCGTCGTCCGGTTGAGCAGCCCCAGTCGGAGCATCGTCCGGTTGAGCATCGTCCGGTTGAGCAGCGTCCGGCCGCCCCCGCCGAGCAGCGTTCGGCCGCCTCCGCCGCGCAGCGTCCGTCGGGTCAATCCGCTCCGGCCCAGGGTTCGGGTCAGATAGAGATGATTCGCAGGGCCTGGCCGGAGATCATGGACGAGCTCGCCCGGATCAAGCGCAGCACGTGGTTGAACGTCAACACCGATGCAAAGCCGCGCTCCTTCAGCGACAATCAGCTCACCCTGGCGTTTGCGTCACAGGGCAATGCGCTCGGGTTCCAACGCGGTCAGCACAGCGACAACCTGAAGCAGGCCATCAACAAGGTGCTTGGGTTGAACTGCAGCATCGAAGCCATCCATGACGGCGCCGCGGCAGCGGGTGAACCCGACCCAAAAGCACTTACTAGCCGGAATCAGCCGGCAGAGGCGCAGGGGCAACCCGGCGCCAACAGCCCTGCATCGAGCGGCGCCGGCACACCTTCCCCGGGCGAAGACTCCTGGGGGCTGCCAGCGGCCACAACCGGAGCCCGCCCTGGCTGGGGAGAATCTGCCCGGCCGGCTGCGCCCGCCACAATCCAGCAGAACCAGACGCAGCAGGCGCCCGCGGGCATCGAACCAACCGGTAACGCGCGCACGGAGCAGGCACCCGTGCGGAAGGCAGACGCATCGCAGATGCCCCCGGAGCAGACCCTCCGGCACGTTTCCGCGCAGCAGGTAACCGCGTATGCCCTCGCGCAACAAGCGCCCCTCCAGCCGGCGCCTGCCCAGCAACCACCCACTCCGCCGGCACCCGTCCACACAGCAGCTGCACAGCCCGCACCCCCCGAGCCCCCTGCCGGACGGCGCAACCCCAATGACGTCCCTTCCTTCACGCCGGCAGAACCGCCCCGCGACCCTGATGACCCCGGTCCTCAGGAACCTTCGTTCGATGAGGAACCGCCGTCCCGCCCCAGCCGCTACCAACAGCTGCTCGATGAAGCCGCTCGGGCGGAGGCAGCCAAACCCAAGCCGCAGCCTGTAACGGGCGCCGTAGACTTGAAGTACGTCGAGGACATACCCAGCGCAGATGATGAAACCATCGAGGAATCCGGACTGGTCGGCCGGCAGGCCATCGAACGTATCCTCAACGGACGGCTTATCGAGGAACGCAGCCTCGACCAGTAACCAGGCCATCCGGTCCCGGCCGGGCCGTCGAGTCACCACCTACAGCTAAGGCAAATCCGTGTACGAAGGCGCAGTTCAGGAGCTCATCGACGAGCTGGGACGTCTACCTGGCGTGGGCCCCAAATCGGCACAGCGCATCGCGTTCCACATTCTTGAGGCAGACGGCGAGGACATGAAGCGACTCGTCAACGCCATCGTTACCGTCAAGGAGCGGGTGAAGTTCTGCACCATCTGCGGGAACGTCGCCGAGCAGGAGACCTGCGGCATCTGTCGCGACCCACGTCGTGATCCGTCCGCGATCTGTGTGGTCGAAGAGTCCAAGGACGTCATCGCCGTCGAACGGACGCGGTCCTTCCGAGGCAAGTATCACGTGCTCGGCGGCTCAATCAATCCAATCGCGGGGATCGGTCCCGATCAACTGCGTATCCGGGAATTGTTGAGCCGGCTCTCTGATGACCAGGTTCAGGAAATCATCATCGCCACCGATCCGAACCTCGAGGGCGAAGCCACGGCCACCTACCTCGTGCGGATGCTGAAGACCATCGGCATCAAGGTCACGCGCCTCGCTTCCGGACTGCCGG
>NZ_JAPSHV010000095.1 GCF_031179385.1 Arthrobacter sp. | reverse complement strand
TGGAAGAGGATCACAGCGATGTTGGTTTCGAGGCCGCCAAGCATCAGGCCCACCATTGCAATAACGACGGCGCGCGCAGCGATCCCCCTGCGGTCGCGGGAGATGACGCCGCGATTGTGCAGGGCGTTGCCACCGGTCAGCAGTGCCAGACCGATACCCGCCACGAGTGCGAACAGGGCAGATGACCGTCCGGAGAAGGTGGCACCTATCCATGAAGCCTCGGAGCTGCCCTCCAGGTAAAGGGGGAAAACGTGGGTGGACATCATGCCGAAAAGGGCTATGCCCCTGGCCGCATCGATACCGCTCAGCCTGCCCGGGCTCTGTGTGATGGCCATGATGGAATGTTCTCACGCCCGCTGCAGCGGGTAAGTTTGACCTATGGCTGCCTCCGATAATCACCCGCTCCCATTCGGTTCCCTCGTCACCGCCATGGTGACTCCGTTTACCCCCGACGGCGCTGTGGACTTCGATGCAACGGCTGCGCTGGCGGTCCGTTTGGTCGAGGACGGGTGTGACGGCCTGGTGATTTCCGGAACGACCGGTGAAACGTCCACCCTGGAGGACCAGGAGAAGGAAGACCTTTTTCGCGTTGTCGTGGAAGCGGTGGGCGGCCGGGCCAAGGTCATCGCCGGTACCGGCACGAACCACACGTCCCACTCGGTCGAGATGGCTCAGCGCGCCCAGCGCGCGGGTGCAGACGGACAGCTCGTCGTCACTCCCTACTACAACAAGCCGACACAGTCCGGCGTCCTGGCACACTTCGACGCGGTGGCCGCCGCCTCTGACCTGCCGATCATGATCTATGACATCCCGGGCCGGGCAGGTATCCCCATCAGCACTGAAACCATGATCCGGTTGGCTGACAACCCCAAGGTCCTTGCGCTGAAAGACGCCAAGGCGGACTATGCGGCGGTGACACGGGTGCTCGCCAACACAGCGCTGGACGTCTACGCAGGCGATGACGGCCTGACGCTGCCGTGGATGGCCGCCGGCGCCGTCGGCGTCGTAAGCGTCAGTGCCCACGTAGCCACCGCGCAGTTCCGCGCGCTAGTCGATGCCGCGACGGCGGGTGACTTCGCCACCGCGAGAAAGGTTCATTTCGATCTCGACCCGGTGGTCCGCGCGGTCATGACCCATATTCCGGGTGCTGTTTCCGCCAAGCAGATCCTGCGGATGCAGGGAGTGCTCCCGAACTCCGTGGTGAGGTTGCCCCTGGTCGAGCCCACCGCCGTCGAAATGGAACCGGTACTGACTGACCTTGCCGAAGCGGGCTGGGACTTTTCCGCGGGCGCAACCCGCTAACCTCCGAAAGGCCGACGGATGACAGAACTCGCAGGGACCACACTCGTCCCGCCTCCGCCACTCGCCGAGGGAACCCTGAGGGTCGTTCCGCTCGGCGGACTCGGAGAAATCGGCCGGAACATGGCCGTCTTCGAAATTGGCGGCAAGCTGTTGATTGTGGACTGCGGGGTTCTGTTCCCCGAGGAGACCCAGCCCGGCGTCGACCTGATCCTGCCGGACTTCTCCTATATCGAGGATCGGCTGGATGACGTGGTGGGCCTCGTGCTCACCCATGGTCACGAGGATCACATCGGCGCAGTGCCCTACCTGCTCCGCCTCAAGGCCGACATACCGCTGATCGGATCGCAGCTGACGCTGGCACTGATCGAAGCGAAGCTCCAGGAGCACCGGATCCGTCCCTTCACCCTGACCGTTGCTGAGGGTCAGATCGAACAGTTCGGGCCGTTTGAGTGTGAGTTTGTTGCGGTCAACCACTCCATCCCCGATGCGCTCGCTGTGTTCATCCGCACGAAGGCCGGAACCGTTCTGCACACCGGTGACTTCAAGATGGACCAGTTGCCGCTTGACGGGCGTATCACGGATCTGCGTGCCTTCTCGCGCCTCGGCGAAGAGGGGGTTGACCTGTTCATGGTTGACTCCACCAACGCTGACGTACCGGGATTCACGACAGCCGAACGTGAAATCGGACCAGAGCTTGACCGGCTGTTCGGCCAGGTGAAGAAGCGCGTGATCGTTGCCTCGTTCTCTTCCCACATCCACCGCGTGCAGCAGGTACTCGATGCAGCCCAGGCGCACGGCAGGTTCGTGTGCTTTGCCGGCCGCTCGATGGTGCGCAACATGTCCATCGCCGCGAAACTGGGCTACCTCCGAGTGCCTGATGGAATCCTGGTCGATGTGAAGAACGTGGACGACCTCCCCGATGACCGGGTGGTGCTGATGTCCACGGGCTCACAAGGCGAGCCGATGGCAGCGCTGTCCCGTATGGCCAACGGTGATCACCCCATCACCGTGGGCAAGGGAGACACCGTCATCCTGGCCTCCTCCCTCATTCCCGGAAATGAGAACGCCGTCTTCCGCGTCATCAACGGACTCCTCAAGCTCGGAGCCGACGTGATCCACAAGGGCAACGCGCGCGTTCACGTCTCGGGGCATGCGGCTGCGGGAGAACTGTTGTACTGCTACAACATTCTCAAACCGAAGAACGTCATGCCCGTGCACGGCGAAACCCGCCATCTGATCGCGAATGGGAACCTTGCGATCCAGACCGGTATCCCGAGCGAGAACGTCCTCCAGACAGATGACGGTTCCGTTGTGGACCTGAAGGACGGCGTCGCACGTATCGTGGGCGCGGTGGAGTGCGGATATGTCTACGTGGACGGCTCAAGCATCGGCGAGATCACCGACGCCGACCTGAAGGACCGCCGCATCCTCGGCGAGGAGGGGTTCATCTCGATCATCACCGTGGTCAACCGCAGTACGGGAACCATCGTCTCCGGTCCGGACATCCATGCCCGGGGCTTCGCCGAGGACGATTCGGTCTTCGACGACATCAAGCCGAAAATCAGCTCTGCCCTGGCCGAGGCCGTCATGAGCAACAAGGACCACACCACGCATCAGCTTCAGCAGGTGGTACGCCGCGTCGTCGGAACCTGGGTCAACCGCCGTTACCGACGCCGTCCCATGATCATTCCGGTCGTTCTCGAAGCCTAGCTGGCGTGCTAATCCCCGGAAGCAGGGGCCCGGTCCGGTAGCGTAGCGAGTATGGCGACCCGTACTTCCCCTCCTTCTTCGCGGGGTCAACAGCCGCGAGCTCCACAGTCGCGAGGTTCGCAGCCGCGCACCCGCAGCACGGCCGTTGCCGGCCGGGGGTCGACGGCGCGCGGAACCAGCAAGACGCAGCCGCTGCCTGAAGCTGAGGAAAAGCTTCCGCTGCCGCTGCGGGCAGTCCGCGGGTTCTGGATGGCACTGGCACATTTGATCGCCGGCGCGATCCGGAAGTTCGGCCATGACGTCCAGCCACAGAAAGACCTCCGCAGGGACGGTACAGGCTTCTTCCTTTTCCTCTGTGCAGTCGCCGTCGCGACGGTTGAGTGGTGGGCGCTCACGGGACCGGTTGCCGATGCCATCCACGCAATTGCCGGGGGATCGGTGGGCTGGATGGCCCTGCTCCTGCCCTTTATCCTGCTTACCGGAGCAGTTCGCCTCTTCCGCTATCCGGAGAACCCGCGCGCGAACAACCGCATCGGAATTGGGCTGACCGTCCTTACTTTCTGCGGAGCAGGTATCGCACACCTCGTGGGCGGCCAACCCGAACTTGCCGCCGGACTGGACCCGCTGTGGCGAGCCGGGGGAGTAATCGGGTACCTCATTGCCGCACCGGCAACAGCCCTCCTCTCTGTCTGGCCCGTCGCTGTTGTGCTCTCCTTCTTGATTTTCGTAAGCATCCTCATCATCACGGCCACCCCCTTCCGCCATATCCCGTCCCGGCTGCGCCACCTGTACGAGCACCTCATGGGCCAGGACCTCAATGACCGCGACAGCGACAGCGATGAACACGACCAGAGCTACCTGTCCGATCGTGAACGCGCCCCGGCCAAGCCAAAGAAGAAGTCACGCCTCTTCGGCGGTAAAAAGAACACGGCCGAGGAAGAGGAGCTGGACGGTTACGTCGGGGACGAAGCCTTTGAACGTGCCGTGCTCGACGACGACGCTGACACTCCTCCCGCGCCGCCGACGATTCCCCCGGGTGTGCGGCGTCCCACGCAGCAGGAGATGGCTACAGAGAAGATCAAGCGGAATCAGGGGCTGGGCGCCGCCGAACCTGCCACCGAAGCCATGTCGGTGCTTCCTCCCGCCAGTGCTCCGGCTGCGCAACCCGCGCCGGTCCCATCCCATCCGGTTCAGCCGCAGGCACCTACAACGCCGATTCCGCAGCGGACCGAGCAGCTTTCTCTCGCCGGTGACGTCACGTACACGCTCCCGCCATCCGACTACCTGCCGGCCGGCACCCCGCCCAAGGAGCGCTCGGAGGCAAACGACGCGGTCGTTGCCGCGCTGACCCACACCCTTGAACAGTTCAACGTCGATGCGAAGGTCACCGGGTTCTCCCGGGGTCCGACGGTGACCCGGTACGAGATTGAACTGGCGTCGGGCACCAAGGTGGAGCGGGTCACCGCTCTGTCCAAGAACATCTCCTATGCGGTAGCGAGCTCGGACGTACGAATTCTTTCGCCGATCCCCGGCAAGTCAGCCATCGGTATTGAGATCCCCAACACCGACCGTGAAACGGTGTCTCTGGGCGACGTCCTGCGTTCAGGCAATGCGCGCAAGACAGAGCATCCGATGGTCATGGGTGTCGGCAAGGACGTCGAAGGCGGGTACGTTGTAGCCAACCTCGCCAAGATGCCGCACCTCCTGGTGGCGGGCGCAACCGGTGCGGGTAAGTCCTCCTTCGTGAACTCGATGATCACGTCCATCCTCATGCGGGCCACGCCCGATGAGGTGCGCATGATCATGGTCGACCCGAAACGGGTTGAACTTACGGCGTACGAGGGCGTTCCGCACCTCATCACCCCGATCATCACCAGCCCGAAGAAGGCTGCTGAAGCCCTCCAGTGGGTTGTCCGTGAGATGGACACGCGTTATGACGACCTCGCCAACTACGGCTACAAGCACATTGACGACTTCAACAAGGCTGTACGCAACGGGAAGGTGGTCCCGCCGCCGGACTCCAAACGAGTGGTCCGCCCGTATCCGTACCTGTTGGTGATCGTCGACGAGCTTGCCGACCTCATGATGGTTGCCCCGCGCGACGTCGAAGACTCAATCGTGCGAATCACCCAGCTTGCGAGGGCGGCAGGTATTCACCTGGTACTGGCCACCCAGCGCCCATCGGTAGACGTGGTTACCGGTCTGATCAAGGCCAACGTTCCCTCCAGGATGGCCTTCGCCACCTCCTCTGTGACCGACTCGCGGGTGGTCCTTGACCAGCCCGGTGCGGAAAAGCTGATCGGTCAGGGTGACGCCCTGTTCCTGCCCATGGGCGCGTCGAAACCTATGCGCGTGCAGGGTGCCTGGGTAACCGAGTCCGAGATCCATCGGGTGGTGGAGCACGTCAAGGAACAGTTGAAGGCGGTCTACCGCGAGGACGTCGCAGTCGAGGCGCCCAAGAAGCAGATTGACGACGACATCGGCGATGATCTCGATGTCCTGCTGCAAGCCACCGAATTGGTGGTCACGACGCAATTCGGTTCCACCTCGATGCTCCAGCGGAAGCTTCGCGTCGGTTTCGCGAAGGCAGGGCGCCTCATGGATCTGCTCGAATCGAGGGGTGTGGTTGGCCCGTCGGAGGGCTCGAAGGCTCGCGACGTCCTGGTGAAGCCGGACGATCTCGGTCCGGTCCTGGCAGCCATGCGAGGGGATGACCCGCCGTCGGCGGCTCCGGCGGAGACCGCGGCACCCGATTCCTCTTACCAGCCCGGTGGGGTGACCGATCTCGTCGCAGACGATCTCGATTCCCGCCCTCAAGCGGTCGACTACCATGACGACGACGAAGACGACGGCTCTGAAGACGCTTGGTCCCTGACAGGCAGGTAGCCTTGGTCCGTGAGCAATTCTGACGCCGGAGCGGTACCAGTCCTGAACGTCGCCAATGTGTTGACGGTCGTCCGGATTGCGCTGGTGCCGTTCTTCGTCTGGTTCCTCCTGGCGGACGCAGGCCAGGGCGGCCTGCTGCGATGGCTCGCCGTCGCAACGTTTGCGATCGCCATCTACACCGACAAGCTTGATGGGGACATCGCCCGCAGCCGAGGTCTCATCACGAACTTCGGGAAGATTGCAGATCCCATCGCGGACAAGCTGCTGATCGGTTCAGCACTGATCCTCCTGTCCGTGCTGGGTGAGCTTTGGTGGTGGGTCACTCTTGTGATTCTGGTTCGCGAGCTTGGAATCACCCTGCTGAGGTTTGCCGTGATCCGCTACGGTGTCATGCCGGCCTCCCGCGGCGGGAAGCTGAAAACTGTCGTCCAGACCCTGGCAATCTTCCTCTACCTGCTTGTCCCGGCGCTGGGAAGCTGGGCGTTCTGGCCGGCCGTCACCGTCATGTTGGCAGCACTTGTGATCACTGTGGTGACCGGCGTCGACTACATCCTTCAGGCTGTGCGCCTACGGCGCACGGCACGAAACACCTCGGCCTGACCGAACGCTGTGGCATTGAACCAGAAGGGTGCAGCGGCGCCCGCGAGAGTAGTTGCCCTGGCTGCAGAACGCGGACTGACCATTGCCACCGCCGAGTCACTGACGGCCGGAATGGTCGCTGCGGTCCTGGCTGAGGTACCAGGTGCCTCGGCGGTGCTGCGGGGTGGCGTGGTGTCGTACCATCGTGAGCTGAAGGAATCGCTCCTTGGTGTCGACGCGGGGCTTCTCGCGCGCGTGGGCGCCGTCGATCCGGCAGTCGCCCTGCAGATGGCGCTGGGCGCGCGAGCAGCGTGCGGAGCAGACATCGGCGTAGCCACCACTGGCGTTGCCGGGCCGGAACCGCACGAGGGCAAGGAAGTAGGAACGGTCGTCGTAGCTGTGACCTCCGGCGAAAGCCGCATTGTGCGGGAATTCCGATTCGAGGGAAACCGTGCCCGGATCCGGAAGGCTTCCTGTGAAGCAGCCGTGAACATGCTCACGGAGGTGCTCGAACGGGAGCCGCTGGGAACAAACGGCGTACCGCAATAGTTATCAATAGTGTCCGGCACGCAGACGCAGAACGGGCTAGGCTTAAATCAGAAGGTCGCTCAGCGGCCGGCACAAGGGAGTTAGGCGATACACATGGTAAAGCAACCCGTATCCGTAAACGGTGTCATCCGTTGGCGGGATGTGGGGTTGGCAGAAGATCCGCAACGTAAGCCGAAGGAGCGCAAGATGGTCGTTTTACGCCACGAGATCGGGGACGTCCTGCGCGACGTCCGCCAGCGCCAGGGCCGTACGCTCAGGGAAGTGTCGCACAGCGCCCGGGTTTCGCTCGGCTATCTGAGCGAGGTTGAGCGGGGTCAGAAGGAAGCGTCCTCGGAGTTGCTTTCGTCGATCTGCTCCGCGCTCGATGTGCCTCTGTCCATGATGCTTCGGGAGGTCAGTGACCGTCTGGCTGAAGCCGAGGGGGTCGCTGTTCCGGACACCGTCCCTCAGGAGTTCGCCCAGCAGTTCGGCGGCGATATGCCGGACGACTTTACCGACGGTTTCAGCCGCGGACTGGCAGTAACCAAGAACTAGATCTGCTTCCAGCAGGCTTGAAGAGGCTCGCCGCATGCGGCGGGCCTCTTCACATGTCTGTGCTACCAGTTGTCCTTGGTGTAGGTCTGGTTCAACTGGGAAATAAGGTTTCCGAGCGTTGTGAGGTCGGCCAGACTCCAGTCTTCCATCAGCTGGTGGAATGCCTCCTTGCGGGCCTCCTGCGCGGCAGAGAGTTGGGTCAAGCCGTCCTCAGTGAGGCTGATTGACTGGGCGCGGCCATCGAGCGGGTCAGCGGTCTTTTGGACCAGGCCCAGCTGCTCCAGCATCGCAATCTGCCGGCTGACGGACGGCTTGCCTACCCCGATGCTGGCGGCCAGGTCTGTCAGGCGCATTGACCCCTCCCGCTGTAGTATGACCAGCAGCCCGTAGGCCGCCGGCTCCATATCCGGATGGACGCGCCGAGCTACTTTGTAGGAGTTCGACCGCGCGCGCCTCCACAGCATGCTGAGCTGTTGCTCCAACGCCTGCACGGCAGCATCGACGGAGGCATCGGGTTCCTGGCGGTCTACAGTCATGCGTTTCATTCTAGGGTTTATCAGGACAAGGAGAACGCGGCATGCGCACAAGCGACTTTTGGCGCTTGATGGATGATGAATTCGGGTCCGCCTATTCACGGACACTGGCTCAGACCCTGCACCTCTCGGGGTTGGGTGACAGAACACCGGCCGAGGCCCTGGGCGCCGGCATCGATCCGAGGGCCGTGTGGATCGCGGTCTGTGAAATGCAGGACGTCCCTGAGTACCGGCGGCTCGGTCGGGACGTGAAGCCGCGCTAGACATCGGCGGAACACGCGCGCGAATCAATCGAATATGTGTTCGGGTTCGGACTATGCTGAGCACAGAGAATAATCACGCCGCCCGTCCTCCACAGCTCCGCAGAAAAACGGGAGATGTCCACATCGGTTGCCCTCAAAGGCACTTTGTCGGAGGGGGACGTTACGGTCAAGAGGAACAGTTAAACGGGCCTTAGGTGGCCACGAGTAAACCGAGGTGAATGATGGCCGTACCAGCCGATCGTGAGAAGGCTCTTGAGGCCGCACTGGCCCAGATTGACAAGCAATACGGCAAGGGGTCAGTCATGCGCCTTGGCGACGAGGTCCGTGCTCCCATCGAAACCATATCCACGAGCTCCATTGCTCTTGACGCTGCGCTCGGAATCGGCGGTTTGCCACGTGGTCGCGTCGTCGAAATCTATGGACCGGAATCGTCGGGTAAAACCACGGTCGCGCTGCACGCCGTGGCCAATGCCCAGCGCAACGGCGGAATCGCCGCTTTCATTGATGCCGAGCATGCCCTGGACCCTGAGTATGCCAAGAAGCTGGGCGTGGATACCGATGCGCTGTTGGTCTCTCAGCCGGACACTGGTGAGCAGGCGTTGGAGATCATGGACATGCTCGTTGGCTCAGGATCCATCGACATCGTTGTCATCGACTCCGTTGCCGCACTTGTTCCCCGCGCCGAAATCGAAGGTGAAATGGGCGACAGTCACGTCGGCCTGCAGGCCCGGTTGATGAGCCAGGCGCTTCGAAAGATCACCGGGCGCCTGAGCCAGACCAAGACCACTGCCATCTTCATCAACCAGCTTCGCGAGAAGATCGGTGTGTTCTTCGGGAGCCCGGAAACCACCACGGGCGGCAAGGCGTTGAAGTTCTACGCGTCTGTGCGTATCGACGTGAGGCGCATCGAGACCCTTAAGGAAGGCACTAATCCGGTCGGTAACCGGACGCGGGCAAAAATCGTCAAGAACAAGATGGCTCCGCCCTTCAAGCAGGCAGAGTTCGACATCCTGTACGGCTTCGGAATCTCCCGAGAGGGTGGCCTCATCGATGTCGGCGTAGAGAACGGTCTTGTCAAAAAGTCCGGTGCATGGTTCACCTATGACGGCGACCAATTGGGACAGGGCAAAGAGAACGCCCGTAAATTCCTCATCGACAACCCTGACCTTGCGGATGAACTGGAGAGGCGAATCCGCGAGAAGCTCGGAGTGGGAGGCGCAGCAGAGGCCGCTCCGGAAAAAGACAGTCCCAAACTCAAGGCAGTCGGCGGTGAAGGCGGCCGTTAGGCTTTGACGAGTGAATTTCCCCGAGCGCCGGGTGCCCGTCAGCCGGGCACCCGGCGCTCCGGTAAGAGGAACGGGCCCCAGACGCCCGTGCCGGGCACACCTGCGGACGTCACACCCGAAGCGGACCCCTATGAGGTGGCGCGATCGATTGTTCTGAGGCAACTATCGATGGCCCCTCGGAGCCGTCATCAGCTGCACACCAAGCTGCTCGAGCGCGGTGTTTCTGACGGGGCGGCACAGGAGATCCTCGACCGCTACGAAGAAGTCCAGCTGATCGACGATGCAGAGTTTGCCCGCATGTGGGTCAGAAGCAGGGCTCAGACCCGGTCGCTTGCAAGGTCAGCCATCAGGCGGGAGCTCGCCGACAAGGGTATTGCAGCGGAGCTCGCTGATGAGGCGTTGTCCCAGCGCACCGATGAGGACGAACGTGCCGCGGCCGCGGAACTGGTACGCCGGAAAGTGAGGCCACTGGCTGACCCTGGAGACCGTGGCGCACAGGATAAGCAGGTGCGACGCCTCGTGGGGATGCTTTCCCGAAAGGGCTACTCGCCGTCGATCGCGTTTTCTATCGTCAAGGATGTCCTCGCCGAGCAGTAGGGTCCGGTGCCCGCAAACCTCTGCAGAGGGCAGGGCGTGGGCCGGATTGGGACTGGGCGCAGCGGGCCGTACCCTTAACTGGTGAGTTCCACAGTTGTTTTCCCGTCCACTCAGGCCGAGCCAGAGCCAGTCCCATCAGCCCGGCGCACGTACGACGTGCGCACGTTCGGGTGCCAGATGAACGTGCATGATTCCGAACGCATCGCCGGCCTACTGGAAGACGCAGGTTACGTTCCCGCTGCCGGCGATCAGGCCGACGTCGTCGTCTTCAACACCTGCGCGGTTCGCGAGAACGCTGACAACAAGCTCTACGGCAATCTCGGCCAGTTAGCTCCCGTCAAGCAGGCGCGGCCGGGGATGCAGATTGCAGTCGGCGGCTGCCTTGCTCAGAAGGACCGCGACACCATCCTCCGCAAGGCGCCCTGGGTCGACGCAGTCTTCGGAACCCACAACATCGGCGCGTTACCCGCTCTGCTGGAGCGTGCCCGGCACAATGACGAGGCGCAGCTCGAAATCCTCGAGTCGC
>NZ_JAPSHV010000210.1 GCF_031179385.1 Arthrobacter sp. | reverse complement strand
GAGGGCGGGCTGCTCGTGGTCACCCACGATCGCTGGTTCCTCGACGAAATCTCCACCCGCACGTGGGAAGTCCACGACGGCATTGTGGACGGATTCGACGGCGGTTACGCCGCCTACGTGCTCGCCCGCGCCGAACGCGACCGCATGGCCTCCGTCGTCGAGGGCAAGCGCCAACAGCTCGTGAAGAAGGAACTCGCGTGGCTGCGCCGCGGCGCCCCCGCGAGGACGTCCAAGCCGAAGTTCCGCATCGAGGCAGCCAACGCGCTGATCGCCGATGTTCCGGAGCCGCGCGATTCGCTCGCTCTGAGCAAGCTCGCGACCGCCCGGCTGGGCAAGGACGTGCTGGACCTCGAGAACGTCTCGCTGGAGCTGGGGGAGAAGCCCCTGTTCAAGGGGATCACCCTGCGCCTCGCACCGGGCCAGCGCCTAGGGATTGTCGGCGTCAACGGTGCGGGCAAGACCACCCTGCTGCGGCTGCTCAATGGGGAAATGGCGCCGACGTCGGGCCGGCTGAAACGCGGCAAGACCGTGCAGACGGCGATCCTGTCCCAGGACGTCCGCGAGCTCGACGACGTCAATCACCTCCGCGTCACGGAGGTGATCGAGCAGGAGAAGCGGGTGGTGTCAGTCGGCGGCAAGGAAGTGTCGGCGAGCCAGCTTGTGGAGCAGCTCGGGTTCACGAACCAGCGGCAGTGGACTCCTGTCGGTGACCTGTCCGGTGGTGAGCGGCGGCGCTTGCAGCTCCTGCGGCTGCTGGTGGGGGAGCCGAACGTGCTGATGCTCGATGAGCCCACCAACGACCTCGACACCGATACCCTCGCTGCGGTGGAGGACGTGCTCGACGGCTGGCCGGGCACGCTCGTGGTGGTCTCGCACGACAGGTACCTGCTGGAGCGCGTCACCGACACGCAGCTGGCGCTGTTGGGCGACGGCAAGATCCGCGACCTGCCCGGAGGGGTGGATCAGTACCTGCAGCTGCGCCGCGCGGCAGACTCCGGCCAGGGCTTGGCAGGCACACCCCTTTCAGCGGACGGCAACGGTACGACGGCGGCAGCCGGTTCCGCTGGCCCGTCGCCGGAGGAGGCCCGCCAGGCGAAGAAGGACCTGACGCGCATCGAGCGGCAGATGACCAAGACCAGTTCGCAGATCGAGAAGATCAACCAGCAGATGAGCGACGCCGGCAGCAAGGCAACCGTCGACTTCGAGAAGATGGCCGACCTCGACGCGAAGCTGCGTGAGCTGCAGGGGGAGCAGGAATCACTCGAGGAGCAGTGGCTCGCGGCCGCGGAGATCCTGGGGGAGTAGCGCCCACTGCGCCACCGAGCCCGCACTTGCACCTAAGTACTAAGGGTGCTTACCTTGTAGATAGTAAGGGAGCTTCATTAAGGGCCTTACTTGCCGAACAGAAGTTGCCAGACATTTATCCGTATCAAGGGAGAGCATCATGACAACAGCAAACACACCCGCCGCAGGTGACAGAACAAGGACGGATATTCAGAAGGCCGCGACCGCGGTCGGCGCCGTTTTCCTGCTTGTCGGGGTCCTTGGATTTATCCCGGGCATCACCAGCCAGTACGACCAGATGAGCTTCGCGGGTCACGACTCCGAAGCGTTGCTGCTTGGAATCTTCCAGGTCTCAATCCTGCACAACATCGTCCACCTGCTCTTCGGTGCAGCCGGTCTTGCCATGGCTCGCACCGCTGCCGGGGCACGGAACTACCTGATTTACGGTGGTGCCGTGTACCTGATCCTCTGGATCTACGGTCTGGTCATCGACCAGGACTCGGCCGCCAATTTTGTGCCGGTGAACGGCGCCGATAACTGGCTGCACCTGCTCCTTGGTGTAGGAATGATCGCCCTGGGTCTGCTGCTGAGCCGTAACCGCACCCGGACGACTCATACCAGCCACTAGACGATTGCGTCCGCGTCGGCCGGTGCAGGGGTGCAACAATCCTTTGCGCCGGCCGAAGGCCTTTAACCCGCCTCTGTTGGAGGAATCGATTCTCACAATGCTGTCTCTCAGAAGCGCCCCCCATGTCGAACCTTGATGAGTGGCCCACTGGACGCCTGATGTTCACCGCCGCACGGTTAGTCGAGAACGCTTACAACGAGGAACTCGCCGCCTACGGAATCACCTATGCCGCGCTCACCATCCTGTCGGTGCTCGCAGTCCGAGGGGCTCTGTCACAGAACCAGCTCGCCACGGACTTGAAGGTGCAGTCCCAGACGCTGGGGAAAATGGTGGACGCACTTGTTCGGAAAGGCCTAGTGACCCGCACCCGTCATTGGCGCGATCGCCGAAGCCACCTGGTCGACATCACACCGAACGGGCTAAACATTGTAGAAGATATCGCTGCACTCGAAGAGAAATTAGAGCAAGCTGGTGCTGCGCGGGAAGCTACCCTCAGAGATCACGCTCAGATGCTCATCCGAACCTTCGATCGGGAACGGTACATACCCTGAAACGGTGTGACACCGGAGCTTAGAAGGCTTTCGCTTCCGCCCGCGGTTCCTCCCAGACTGTGATCGTCCTGTGGCCGGGGTTCAGGT
>NZ_JAPSHV010000094.1 GCF_031179385.1 Arthrobacter sp. | reverse complement strand
GCAAACGTCGATGAGAGCTGGATCGACACCGACGTAGACGCACTTTTCACCAAAGTGCTGGGCCGGGACGTCCATGTCATCAACGACGCTGATGCCGCCGGTCTAGCAGAGGTGCAATACGGAGCGGGCAAGGGCGTATCAGGAACGGTCCTCGTGGTGACTCTCGGCACCGGCATCGGGTCAGCCTTCATTTTTGACGGAAAGCTCGTACCGAATGCCGAGCTGGGGCACCTCGAAATTGACGGGCACGACGCTGAAACCCAGGCCTCAGCCGTAGCCCGCGAACGCCTTGGGCTGAGTTGGGACGAATACTCAGTCAAGCTGCAGCGCTACTTCTCCCACGTCGAGTTCCTTTTCTCGCCTGAACTTTTCATTGTCGGCGGCGGCATCTCAAAGCGAAGCAAGGATTTTCTTCCCAACCTGTCGCTGCGGACGCCGATCATCCCTGCGGAACTACGCAACCACGCCGGAATCGTAGGTGCAGCCCTGCAGGCGGCACTCCACTTCAAAAGCGAGCCAGTCGAGGCGAGATGACGCCGGTGGCGGCCGCCACGGGAGCAGCCGACGCATTGGCGCAGCCATAGCGCAGCGCTGTTCCCGTGACGGCTACGCCGTTAAGAGGCGGACGATGAATAACGAGCCAGGTTCCGGAAATCCGGACCTGACGTTTGGTGCCGGTGGTGGCGTCGGCTTCCCCTCCGCAGCCACCACCGGAGATTAGGTGGCCGTGAGCGGCCGCTGGGTGCCCGCGGGAACTTTCATTTTGGTGGCCGCAGCTTCGACCCGGAGTTTCTCGATTGCTTTCTCGAAATCCTCGAGCGATTCGAAGCCCTGATAAACGCTCGCGAAGCGAAGGTAGGCTACCTGGTCCAGCTTCTGTAGAGGACCGAGAATTGCGAGGCCAATCTCGTGGGCATCGATCTCAGCGACGCCGCTTGCGCGGATTGACTCTTCGACCTCCTGAGCGAGAAGCGCGAGGTCATCGTCTGTGACAGGACGGCCTTGACACGCCTTGCGTACGCCGCTGATCACTTTGCTGCGACTGAACGGTTCGGCCACTCCCGAACGCTTGATGACGGAAAGGCTGGTGGTCTCGACCGTGGTGAAGCGCTTGCCACACTGCGGACATTGCCGGCGACGGCGAATTGCCGACCCGTCATCTGCGAGCCGACTGTCCACTACACGGGAATCGGAACTGCGGCAGAACGGACAGTACATGCCACCCCTCCGTTTCAGCGTCGCATCTACAGCATTGCCACGGAACTGCGCCTAGGACGCAGTGCCTCCGTGACATCCATTCTAGGACTAGATGTAGTAAAACTACAACAGTGTTATTACTACATGTGGTGGTTTGGCCGTGTCAGGCGGCGACGGCCCATGCCCAACACGCTAGGGGAAACGCACTCTCACGGCATCGCCGTGGCCCGGCAGATCTTCAGCCTGTGCCAACTGGATGACGTGCTCGCTTACCTCCCGCAGCGCATCAGCACTGTAGTCGATCACCTGCATCGCGCGGAGGAACGTAAACACGCTCAATCCCGATGCAAACGCTGCGGTGCCCGCCGTTGGAAGGACGTGGTTGGAGCCGGCGCAATAGTCACCCAGGCTCACGGGGCTGTAGTCCCCCACGAACACTGCACCCGCGTTCCGGATCCGGGCAGCAACTGCCGGCGCCTGAGCGGTCTGGATCTCAAGGTGCTCCGCAGCGTAGGCATCGCACACAGCAATGCCGTGTTCGACGTCGTCAACAAGTATTGTTCCGGACTGCGGCCCTGCCAGCGCCGTTTCCACCCGCTCGCGGTGCCGCGTGGCCTGAACCTGCACCGAAAGTTCGGTGCGAACGGCGTCAGCAAGCCCCACGGAGGGGGTGATGAGCACCGATGCAGCATTCGGGTCGTGCTCCGCCTGGCTGATGAGATCAGCGGCGACGAGTCGCGGCTGTGCCGTGTCGTCCGCCAGTACAGCGATCTCCGTGGTTCCCGCTTCAGCGTCGATCCCCACGACGCCCTTGACCAGGCGCTTGGCTGTGGCGACGTAGATGTTACCCGGACCGGTGACGACATCCACGGGCTCGATCGCAGCCCTGCTGCCGTCCCCGGGCACCCCGTACGCAAACGCCGCGATGGCCTGCGCACCCCCGATGCCGTACACCTCGTGGATGCCGAGCAGCTCAGCGGCCGCCAGGATCACCGGGTGCGGCATCCCCCCGAAGTCCTTGTGCGGCGGTGATGCCAGCGCGATGGACTGCACACCGGCCGCCTGCGCGGGCACCACGTTCATGACGACGGACGAGGCGAGGACCGCGAGTCCGCCGGGGACGTAGAGCCCCACACGGTCCACCGGAACCCAGCGCTGGGTGAGCGCCGCCCCGGGGCGAATGTCGACGACGACGTCCTGGGGCTTCTGCGCCTGGGCGAAGGTTCGGGCGCGGTCAATTGATTCTTCCAGGGCAGCGCGCACATCAGGGGCGAGTGATCGAAGGGCTTCAGTGAGGGCTTCGGCAGGCACCCGCGGATGCAACTGGTCAACGCCGTCGAAGCGCTGCGCCAATTCCGAAAGCGCATCGAAGCCATGCGTCCGCACACTGGTGATGATGTCCTCGACGCGCGACGCGACCGAGTCGAACGACGCCGTGGTGCTGCGGGGCATTGCCGCCCTCAGCTCGGCCGCGGAGAGATGCGTTCCGCGCAGGTCGATCGTGCGGAAGGCGTCAAAGGAAACAGGGGCGGTCTGGGCAGTCACAGCCGCAATTCTACCGGCGGCGGTCCCACTGTCCGCGCAGTAGACCCCGGTGCCGCACTTACTGTTTCGGCTTCATGAGCAGCAGACCCAGCAATGACGCCAGAAAGACAACCAGCGCGGTGGCTGCCGGCCAGATCGCGGCAACCCCCAGGGAGCGCAGGACGAAGGGAAATTCGGATTCACCACCGGAAAACAAGACCCCGAGTCCCTGGCCGACCGCTACCGCCAGGACCGAACCAAGCATGCTTCCCGCGACAGCCGTGACCACCCGCTGCCACGCACCCGGTCGATCCAGCCTGTTGGTGAGCAACCAGCCGACAACAATGCCGGCCACCAGTTCCAGACCGCCGAGCACAAGGTCGCGGTTCAGCCAGGTCTCGGCCTCCGAACGGTCGCCATAGAGGCCGCCGCCGGGCGAGGCAAACCACCACAGGACGCCGAGCACCGGGCCGAGCAAAGCCATGGCGGCAGCCCACCAGAGCAACGACGACGGCGGTACCGGCGTCGACGCGGCAGGACCGGCATAAACCGGCGGTGGATAGGTACCGCGCTCGGCGGCTGATTCGTGCATCTGATTACCCTAACCGGCGCGCCGGGGCGTCTTATGCATCAAGACACGTCGGTCCGAGCAGAACCTTGAGGTCACCGAAAAGCGCGGGAGTCGGGTTCACGCGCAGATCGACCGGCAGGGAGAGAACAGAGAGCTGCCGCTCCTTGCGCACGTGAAGGCGCACTTCGGAGTTACCGCGGTGCTGCCTGAGAACCGAGCCGAGTTCGTGGATCACCGGCTCGGTGGCGCGGTGATGAAGCATCGAGATGACCACGGGGCCGGAATGTCCCTCCGTCAGGTCCGGAACGGAAAGTTCCTGCGCGTTGAGGGTGACGGTGCCGTCATCGCGACGCTGGAGACGCCCGCGCACCACCACGATGAGGTCCTCCTCGAGGACCGACGCTATGGGCCCATACACCTGGCCGAAGAACATGACCTCCATGGACCCGCCGAGGTCCTCAATCTCCGCACGGGCATAGGCGTTCCCGCTGTTCTTTGCGATCCGGCGCTGCAGGGAGGTGATCATGCCGGCGATGGTGACCATGGCGCCGTCGGCCGGGCCGTCCTCACCGATGATTGAGGTGATCGCAGAGTCCGCATGCTGGCTCAGCAACGCGTCCAGACCCTTCAGCGGGTGATCGGAAACATAAAGACCAAGCATGTCCCGCTCGAACGCGAGCTTGTCCTTCTTGGCCCACTCCGGAAGGTCCGGAACCTCGACCGACAAGCCGGTGCCGGCGTCGGGGTCGTCGAAGGCGCTGAAGAGGTCGAACTGGTTGGCAGCCTCGTTCCGTTTGAGTACGACGACGGAATCCACCGCTTCCTCGTGGATCATCGCCAACGCGCGGCGAGGGTGGCCCAGCGAGTCGAAGGCACCGGCCTTGATCAGTGATTCGATGGTTCGCTTGTTGCAGACCACTGCGGGAACCTTCTGCAGGAAGTCGGCGAAGGAATCGAACGCGCCCTTCTCTTCACGGGCACCAACCATGGCCCCCACCACATTGGCGCCCACGTTACGGATGGCTCCCATGCCGAAGCGGATGTCCGTACCGACCGGCGTGAAGTTCACGCTGGATTCGTTGACGTCGGGTGGCAGCACCGTGATGCCCATGCGCCGGCACTCATTGAGGTACAGCGCGAGCTTGTCCTTGTCGTCGCCCACGCTGGTGAGCAGCGCGGCCATGTACTCGGAGGGGTAGTGGGCCTTCAGGTACGCGGTCCAGTATGCGACCACACCGTACGCAGCGGAGTGCGCCTTGTTGAATGCGTAGTCCGAGAACGGCAGGAGGATGTCCCACAGGGTCTTGACGGCGGCGTCGGAATAGCCGTTGTCCTTCATGCCCTGGGAGAAGCCGGCGAACTGCTTGTCCAGCTCTTCCTTCTTCTTCTTGCCCATGGCGCGTCGGAGGATGTCCGCCTGGCCCAGCGAGTATCCGGCGACCTTCTGGGCGATGGCCATCACCTGCTCCTGATACACGATCAGGCCATAGGTGGTATTCAGAATCTCCGCAAGAGACTCCTCCAGCTCCGGGTGAATAGGAGTGATTTCCTGAACGCCGGTCTTTCGGAGTGCGTAATTGGTGTGCGAGTTGGCACCCATGGGTCCAGGGCGGTAGAGCGCGATGACAGCAGAGATGTCTTCGAAGTTGTCCGGGCGCATCAGTTTCAGGAGGGAGCGCATGGGACCGCCGTCGAGCTGGAAGACGCCCAACGTATCGCCGCGGGCAAGGAGCTCGTAGGACTCCTTGTCCTCGAGCGGGAGGGTTTCAAGATCGAGCTCGAAGTCCCGGTTGAGCTTGATGTTCTCCAGCGCGTCGGTCATGATCGTCAGGTTTCGCAGACCGAGGAAGTCCATCTTGATCAGGCCGAGGCCCTCACAGGTCGGATAGTCGAACTGCGTGATGATCTGGCCGTCCTGGTCACGGCGCATGATCGGGATGATGTCGATCAGCGGTTCGGAGGACATAATGACGCCGGCCGCGTGCACGCCCCACTGCCGCTTCAGGCCCTCAAGGCCCAACGCGGTCTCGAAGACCTTCTGCGCGTCTGCATCGGCCTTCAGCAGTTCGCGGAGTTCCTCTGCTTCGGAGTAGCGCTTGGCGTCCTTGTTGTGAACGTCCGCCAGTGCGATGCCCTTACCCATGACGTCCGGCGGCATTGCTTTGGTGAGCCGCTCCCCCATGGAGAACGGGTAGCCCATGACGCGCGAGGAATCCTTCAGTGCCTGCTTGGCCTTGATCGTTCCGTAGGTCACAATCATTGCCACGCGTTCGTCGCCGTACTTCTCGGTGACGTACCGGATCACTTCCGCCCGGCGTCGATCATCGAAGTCGACGTCGAAGTCAGGCATCGACACGCGGTCCGGGTTGAGGAAGCGTTCGAAGATCAGGCCGTGACGCAACGGGTCAAGGTCGGTGATCCGCATCGCGTACGCCGCCATCGAACCCGCACCGGACCCACGGCCGGGGCCCACCCGAATGCCGTTGTTCTTGGCCCAGTTGATGAAGTCGGCGACCACGAGGAAGTAGCCGGGGAAACCCATCTGGGAGATGACGCCGACCTCATAGTCCGCCTGCTTGCGGACGTCATCGGGGATGCCCTCGGGGTAACGATAGTGAAGCCCCTTCTCCACTTCCTTGACGAACCAGGACTGCTCGTTTTCCCCTTCCGGGACCGGGAAGCGAGGCATGTAGTTGGCGCTGGTGTTGAACTCGACGTCGCACCGCTCCGCGATGAGCAGCGTGTTGTCGCAGGCCTCCGGATAGTCGCGGAATATTGCGCGCATCTCGGCCGGCGACTTGAGGTAGAACTCGTCGGCGTCGAACTTGAACCGCTTCGGGTCCGCCATGGTGGAGCCCGACTGCACGCAGAGCAGCGCTGCGTGGGCCTTCGCGTCTTCTGCGTGGGTGTAGTGCAGGTCGTTGGTGGCCACGAGGGGAAGGCCCAGTTCACGGGCCAGCTTGATGAGGTCCGCCTGGACGTTCCGCTCGATATCTAGCCCGTGGTCCATCAACTCACAGAAGAAGTTGTCCGGGCCGAAGATGTCGCGGAAGTCTGATGCTGCCTGCACAGCCTCGCGGTAGAGACCCAGCCGAAGCTTCGTCTGCACCTCCCCGGAGGGGCAGCCGGTGGTGGCGATCAGCCCCTTGCCGTAGGTCTGCAGCAGGTCCCGGTCCATGCGCGGCTTGTAGAGGTATCCCTCAAGCGAAGCCAGAGACGACATGCGGAAGAGGTTGTGCATCCCCTCCGTGGTCTCCGACCAGAGGGTCATGTGCGTATACGCGCCGGCGCCGGAGACGTCGTCGCGCCCGCCGCCGCCCCACTGGACGCGGGTCTTGTCAGCTCGGGCGGTTCCCGGCGTGAGATATGCCTCGACGCCGACGATCGGCTTGACGCCGGCGTTCCGTGCCTTGTTCCAGAAGTCGAATGCACCGAATACGAAGCCATGGTCCGTAGTGGCAAGCGCGTTCATGCCGAGTTCGGTGGTGTGGCTGAACAGATCGTTCAGACGGGCGGCGCCATCGAGCATCGAATACTCGGTGTGGTTGTGAAGGTGGACGAAGGAGGAGGACGGAGCTGAAGAAACCACCAGCTCATTCTACCGAGCGCCGAACATCGGGGCGGCTCTGCGCTGGGGGTGTCGGATCTCAAACAGTCCCGTTGCCGAGGGCGTCAAGAGCATACTGCAGGTCCATCGGGAATGCGCTTTCGACAACCACCCGCTCACCACTCCGGGGATGCTCGAAGGACAGCATGCTCGCGTGCAGCCACTGGCGCGTGAGTCCCAGCTCCGCCGCCAGCCGCGGATCGGCACCGTAGGTGAGATCACCGGCACACGGGTGCCGAAGTGCCGAGAAGTGGACGCGAATCTGGTGCGTACGCCCAGTTTCGAGGCGAACTTTGACCAGGCTCGCCTTTCCAAAGGCTTCTTCCACCGAGTAGTGGGTGATCGACGGACGGCCGTCTTCCATCACGGCGAACTTCCAGTCGTGTGCCGGATGGCGCCCGATGGGCGCGTCGATCGTTCCCTCGAGCGGGTCCGGCAGGCCCTGGACGAGGGCGTGATACTGCTTGTCGACAGTGCGGTCGCGGAAAGCCTGCTTCAGAACGGTGTAGGCGTGCTCGCTCTTGGCGACGACCATTGCGCCTGAGGTTCCGACGTCAAGCCGGTGAACAATCCCTACCCGCTCGGGCGCCCCGGAGGTGGAGATCCGGTAACCGGCACCCGCGAGGGCTCCGACGACGGTTGGTCCGACCCATCCGGGCGAGGGATGGGCAGCGACACCTACCGGCTTGTCGATGACCACGAAATCTTCGTCATCAAGCAGGATGTCCATTCCCTCAACGGGCTCGGCCACTATCTGCAGTGGGTCCGGTTCGTCAGGCACGACGACGGTGATGCGGCTTCCAGCCACGGCGCGGGCAGACTTCTGGACGGGGGCACCGTCCATCGTGACGTAACCACTCGTGCACCACGCCGCAGCGGTGGACCGTGAGGCCCCCGTCAGGCCGGCGACGACTGCGTCCAACCGCTGCCCGGCCGAAGACTCGGGGACGTCGTAGGTGCTAGGGGCGCTCGTCATCGACGACCTCGGCATCGCTTACCTCTTTGTGTTCTTCGTTGCTGCGCCGACCGTCCAGCCCGATGCCCCGAAGTGTGAGCAGGCAGATGAGGATCACACCGCTCACGACGGCGGTATCGGCGATATTGAAGATGGCGAAGTTCGGCAAAGCAATGAAATCAACGACATGTCCCTGCCCGAAAGCCGGTTCGCGGAACAGGCGGTCCGTGAGGTTGCCGAGCGCACCTCCGAGAACCAGGCCGAGCGCTACAGCCCAGCCTTTCGAAGCGACCTTGCGAATCTGCGTGATGATGGCGATGGAGACCAGGGCCTGGATGATCGTGAAGACCCAGGTGATTCCCGTTCCGATCGAGAATGCCGCGCCGGAGTTGCGTATGAAGTGCCAGCTCAGGACAGGTGGCAGAACTTCGGTAACCTGCCCTTCAACCATGGTGGACACGACCCACATCTTGGTCAGCTGATCGATGATGTAAGCGACAAGCGCGAAGGCAATCAACAGCAGCGCGTAGCGTGCTCCGATCCTTTTGCCGTGCTTGCGGTGCGTACGGCCTGATTCGTGGCCTGAGGCTTGGGGATGCTCGGTCATGGTGCTTTCAGTTGTACGCGCCGGGGGGCGGCGATGGACGCGGGCTCACATCCAGAGTACGTCAGAGGCCAGTCGCCGGATAAACCGGCAACTGGCCTCTGAAGCGTGCGGTGACTTAGACGTCAGCGGTTTCCGATGCAACGGAACCGCGGGAGTCGAGGTCGCGAAGCTGGCCTTCGATGTATGCCTTGAGGCGGGAACGGTAATCCCGCTCGAAGCTGCGAAGCTGCTCGACCTTGCGCTCCAGCACAGCCTTCTGCTGCTCGAGGGCGCCGAGAATCTTACGGCTCTTGTCCTGAGCATCGTTGACCAGGCCGCTGGCCTCGATCTGGGCTTCGGCGATGATCTTGTCGCGCTGCTCAACGCCGGCGTTGACGTATTCGTCATGAAGCTTCTGTGCCATTGCGAGGACACCGGCTGCGGACTCCGCGGTGTTGCCGTGCTGAACCGGGGCGGCAGCGGCGACGGGCTGAGGAGCGGGACGCTCTTCTACCTTCGGCGCTTCGACCTTGGGCTCCTCGGGCTTTTCCTCCTCGCGGACCTCTTCGGTCTTGGTGCTGGCGGCCACGGGAGCAGGGACCGCAGCGTTCTGCGACGTGCCCGTGGACACTTCCGAAAGCTGGCGGCGAAGGTCGTCGTTCTCCTGGTTCAACCGGCGCAGTTCGACGACGATCTCATCGAGGAAGTCGTCTACCTCGTCCTGGTCGTAGCCCTCGCGGAACTTGGTGGGCTGGAACCGCTTGTTGACAACATCTTCTGGCGTCAGGGCCATCTGGTCACCTCATAGTGGATTTAGTCGAAGCCGCCTGTCGAGCAGACCTGACAACGGTACTGAATTGTGGACGTGCTTGTGGAGGTTGATCCTCCTGCTTCACACCAATATGTGAGTCAGCGTATATCTTTTAGGTCTCGAAAACGAACCGGATTAAGCCAGTGCAAGCGAACCTGCAACGGCTTTGAGAATAGTCGCTCCCAGAAACACCACGATGAAAGCCAGATCCAACGACACGCCGCCCAACCGCAGTGGAGGAATGAGCCGGCGGAAGAGGCGGATAGGCGGGTCTGTAACCGCATACACCATCGAGGCGAGAACCAGCGCGAGCCGGCGGGGGCGCCAGCTGCGTGCGAACATCTGAACGGCGTCGTACACGATACGGATGATAAGCGCGAGCTGGAACAGCATCAGCACCAGGTAAAGCAGGGCGAAGACCAAGCTCACGTGTCAGTCACAGTCCTCTGGCATGAACGGAATAGTTATGAATACCAGTAAACCCCGTCAGCTTTGATTGAAGAAACTCGCCTGGCCGTCACTGGCCTTCTGGTCTTCGCCTAGGACCTCAATGTAGGAGGGTGACAACAGGAAAACCTTGTTGGTGACACGCTCGATCGAGCCATGGAGTCCAAAGACAAGACCGGCGGAGAAGTCAACGAGGCGCTTGGCGTCAGCCTCGCCCATGTCGGTGACGTTCATGATGACGGGAATGCCGTCACGGAAGCTCTCACCGATGATCTTCGCGTCGTTGTACGAGCGCGGGTGCACCGTGGTGATCTGGCGGAGCGATGAGGAATCCTCACGGGCGGACTGTGCACGCTTGATGGGAGTAACCGGGGCGCGGTACTCCTCGGGAGCCGCTTTGGTCACCGGCGCAGCCTCCACATGGCGCTCGTCACGGTCGTAGTCCACGGAGTAGTCCTCATTCCTGTGAGATGTCTTGGGCTCGGGTTCATAGTGCTCGTCACCGTCGGCGAGCCCAAGGTAGATCATTGTCTTGCGCAGTGCGCCAGCCATGGTAGCTCCTGTCATTCCTTTGTCATGCATCCATCAGGCATGATGGTCCAGGACGCCCCCTTGACGCCCGCGGTTACAGCTTTGACGCTACCCCAAGGGAGGGCGAGCACCGAGGACATCTGAGCCGACTCGCAGGTGTGTCGCACCTGCCTCGATCGCCTGTTCAAGGTCCCCGCTCATACCGGCCGAGATGCCCGTCGCCTGGGGATAGCGCGCGACGACGTCCGCTGAGATCCCGGCCAGCCGGCTGAAGGCGCGGCGTGCGTCTACCCCAAGCGGCGCGACCGCCATGACGCCTGCCAGCCTCAAATGAACGGCGTCGTCAATCCGTGCGGCGACATCGAGCACGGCAGAAGGGGGGGCTCCCCCACGCCCGGCATCATCCCCGGACAGGTTCACCTGCACATAGCAGTCCAGCAGAGAAGGTGGGACACCCGAAGCATGCTGCGGTGACGGGTCCAAGAGTTCAGCCCGCCGGACCATCGCCTTCTCAAGTGCGTCAACCAGCGAAAGGCGATCGACGGAGTGTACCGAGTGCGCATAGTTGACCACGGATCGGGCCTTGTTTGTCTGCAGCTGGCCAATGAAGTGCCAGTGCAGCCGCGGGTCAGCGACTGCTAGCGCTTTAGCGGCTGCCTCCTGGTCCCGGTTCTCGCCGACGTCCAGGACTCCAAGCTCGGACAGCAGCACGAC
>NZ_JAPSHV010000093.1 GCF_031179385.1 Arthrobacter sp. | reverse complement strand
AAGTCGATGGTGCCGGTACCCAGGTCGGCGAAGCCGCCCGAAGTATCACGGTCCTTCACGTGGTACTGCAGCACCTTCTGGGGAGCCTGCTGGATGGTGTCGATGGCGAACTGGATGGGGTCTGCTGCGCCCACTCCGACGCCGCCGGTCACTGCCCAGTAGAGATCAACCTCGAGGTGAACCAGCTTCGGGTCGAGGCGGGTGGTGAAGATGTCCCACGGCGTGACGCCGCCGCCGAGATCGGTGGTGAACTCGTGCGCATGGTTGTGGTAGCCGTACTTAAGGCCTGCCTCGCGGGCAACGGCAGCCTCGGCGTTCATCTGGTCGGCCCAGCGGCGCCAGTCGTCCGCCGAGTTGGAAACAAGGAACGGCACATTGATGTGGGTCTGGCCCAACGTCACAGCATTGGCGATCTTGGTCTCCAGCGCCGCGGGAGTGGCGCTGATTCCGTCGTGGCTCGAGGAGGGTGTGATTCCCAGGGAATCCAGAGTCGACCGCATCGCTTCGGCAGTGCGTCCGTACAGCCCAGCCAGCTCCACCTTGGTGTAACCGAAGTCGGCGAGGGTCGCGAGCGTAGCATCGACCCCTTCACCCCGCATGATCGAACGCAGCGTGTACAGCTGGATGCTGATGAGTCCCGGAGGAACCGGGCGGCCTGCACCCTTCGCCGCGGGAGCTGCGATGGCAGCCGTCCCGCCGAGCCCGGCGAGACCGACACCCACACCCGCCGCCATTGCTCCCCTCAGGAAGCTGCGCCGGTCGACGCCCTTCTCTTCCAGTGAACGACGAAGGGCGCCTGGGGCATTGAATCCGAAGCACATATTGTTTGCCTTTCTGGCAGGAAATGACGCACGCCACCGGCTTTGGTGGAAGCGCGTCTGCTGCTGCATTGCAGCGGGTTGGTAACTTGGGGGACTCACGGCAGACGCCGTTGATGGCCGGACGACGGCGTCGCCCACGATTGGTTGCTTGACGCGCAGCGTCTTCGCCGCGCGCTCGGCACTCCACCGTTGCCGTCAACATGCGCAGACGCGATGGTGGCAGGAAGTCACGGCGCCGACGTTTGTGCACGGCGGAACGGTCATGAATTCCCTGATTTCACGTGTTGCTCCCACGTGAAATCCAAGCTGAAAGTAGTAGCTCTCGTGCTTGGCCGGATACCGGTGCGCGTACTCAGGGGCAGCGTCGCCGTCGTCCGGGCTGTGTGATCTGAGACTAATTTGGGGTTTTGTTGTCTGTCAAGCAAAAGTCGCCGACAGCTGTAGAACCTTCTAGCCCGCCATGGATCCGGACAGGCCCATCACCATTGCGTCAATGCGCTGCGGCGACATGGCGTGGTGAATGGCGAGCATGCTGGCGCCGAGGACGCCCGCGTCGAGTCCGGAACTGGACTGGACGATCTGCAGGTGCTGCGTGGCAAGCGGGATCGTGCGCGAGTAGACGACCTCACGGATCCCCGCGATGAAGTGTTCGCCCGTGAGGGCCATCGAGCCACCGATGACGATTACCGAGGGGTTGATCAGGCTCACGCAGGCGGAGAGCACCTCGCCCACATCCCTACCGGCCTGACGCACAGCATGCACAGCTTCCGTGGTGCCTGATCCGACAAGCCGGACCACATCTTCACTCGAGTTCGCCTCCAGGCCCAGTGCACGCAGCTTTGTGGCGACCGCCGGCCCTGACGCCACCGCTTCCAGGCAGTCCTTGTTCCCGCAGTGGCAGGGAACGCCGCCGCCGTTATGGACCCGGATGTGGCCAATATCGCCGGCGACGCCGTCGGCGCCTCTCTGCAGCATGCCGCTCGAGACGATGCCCGAACCGATGCCGGTCGCAACTTTCACGAAGATGAGGTTGTCCACATTGGGCCAGGCGACGTTGCGCTCACCCAAAGCCATGATGTTCACATCGTTGTCGACGAGAACGGGCACGTGGAAGTGCGCCTGCAGGTAACCCGGGACATCGAATCCGTTCCACCCGGGCATGATCGGGGGATTGATCGGCCTGCCGGTCCTGTGCTCAACCGGCCCTGGAACTCCGATGCCGATGGCCAGGAGGTCCGTCATCGCCCGCCCAGAATCTTCCAGCAGTTCGGTTGCCAACTCGACGACGGCGTGCAGCACGACGTCGGGCCCCTGCGTCACCTCGATCGTGCGGGTAGCCTCTCGCAGGCGATGGCCGGTCAGGTCCGTGACCGCAACGCGAAGGTGTGATGCTCCAATGTCAACGCCAAGCACAATCTTGCTGCCCGCTTTGAGGGCGATACGGGATGAGGGGCGGCCACCGGTGGACACAGCATCGTCGACGAAACCGACGAGCCCAAGCTCCATGAGCGCCTCTATGCGCAGCGTAATGGTCGAGCGCGCCAGCCCCATCTGCTCCGCGAGCTCTGTGCGGGTGCGGGGACGACCGTCTCGCAGGATCTGGAAGAGCTCGCTCGCTCCAGAAGAACCGAGGCCGTTGAAGCTACTTATGTCACTCATCGACCAATTACAGCACACCTTTCGACGAAACGGGGGTGCCCTGGTGGTCACCGCCAGCGCCCCGGCTTCGGGATCACGGGCGGGCAGAAATACCAGCCGGGAGGACAGGCGTTTAGCGCTTTTGTCGAGATCAAATACTGAAGGACCAGCGCTTCTGGCCTGATCGATCTAACACCTGCATACGGTTACGTCAATATATCGACAGGAGCGATACATTCGTTGTTCGTCGTCATTAGTCGTGTTAGGTTCATTGTGATCGAGGTCTCTTCTGCTCTCTGGCTAGGCCGCCCGGGGCAGGAGAGTCAGATTTGCTCGGACTGAATCTCGGAACAGATCACGGATTGAACTCGGCATCAGATGCAGCATCACTTCAAGGAGGAAGCTTTGATCAAGGACATCCATTCCGGCGGCACGCGCTCACGTCGGGGATCAACCCGCAGACTGGCAGCAGCGGCATCACTTGCCATCGCAGCAACAGCTGTCTTGACCGGCCCCGCAGTCGCCGCCCCAGCATCATCGAACGCCAACTCAGCCTCCGAATGCTCGGGCAGAAGCATCCCTGCGAGCAAGATCTCCATCCAGATGTTCAGCTATGCAGGCTGGACCCGTTCAGTTGGCACAGAGGCTGTACTCGCAGAGCTCAGCGACATCGGATACAAGAACGTCGAGCCTTTCGGTGGGACCTATGAGGGCCGCACTGCCGAGCAGTTCGCCGAACTGCTCGGTGAATACGGATTGAAGGCTCCCACGTCGCACGGCAGCACCAACGAGGCACAGTTCGACGCGACGATCGCCTATGCAAAGACCATCGGACAGAAGTACATGGGCTCCGGTGGATCTGCATCGCCTGGGATCAGCACGCTCGAGAACACGCTGGCCACGGCAGATGCTCTCAACCGGCTGGGCGAGCGCTCGAAGAAGGCCGGCACCGGCAAGATCTTCGTTCACAACCATCAGGGCGAATTCACCACGCAGTTCGCTGACCCGGAGACCGGTGAGATCAAGAGCGCTTGGGAAATCCTCGTCGAGAACACCGACCCGCGCTATGTGACCTTCCAGCTGGATGTCCTCTGGGCTGCTGACGCAGGAATCGACGTCGTTCAGCTGATCGAAGAGCACGGCGACCGGATCGAGCTCCTGCATGTGAAGGACGGCCTGCTCAACGGTGACGCGCGGGCCATCCCCACCGACGTGGGAGAAGGCGAAATCGACTGGGCACCTATCCTCGATGCCGCACAGGGATCGGTGAAGTACTACGTGGTGGAGCGCGACGGCGCCCCGGCAACCCGTGAATTCGCCGAGGACAGCTTCAACTTCCTTACCTGCTACTCCTTCTGACGCGTAGTTTTCTCCGGGCGGCTCCGTGGAGCCGCCCGGAGAAACTTCGCGCTACTGCACTTCGAAAGGACCTCGACTTGGGTACATCACCGGAAGGGACGCCGGGCGTCACTACACGCACGGAACAAACGTCCTACCCCTATGGGAAGACCGGCATCTGGCTCATTGGTGCCCGCGGCTCCGTGGCAACGACCGCCGCAGTTGGCCTGGCTGCCATCTCCGCCGGACTTACTCCGGCCACGGGCTGCGTAACCGAACAGGAGCCCTTCAGAGGTGTAGCCCTTCCTGACTTCAGCGACCTCGTGGTGGGTGGCCATGACATCAGTGGTGTCGGCATGGCGAAGCGCGCCGAGGCACTCGTTGAATCGGGGATGCTCCCGTTGCACCTGTTCGAGTCCGTCCGCGCACAGCTTGTGGAGGCCGACCAGCGGGTGCGGCCGGGTTACGATCCAGCACAACAATCGGAGTCACAGGCCGACGTCGCTCGCCGGCTGGCCCACGACATCTCGGAGTTCCGGCAAGCCAACGCGCTGGCCCGCGTGATTGTCCTGGATGTCGCGTCCACCGAGGCGCCGGTTGAGCCGATCGCGGAACATTCTGACGTAGACCTGTTGCTGGCTGCTCTTGAGGATGCGACCCGTGCCGTGCTGCCGCCAAGTTCGGTCGCCGCCTACGCCGCCATTCTGGCAGGCTCCCCCTACATCTGTTTCACGCCCTCCACCGCACTGAACGTGCCCGCCCTGCGTGAGCTTGCCACGCACCATCGCGTTCCGACCGCCGGGCAGGACGGCAAGACCGGCCAGACCTGGCTTCGCTCGGTCCTTGCTCCCGCGCTCGCCGCCCGAGGGCTCCGTGTCCTTTCCTGGGCAGGGACCAACCTGCTCGGCGGCGGTGACGGAGCAACCCTCGCCGACCCGCAGGCGGTCTCGGGAAAGCTTCAGTCCAAGAACCGCGGGCTCCAGGAGTTGACCGGAGGCGCTGTCACTCCGCTGCACATCGATAACGTCCAGGATCTGGGTGAAACAAAGGTGGCGTGGGATCACATCAATATTGAGGGATTCCTCGGCTCCCGTCTCACCCTGCAGACCACCTGGAGCGCATATGACTCCATGCTGGCTGCGCCGATGGTGCTGGATCTCTCACGTCTGATGGCCCTTGCCCACGCAGCCGGAGAGTACGGTCACGTTGAAGCACTGGGGTTCTTCTTCAAGGATCCCTGGGGCAGTGATGAGCACGCGTTCGCACACCAGACCCGCAACCTCGTCGAGTGGACAAAAGCGGCCACCACTAAGCTCACCGCCGGCGCAGGGAGCCCAGATCAACTGTGAGCACGATCCACAACTACCTTGAACTGGTGCGTGCACCGGCCATCCTGACCGTCCTTGGCGACACCCTTGCAGGCGGGTCTGCCGCAGGGCACCCGCTCAGCGGCCGGCGATTTGCCCTTCCACTCGCAAGCGCCTGCCTCTACGCCGGCGGCATGGCGCTCAACGACTATGCCGACCGGGAGATCGACTCCCGGGAGCGGCCGGAGCGACCCATCCCATCCGGGAGGATCAGCGCGCGCAATGCACTTGCTGCTGCGGCAACTCTCACTGTTGCCGGGCTGGGTTTGAGCGCTGTCGGCGGAGGCAGGCGCGCCCTGGCAGTGGGAGCGCCCCTCGCCGTCTCGATCTGGACCTATGATCTGCTGGCGAAAAACCACCCCGTGTTCGGCTCACTCACCATGGGCTCCTGCCGTGCGCTCGACGTCCTCATGGGCGCCGGGTCCGCCCATCTTCGCCCTGCCCTTGGCGCTGCGGGCATCATGGGTGGCCACACGGTGGCTGTCACCCTCCTTTCGCGCGGCGAAGTCAACGGAACAACGACGACGACGGCCTCCGGGGTCGCTGCCGGCACCGCCCTGTTAGCCGGCTCGGTAGCCACCGGTGCCCTGAAAGCCGGCGCCGGTCGCCCTACTTGGGTCCTTTCCGTGCTTGCTGCGGTGGCAGCGTACGCCGCCCGGTGTGCACCCGCACAGCTCCGGGCAGCCGGCAATCCGGACGCGATGAACGCGCTTGTCGCCACCAAGGCCGGCATTCGCGCGATGATCCCGCTGCAGGCGGCACTCACGCTGCGCCACGGGAACTCTGCTGCTGCCGCGGTCCTGGCGGCGGTGGATCTGGGCGGCAAGATCCTGCGTTCGGGTCCCCGAAGCCGGAGGATCAGCGAGTCATGACAGCAGCGCCACCGCTGCCCCCGATGCCTTTCAGCCTGGGGTACGGAACCAACGGCTTCACAGACCATCCCCTCCCCATCGCGCTCGAGCTGCTCGCCGAGCAGGGTTACGGCGCCGTAGCGCTGACCCTGGGACATCCACACCTTGATCCGTTCGCCGAGGACCTTGACGCGCAACTGCAGGCGCTGCGGGAGACGCTTAGGGAGCTAGGGCTGCGCGTCGTCATCGAAACAGGCACGCGCTTCCTGCTTGATCCCCGCCACAAGCACAAGCCGGCTCTCGTCGACGAAGAGGCGGCCACCAGAGTCTCGTTCCTCTGCCGCGCGGTCGACATCGCGGCCGCTCTGGATGCAGAGTGCGTCTCCTTCTTCTCCGGCGTACTTCCGGACGGAGCTTCCCCGGAAACCGGGTGGCAGCGGCTCATTCCCAGGGTCGCTGAGATCGTGGAATATGCACGCGGCCGAAACGTGCTGGTGGCCGTCGAGCCCGAACCGGGAATGCTCGTTGAAACGGTGTCCGACGCGCTGCGCCTCCGTGCCGAGCTCGATGAGCCGGACAATCTGCGCGTCACCGTGGACATTGGCCACTGTGTTGTGGTGGAGCCGGACGGCGTCCGCGGAGCCCTCCTCCAGGCGGGCCCGCTGCTGGCCAACATCCAGCTCGACGACATGCGCCCTCACGCCCACGAACACCTGCCCTTCGGAGAGGGCACAGTGGACCTCACTTCGGCGCTCGCCACCCTGGCCGAGCTCGACTACCGGGGAGTTGCCGCCGTCGAGCTGCCGCGGCATTCCTACGACGGTCCAGGCCTCGCGGTGCGAAGCATGGGAGCACTGCGTTCCGCCTGGGAGGAAGTACACGCCATGAAGGAAAGAGAACGGTGGCTGGAAGAAAGCACGACGGCGGTCGCCGCCGATCCTGCCAGCCTTCCGCGGATCTTCGCCCTTGCGGCCCGCCGTGTGGGTCGGAAGCCGCTTCATCCGGACACAGATCCCACCGGTGTCCTGTTCGGTGCTGTAAGTGACCACGCCCGGGGAGAGCTGATCGGCAGACTCGGCGGGCTCCTGCCGCCGGACCAACTCGCCGAAACCCTGCTCGGGCTCTACAACCGCGGCGACTCGTCCGAGCGCCGCGGCGTATTGAGGGGACTGTCTGCCCTGGCAACCGCATCGCCGGCCCTTCCCGGCGTCGTCGTCGGCGTGGGGTTGCGTCTGACGGAGGAGGCACTCCGAACGAATGAAACCAGCCTGGTCGCGGCAGCCGTAGGACCCTTCGCGGCAGCCCATCTGGATCAGCACAGCTGGCGCCATGCGGTGCTGAAGCTGGTCTTCATGGGGATCAGCCTCCGGGCGGTCACAGACCTGGACGAGCGTGCAGACACCGAACTTGCCCGAATGGCAAGCGACTATGCGGCCGAACGCACTGCCGCGGGACGCCCCATTCCGGATGATGTCCACCTGCTCCTGCGGTCCTCCTCCGGCTACTCCACCTCTTCTTAAGGGAAGCCAGCCATGCGCATCTTCGACCCGCACATCCACATGACCAGCCGCACCACGAACGACTACGAGGCCCTGTACGCGAGCGGAGTACGCGCGCTGGTGGAACCGGCGTTCTGGCTGGGGCAGCCCCGCACGAACGTGGGTTCGTTCATCGACTATTTCGACTCCCTGCTGGGTTGGGAGCGGTTTCGCGCAGCGCAATTCGGTATCCGGCACCACGCCACCATTGCGCTCAACCCCAAGGAGGCGAATGATCCCCGCTGCGTGCCCGTTCTGGAGGAGCTCCCCCGCTACCTGGTGAAGGAGGGGGTGGTGGCCGTCGGTGAGATCGGCTATGACTCCATGACTCCCGCCGAAGATGAGGCCTTCAGCCGGCAGCTGGAACTGGCGCGTGAGTACTCCCTGCCGGTGATGGTACATACCCCGCATCGGGAAAAGCTCGCGGGCACTCACCGGACACTCGATGTTGTCCGGGAATCCGGCGTCGCACCCGGCATGGTGGTGGTCGACCACCTCAACGAGACCAACGTGGAGCTCGTCAAGGAAGCAGGCGCCTGGATGGGTTTCTCAATCTATCCGGATACCAAGATGGACGAACAGCGGATGGTAGCCATCCTCAGCCGCTACGGAACCGAGCGCGTTCTGGTCAACTCTGCGGCTGACTGGGGACGGTCGGATCCCCTGAAGACCCGCCGCACCGGAGAGGCGATGCTCGCGGCTGGCTTCACAGCGGACGACGTCGACCAGGTCCTCTGGCGCAACCCCGTCGAATTCTACGGACAGAGCGGCCAGCTGATCCTCGACCCCATCCCGGGCTTCGACGCGGCGGAGCTGCCAGACGCCGCTGCGGGGTTCGAGGGGAATTCCGTTCTAAGGGGAGCGCGCGTCTGATGCTCCTTTCCTATTGCACGAACGTCCATCCTGCCGAAGATCTCGACGGCGTCATCCGGCAGCTGCGCGGATACTCCGGGCCCATCCGCCGCAGTGCGGGACGTGATGTACTTGGCGTCGGCCTCTGGATTCCCGCGGAGCTGGCGCGCCGGCTGGCCGGCAGCCCCGATGATCTCGCTGCACTTGGTGAAGTGTTGACGGCGGAGGGGCTGCAGCTGCATACGATCAATGCATTTCCCTACGGCGGCTTCCATAACGACGTCGTCAAGCATGATGTCTATAAGCCCACCTGGGCGGAGGCCGCAAGGCTCGAGTACACCATGGACTGCGCCGAGATTCTTGCGGCGCTGCTGCCCGAGGGCGTGGCCGGATCAATTTCGACCTTGCCGCTCGCCTGGCGGGAACCCTGGACGCAGCACGACGACGACGCCGCCTCCACCGCACTCGCCGAGGCTAGTACCCGCCTGCGAAAGCTGCGGGACCGCACGGGGAGAACGGTCCGTATCGCGGTGGAACCGGAGCCCGGGTGTGTGCTCGACACAGTGTCCGACGTGGTCGGTTGGCTGGGCGCACGCGTGGTTTCAGGCATCGACCCGGAATTCATTGGCCTGTGCGTGGACACCTGCCATCTCGCGGTGTCCTTCGCGGACCCGGCGGAAGCCATCGACCAGATCGATGCAGCCGGCCTGCGGGTCGTGAAGGTCCAGGCGTCATCTGCCCTGCACGTCAGCGACCCTTCCAGCCCTGCCGCGCGTGCAGCGCTGTCCACCTTCGCGGAACCGCGCTATCTCCATCAGGTACGGGAATCCGGAACATCCGGTGTACTCACCGCCGACGACCTGACAGAAGCGCTGATCGACCTGCCCGGCGAGAGCCCCTGGCGCGTGCACTTTCACATTCCGCTCCACCACATTCCGTCAGCTCCGCTGGAGACAACCGCCGACGTTCTGCGGGAAACGGTCGCCGAAGTCGGACGACTGCCCTATAACGAACAGATCCATCTCGACATCGAGACCTACACCTGGAACGTCCTGCCCGAACCACCCGCCGGGATCGTGGAGGGAATCGCTGCCGAGATCGCGTGGGCACAGACCCACCTCCTCCGGGCAACGTCCCTTACCTGACCCTGCAGGAGTTCCCCATTCAGCGCCCGATCAAAGTGAGTTAGGAAACACATAGTGAAACCGGTTCTGCTGCTAGACGTGGTCGGGCTGACAGCCAAAGCTTTGCGGGACATGCCGCGCCTGTCGAATCTTGCTGCGCAGGGATGGTCGTCCGAATTGGCGACCGTCCTTCCGGCAGTAACCTGCACAGTGCAGTCGACCATGTTGACCGGTCTGATGCCTTCCCAGCATGGCGTCGTCGGGAACGGCTGGTATTTCCGGGAGCTCGGGGACGTGTACCTGTGGCGCCAGCACAACAAGCTCGTGACCGGAGAGAAGCTCTGGGAAGCCGCCCGACGGCAGGATGCTTCGTATCGGTCGGCAAATATCTGCTGGTGGTACGCCATGGGAATGTCTACGGACATCACCGTCACTCCGCGGCCGATCTACCATGCCGACGGGCGAAAGTCTCCGGATGCGTATGTTCGCCCAGCCGAACTGCACGATGAACTGGTGGCACATTACGGAGACTTCCCGTTGTTCCAGTACTGGGGTCCAACCGCTGCCATCAAGTCAACCCAGTGGCTTGTGGATTCCACCCGGCACGTCATGCGCAACCAGTCACCGAATCTTCTGACGACGTACCTGCCTCACCTCGACTACGATCTGCAACGGTTCGGCCCCGATTCGCCCCAGGCAGCACGAGCCGCTGCGGAACTCGATGCAGTCATTGCCCCGCTGCTGGACGAGGCGGAATCCCGGGGGTACGCAGTGATCGTGGTCTCCGAGTATGGCATCGAAGAGGCACATACTCCGGTGGACATCAACCGGGTCCTCCGGCGCGAAGGCCTGCTCGAGGTTTACGTCCAGGACGGCAGGGAACAACTTGACCCATGGACGTCGCGGGCTTTCGCAGTCGCCGACCATCAGGTGGCGCACGTCTATGTCGCCGACCCCGCGGACGTGCAGCGCGTAGCCGCACTTCTTCAGGAGGTTCAAGGCGTGGATGAGGTGCTCGATCGTGAGGCTCAGGGCCGTTATGGACTGGATCATGAGAGGTCTGGCGAGTTGGTAGTCACTGCAGAACCAGGTGCGTGGTTCACGTACTACTTCTGGCTGGACGACGACCGGGCACCGGAGTACGCCCGCGGCGTCGACATTCACCGAAAGCCCGGGTACGACCCCGCGGAGCTCTTTTTCGATCCTGCGGACAAATTCGCCAAGGCGAAGGCGGGGCTCAACCTTCTGAAGAAGAAACTGGGCCTGCGGTACGCCATGAGTACTGTCCCCCTGGACCCCACTCACGTACGCGGCACCCATGGCAGGCTGCCCGACTCGTCAGCCGGCACACCGCTGATCATCGCTTCACAGGCCGAGATCCCAGCCTCCGTCAACAACCTGGTCGCCACGGGCCGACAGGTGCCGGCAGCTGCCGTGAAGGGCTTGGTTCTCGAGACCCAGGGGATGCTGAACTAGCACTAGTGCC
>NZ_JAPSHV010000209.1 GCF_031179385.1 Arthrobacter sp. | reverse complement strand
GATGCATCGGACGACAGGTAGATGAGCGTTCCAACGAGTTCCTCAAACTTCCCCCACCGCTGGGCGGGGGTGCGGTTGATCACCCAGGAGTTGAAGGCCTCATCTTCAACCAGGGCACGGTTCATCTCGGTGGCGAAGTAGCCCGGGGAGATGGCGTTGACCTGGATGTTGTAACGCGCGAGGTCCGCCGCCATGCCCTTGGTGAGCATGGCGACGGCGCCCTTGGTGGCTGAGTAGGGTGCGATGGTCTGCCGGGCGAGCATCGACTGGACCGAACCGATGTTGATGACCTTGCCCGAACCACGCTCGGCCATACGCCGCGTTATCTGCTGGGAAACGTAGAAGACGCTGGACACGTTCGTGGTGACGATGGCGTCCCAGTCGGCCGGATCGAAGTCGTTGAACGGTGCGCGGCGCTGGATGCCCGCGTTGTTGACCAGGATGTCCGGCACTCCATGCTCGGCAACGAGCGCCTCGATGCCCTGTGCGGCGGCACCGGCGTCGGTGACGTCGAACGTGGTGGTCGCCGGCGTCGTACCGGTTGCTTCTCCGATGGAGTCTGCGGCACGCTGCACGGCTTCAGGGTCACGTCCGTGCACCACAACCCGCGCGCCTGCCTGCGCCAGGCCTGAGGCGAGGGCATAGCCCAAGCCACGGGAGGAGCCGGTGACCAGCGCAAGCCGGCCGGTGATGTCGAAGGTATTAACCGTCATCAGCCGATCCAGAAGACAACGAGGGTCAGCAGGAAACCGGCGACGGACTGGAGTGACTGCTGAACGGTCCACGTCTTCAGCGTGGTCTTCACATCCATGCCCATGAGTCGGCCGACCAACCAGAAGCCGGAGTCGTTGACGTGGCTGGCGAAGACCGAACCCGCAGCACTGGCGAGCACGACGGCAGCGATCTGGAGAGGGCTGAACCCGCCGGCCAGGACAGCCGGTGCCATGAGGCCCGCCGTCGTTACCAGCGCCACTGTTGCCGAACCCTGCGCAACGCGGAGGATCACCGCGACGACGTAGGCAGCCACGATAACCGGCAGGCCGACTTCTGCGAGCGAATCCGAGAGAGCGTCACCGATGCCGGACGCACGGAGCACGCCACCGAACATTCCGCCTGCACCGGTGATGAGGATGACGGAGCACACCGGACCCAGCGCGGAATCCAGCACCTTCTCCAGGGCCGTGCCGTTCTCACCGCGACGGTGACCCAGGACGGCGGTAGCGACAAGCACGGAGATCAGCAGCGCCACCGGTGATGAACCGATAGTGGTCAGGACCTGCACCCAGACCTGCTCATCGGCGTTGACGACGCCGGCAGCGTTCAGGTAGTCAAGCCCGGTGTTCATGAAGATGAGCACAAGCGGCAACAGCAGCATTGCCACCACGGTGGACGCCTTGGGCGGGTTGACGGGCTGGTCGTTGTCGATCGATCCGAACAGTGCGGGGACCGGAATGATGTACTTGGAGGAAACGAACTTGCCCCACAGGTAACCCGTGACGTACCAAACCGGGAAGGCGATCAGCAGGCCGATGAGAAGCACCAAACCGAGGTTCGCTTCGTAAAGCTCGGTGGCTGCCACCGGACCGGGGTGCGGCGGCACGAAGACGTGCATCACCGAGAAGGCGGTGGCGGCCGGGATACCGTACAGCAGGACGTTGTTGCCGCCCATGCGCCGGGCCACGGCGAAGATGATGGGCAGCATGACGATCAGGCCGGCGTCGAAGAAGATGGGGAAGCCCATGATGAGCGAGGCGAGGCCGAGGGCGAAGGGGGCGCGCTTCTCACCGAAGGCGCCGACCAGCTTGTCTGCGAGGACCCTGGCGCCGCCGCTGTGTTCGACCATCTTGCCGAGCATCGCTCCGAGACCGATGAGCAATGCGACAGATCCGAGCGTTCCGCCGAAGCTCGATACGAGCACGTTGACGATCTCGCCGGTAGGAATTCCAGTGGCGAACGCTGTCACGAGGGAGACTAGGACCAGTGTGAGGAACGCGTGTACCTTGAACCTGATGACCAATATGAGGATGAGGGCGATCGCGCCCGCGGCAATCCCCAGTAGAGGCCCCGCCCCCAGCGTCTGGGTGAAATTCTCCATACGATTCTCCATTGATTTCCGGGGCCCAGGCAGGGCGAAATGACGATTCGCCTCGTAGTCTGGCACACACTTCAATGCAGGAGCAAGAAAAGGTGACATCTTTGCATGGTGCGGCGTCTTCACTGCCCGCGTCGTCCGCGCAGGCCGGGTCGGCGGCACCTGCCCCCGTACTGCATAACTCGGTTCTTGAGCGCGTCGGCATTGAGATTGCTCAGGGGATCAGGCCGACGGGCAGCGTGATCACCCTTGCCCGGCTCGAGGAGGAAACCGGCGTCTCCAGGACCGTTCTCCGCGAGATGATGAGGATCCTCGAGTCGATGGGCATGATCGAGTCCCGCCGGCGCGTCGGCATCACGGTACTTCCCGTCAGCGCCTGGAACGTCCTCGATCCCCGGATCATCCGGTGGCGACTCATGGGATCCGAACGCGTCGCCCAACTCAGCCGCCTGACCGAGATGCGGCTGGCACTCGAACCCACTGCTGCCCGCCTCGCCGCCACCCGCGCAACCCCTGAGGTGGCCAATGAGCTGCTCGA
>NZ_JAPSHV010000092.1:4579-11132 GCF_031179385.1 Arthrobacter sp. | reverse complement strand
GGCAGCGGCAGCGCTGAGCATGTGGTCCTGAGGGACATCAACCTCGAGGTTCGCGCCGGTGAAGTGCTGGCGATTGTCGGAGCGAGCGGCTGCGGAAAATCAACCCTGCTTCGGGCCGCGGCCGGCCTCGACTCACCTACCGGCGGCAAGGTTCTGATCGACGGCACCGCCGTCAACGGGATCGACGACCGCTGCGCCTTCGCCTTCCAGGAACCCCGCCTCCTTCCCTGGCTCTCCCTGCGTGCCAATATCGCAATCGGACTGCCCAAGGGAACCAGCGCTGCAACCGGCAAGGCAAAAGTCACGGAGCTCCTCGGTCTCGTCGAGCTAGCCGACTTCGCCGAGCACCGCCCCCGTGAGGTCTCGGGCGGCATGGCACAGCGCGCGTCGCTGGCCCGGGCACTCGCACGCAACCCAGGTGTACTGCTGCTCGATGAGCCATTCGGTGCGCTGGACGCACTGACCCGCCTGAAGATGCAGGACCTCCTGCTCGATATCCACCGCGCGCAGCCCACAACGGTCCTGCTCGTCACGCACGACGTCGACGAAGCCCTCCAGCTTGCTGACCGCATCATCGTGCTGGGCAAATCAGCGGACCCGGCTCACCCCGGAGCATCCGTCACCGAGGTGCTCACCGTGCCGGGCGAGCGCCCCCGCGACCGCAATTCGGCTGAGCTCGGTCGAATGCGGAGCTCACTGCTCGCCACTCTCGGCGTCAAAGGCCACTAGCGCACCCACCACTTGTTCCGCCGTCGTGCCCGTCCGCGCGATGGCTGCCGTCCATGCAAAGGAAAATCATGATCCGCACCCGCTCACCCTTCACCCGCCGCGCCGTCGTCTCCGTAGCGCTCGCCGCAAGCAGCGCTTTCGCACTGACCGGCTGCCTCGCCGGCGAGAACGCCGCCTCCACCGAAGAAGCCGGATCCGGAGAATCGGCCACCGAACTGAACATCGACTTTGCCACCTACAACCCGCTGAGCCTGGTCATCAAGGACCAGGGCTGGCTGGAAGCCGAGCTGGAAGACGAAGGCGTAACCGTCAACTGGATCCAGTCCGCCGGATCCAACAAGGCCAACGAAGCGCTGCGCGCAGGAGCGGTCGACGTCGGCTCCACCGCCGGATCCGCTGCCCTCCTCGCCCGGTCCAACGGCTCGCCCATCAAGACCATCGACATCTACTCGCAGCCGGAGTGGTCGGCAATGGTGACCGTCGAGGGTACCGGCATCGAGAGCCTTGAGGACCTCCGGGGCAAGTCGATCGCAGCCACGAAGGGCACTGACCCCTACTTCTTCCTGATCCAGTCCCTTGAGTCCGCGGGCATCGACCCCTCCGAGGTCACCGTGCAGAACCTGCAGCACGCCGACGGCTGGGCTGCCCTGAACAACGGTTCGGTCGACGCGTGGGCCGGACTTGATCCGATCATGGCATCGGCCGAGCAGGAGGGCGCTGAGCTCTTCTTCCGCAACATCGACTTCAACACCTACGGATTCCTCAACGCCAACGAGGAGTTCCTGACCGAAAGCCCCGAGCTGGCCCAGACCGTGGTGAACGCGTACGAGAAGGCCCGTCAGTGGGCCAAGGAAAACCCCGAGGAGACGGCGGAGATCCTCGCCGAGGTCGCCGGCATCGACGTCGAACTTGCCAAGGCCGTGATCATCGAGCGCACCAACCTCGACGTCGATCCTGCTCCGGGCGAGGCGCAGCGTGCAGTCCTCGAGAAGGTTGGCCCGAACTTCGTCGAGACCGGCGACGTCTCCTCGCAGGAGCAGATCGATGAGGCCCTCGAGACCCTCTTCGATGACTCCTACGTCTCCAACGCCGACCCCGAAGCGATTCAGGCCTCCTCATGATCCATGAGAACGCCACCCCCATCAGCAAGGAGGGTCTGGAGGCTACCGGCCACACCCTCACCACCGCGGACGACGACGGCGTCTCACCGCTCCAGCCGGCGGACACTTCCGCCGGGTTGCTGAGCCGCCGCCCGGTCCGGCTGCTGCTGGGGCTTGTTGTTCCCGCCCTGGTGCTCGGTGCCTGGCAGCTGAATTCTGTGGTGGGCGTCTTCAGTGCGGTGCAGCTTCCCCCGCCGACGGCGGTGCTGAACGCCGCCGTCGAGCTCGCTGAGCGCGGTGAGCTGTGGATCCACATCGCCATCTCCACCCAGCGCGTACTGATCGGGTTTGCCCTCGGCGCCACGCTCGGCTTGGCTCTGGGCGCACTACTGGGGCTCTCCCGGCTGGCCGACGTGTTGCTCGCTCCCGTGATCGGCGCCCTCCGTGCTGTGCCTTCACTGGCGTGGGTTCCGCTGCTCATCCTGTGGATGAAGATCGGCGAGGACTCGAAGGTCACGCTGATCCTGATCGGCGCCTTCTTCCCGGTCTTCACCACGCTTTACCTCGCGCTGCGGCACGTCGACCGGAACCTCGTGGAGGCTGCGCGTGCCTTCGGGCTGAAGGGTTTCCGGCTGCTCACGACCGTGCAGCTTCCCGCCGTCGTTCCCGCGATCTTCTCCGGTCTGCGGTTGGCGCTCGCGCAGGCCTGGCTGTTCCTGGTGGCTGCCGAACTCATTGCCTCGTCGCTCGGTCTCGGGTTCCTCCTCACCGACTCGACGAACAACGGTCGGACAGACAGAATCTTCCTCGCAATCATCCTGCTCGCGGTGATCGGCAAGACCACCGACGCGCTGCTCGGCATCGCCGAGAGATGGGCGGTCCGGCGTTGGACCTGAGCACTGCCGAGTTGACCGAACCTGAGCTGATCGAACCGGATCTGGCCACTGAAGCCGAGCGCGTTGCGTTCTGGGAGGAGGCGGCGCGCCGGTTGCACTGGAGCTCGGAATGGCAGACGGCACATACCTTCGAGCCGGCACGCCCCGGTCCCGGCGGTGAGTTGTCTGTCCCGCGCATCGAGTGGTTCGCCGGCGGCACACTGAATGCGGCCTACAACTGCGTGGACCGGCATGTTGAGGCCGGCCTCGGTGACAAGCCTGCGCTCCTCTTCGAGGGCGAACCAGGAGACCGGCGCACCGTCACCTATTCCGAGCTTCAGCAAGAGGTCAGTCGTGCGGCGAACGCCCTGACCGCGTTGGGAATCGGCAAGGGTGACCGAGTAGTCATCTACCTGCCTGTCCTGGTGGAGACCGTCGTCGTGACCCTGGCGTGCGCGCGGATCGGAGCCGTGCATTCGCTGGTCTTCGGCGGCTTCTCGGCGGAGGCCCTGCGCTTTCGCGTCGAGGACACGGGCGCCAAGCTGCTCGTCACCACGGACGGGCAGTACCGCCGCGGAGCCGCGGTTCCGGTGAAGGCCAACGCCGATCTCGCCGTTGCCGGCAACAACGCGATCGAGCGCGTTCTGGTGATCCGGAGGACGGGAAGCGAGATCGCCTGGCACGAGGGCCGCGACGTGTGGTGGCACGACGCCGTTGCCTCCGCCTCCCCCGTACACGGGGCCGAGGCCTTCGACGCCGAAACCCCCCTGTTCATCATGTACACCTCCGGCACCACGGGGAAGCCGAAGGGCCTGGTGCACACGACGGGCGGCTACCTGACGCAGGCGTCCTGGAGCTTCGAGTACCTCTTCAGCGACCCTGACCCGGCCAAGCGGGACAGTGACATTCACTGGTGCACGGCCGACCTCGCCTGGGTCACCGCCCACACCTACGAAATCTACGGACCGCTCTCCAACGGCGCCACCCAGGTCATCTTCGAGGGCACCCCCAACACTCCGCATCCCGGCCGCCACTTCGAGATCATCGAACGGTACGGCGTCACGAGCTACTACACGGCACCCACCCTCATCCGCTCGCTGATGGGATGGTTCCCCGACGGCGTCCCGGCCAAGTACGACCGCTCCTCCATCAAGGTCCTCGGCACGGTGGGCGAAGCCACGAACCCGGAGGCATGGCGCTGGTTCCGGGAGAACATCGGCTCCGGAAGTGCCCCTATGGTGGATACGTGGTGGCAGTCCGAGACCGGCGCGACGGTCCTCTCCCCCCGCCCCACCGATGCCTCCTTCAAACCCGGCTGTGCCTCCCGCGCGCTTCCCGGCGTGAGCACCCGCATCGTGAACGACGACGGCGAACCGGTCGGTCCCGGCGAGCAGGGACTCATCGTGGTGGACCGCCACGGTCCGGCGATGGCCCGCACCGTCTGGGGAAATCCTCAGCGCTACCTCGATTCCTACTGGCGCAAGTTCGCGGAGCAGGGCTGGTTCCTTGCCGGCGACGGCGCCAAGTACGACGACGACGGCCACACCTGGATCCTCGGGCGCGTGGACGACGTCATCAACGTCTCCGGCCATCGGCTCTCCACGATCGAGATCGAGTCAGCGCTCGTATCGCATCCGCGGGTGGTCGAGGCCGGAGTGTGCCCGGTAACCGATGAGGTGACCGGGCATGCGATCGCGGCGTTCGTCGTCGTGCACGGTGACGTGGGCAACAGCGCCACACTGCAGACCGAACTCCGCAACCACGTGGCGAAGGCGATCGGCCCGATTGCCAGGCCCAGCGCCGTCGTCGTTGTGGAGGATGTTCCCAAGACGCGCTCCGGGAAAATTATGCGCAGACTGCTGACGCAGCTCTACGAGGGAACGCCGCTCGGTGACACCACCAGCCTTCAGAACGAAGGCTGCGTTCCGAAGATCGCTGACGTGCTCGCCGCGCGATAGCGCAATACTTGAGAAGAACCAGATACACCCTCCAGGAAAGGTGGCCATTCCATGGCTGACCGCACTTTCGGCTTCCGCACCCGTGCCCTGCACGCCGGCGGCACCCCTGACGCCACGCACGGCGCCCGGGCGGTGCCGATTTACCAGACCACGTCGTTCGTGTTCAAGGACACGAACGACGCCGCGAACCTCTTCGCGCTGCAGAAGTACGGCAACATCTACTCCCGCATCGGCAACCCCACCGTCGCGGCGTTCGAGGAGCGCATCGCCTCCCTCGAGGGCGGCATCGGTGCGGTCGCGACGGCGTCGGGCATGAGCGCCGAGTTCATCACCTTCGCAGCGCTGTGCCAGGCCGGCGACCACATCGTCGCGGCGTCCCAGCTCTACGGCGGCACGGTGACCCAGCTCGACGTGACGCTCCGGCGCTTCGGCATCGACACCACCTTTGTTCCGGGAACTGATCCAGCGGACTACGCGGCCGCCATCCAGGAGAACACCAAGGCGGTCTACGCCGAGGTCATCGCCAATCCGAGCGGCGAGATCGCCGACATCGCCGGGCTAGCCAAGATAGCGCACGACGCCGGTGTTCCCCTGATCATCGATTCCACCCTGAGCACGCCGTACCTGATCCGTCCGCTCGAGCACGGCGCGGACATCGTGATCCACTCGGCCACCAAGTTCATCGGCGGCCACGGCACCACGCTGGGCGGCGTCATCGTCGAAAGCGGGCGGTTCAACTGGGGCAACGGCAAGTTCCCCACCATGACCGAGCCCGTCCCGTCCTACGGAAACATCCAGTGGTGGGCCAACTTCGGCGAGTACGGCTTCCTCACCAAGCTGCGTACCGAGCAGTTGCGTGACATCGGGCCGTCGCTGTCGCCGTCGTCCGCATTCCAGCTCCTGCAGGGCGTGGAGACGCTGGCGCAGCGCGTCGATGAGCACGTCGCCAACGCGCAGGCCGTGGCCGAGTGGCTCGACAACGACCCCCGGGTCGAGTACGTGAACTACGCGGGGCTCGCCTCGCACGTGCACCACGAGCGGGCGAAGCAATATCTGCCCCAGGGACCCGGTTCGGTCTTCAGCTTCGGCGTGAGAGGCGGGCGGCAGGCCGGTCAGAAGTTCATCGAGTCGCTGCAGCTTGCCTCGCATCTGGCCAACGTTGGAGATGCCCGGACACTGGTCATCCATCCGGGCTCCACGACGCACCAGCAGCTGTCCGCGGAGCAGCTCGTGGCGGCAGGCATTCCTGAGGATCTCATCCGGATTTCCGTGGGGCTGGAGGACCTCGAGGACATCCTGTGGGACCTCGACCAGGCGCTGGATACGGCGGTGGCAGGAACGCCCGCCCACCTCGAAGAAGCGCTCGAATTCAAGAACGAGGGAGTGAAGGCATGAGTACGCAGGAACGTTCCTGGGAGGGCCCTTCTGCACCGGAGCGCCTGAACATCCTCCGCAACGCCACGTCGATCGCCATTGTCGGGGCGTCGGACAAGCCCTCCCGGGCGTCCTACTTCGTCTCGACCTACCTGCAGTCGTCAGCGCCCTACCGGCTGTACTTCGTGAACCCGACCGCAACCGAAATCCTCGGGCAGCCGGTCTACAAGTCCCTGGCCGACCTGCCGGAGCAGCCGGACATCGTCGACGTCTTCCGGAAGCACGACGATCTGCCCTCGGTCCTCGAGGAAGCCAAAGCGGTCGGTGCCAAGACCCTGTGGCTCCAGCTCGGTTCCTGGCACGAGGACGTCGCCCGGGACGCCGAGGCCGCAGGGATGAACGTGGTGATGGACCGCTGCGTGAAGATCGAGCACGCGCGCTTCCACGGCGGGCTGAACCTGGCCGGCTTCAACACCGGCGTCATTTCTTCGAAGCGGCAGGTCACCGCTTAGTGGTT
>NZ_JAPSHV010000092.1:0-4479 GCF_031179385.1 Arthrobacter sp. | reverse complement strand
GCACGCGCGCTTCCACGGCGGGCTGAACCTGGCCGGCTTCAACACCGGCGTCATTTCTTCGAAGCGGCAGGTCACCGCTTAGTGGTTCAAACGGAAGGGCTTCAGCGGGAGGGCTTCAGCGGGAGGGATCCGCACTCGGCGCGGGCTTCGGTGTTCCTTCGGGAACTGTGAGTCCGAGCGGATCTACTGGAAGGACGGAGCGGGGCGTCGGAACCGGGCGGGGAGCCTCGACGGGCAACTCCGGGAGCTCAACCGGCGGAACAACTCTTCGTCCCACCTCAGGCAGGTCTCTGCTGGTCCCCTTCCGGTCCGCCGGGGCGTGGTTCTCAGGCTCGGCGCTGGTCGTGGGCTCTGGGGCCGTCGGTGAGCCTTCCCCGCCCCGGGTGCCCGGCTCCGCTGCGCCCGGCCCCTCAGGCGCGGACGCCGGCGCCTGAGGGACCGGCGTTACGTCCGGAGCGGGAACCGGCGCGGGATGAGCTGGGTCGGGCTGCTTGTCCGAGGCGGGCTCGGCAGGTTCCGGCGGCGCCACCCAGCGGATCACGGACTCGATTGCGGTCTCGACGGCGTTGCCCGGCCCGAGCGCGGCCACTCCCCCCATACCTGCAGCCATGGCGAGCACGACGACGCCGCTCACCGCCGCACCCCGACGCTTGGCCTTGCGGGATCGCAGCGGAACAACATTTCCGTCGGACTCGGACGAGCGGTCACCAGGTACCGCTGCCTGACGCATGGCTTCAGCGAGCGCAGGCGAGATCGGCGGCGCCGGCCGCTGACCGACACCCCTGAGTTCGGCGAGCGCAACAGTCAGTTCTTCGGAGGCAACGACGTCGGACTCGGCAAGCAGGTTCCGCGCCGTCGCCCGGGAGCTGGGGTCATGCACCATGGTTGCTCGAATCCTTATCGACAAGAAGTTGTTTGAGTTTGTGGAGTCCGCGACGCTGCAGCTGTTTCACGGCACCGGTTGATTTCCCGAGCACGCGTGCCACCTCATCGAGCGGCAGGTCCGCGACGATCCGCAGGGCGAGCACATCGCTCTGGTCGCTGTTCAGGGAGCGGAGGTGCCCGAGTGCTCCCTCGGCGGTGAGGTTGCCCAGGGCAGAGGACTCAGCGGACGCCGTCGTCCGGTGGTCTACCGACGGATCATAGGAAAACAGGGCCGGCCGACGGGTGCGTCTCCGGGTTTCATCGACGTGACGCGCGTGCGCCATCGAGAAGGCGAAGGTGCGCAGGCCCTGCTCGCCGCCCGTGATGGAAGGCAACCTGCTGAACAGAGCGAGAAAGACGTCCTGTGTGAGTGCTTCGGGATCCTCCGAGCCGCGGGCGGTCAGGTAACCGAGGATCCTCGGCGAAAGTTCAGTGTAGATACGGTTCAACGCCTCAGTGTCGCCTGCCTGGGCAGCACCCAGCAGATCGTCCGTCAGCGTGGAACTCACATGTACCTCTCGATCCGGGGGCGGGTGCGGCATTGCGCCGCACCCAAACCCCGCAATCCTAGCGACGCAGCGTTAGCGGCGCGAACCCTCAACCTTGGCTTCAGCACCAACCTCGACGCCGGCTCCTACCGCGACCTCGGGCAGGGTAACCTCAGCCGGAACAGCGGGCACGGCCGGGGTCGCGGGTGCACCGTCAACGCCAGGCACGGCGGGCGCAGCCGGAACCGCGGGGACAGCTACCCCGGAACCACGCACGTCGGCGTCGGCTTCAACGTCAACCTCAGCCTCTGCGTTGGCTTCGGCGTCTTCGGCTGCCTTGACATCCGCGGCGGCCTGAGCGGAAGCGGCGGGCGATGCCGGAACAGCCGGTACGGCAGGCACGGCAGGGGTCGCCGGTACGGCCGGTACATCTTCCTCGGAAACCGTAGGAACGGCGGGCAGGGCGGGAACGGCGGGCACGGCAGCCTCAGCGGGTGCCACCACCGCAGTTACTTCAGCAGCACCGTCGGCAGCGCCTTCAACGGAGGGAGCGGCAACTGCGACGCCCGCACCGCCGACGGCGATGACGGCGGCAAGGGCGGCGCCCTTGGCGGGCAGGCTGAGGGCGCTGAAACGATCGTGCAGGTTCATGGAACTCCTTGGTCGGTCTTGATCATGAGGTTCGGGGGTGCACCGCCCTCGCTGGGGGACGAAGCGGCGCACCCTCACATGCAGGTAATCGACGCAGCGATGCCGCGGGTTACGCACGTTCCAAAGAACTTTCAGGCTTCGTCGAATAGTGGCTGAAAATTATTGATAGTGGTCTTTTCTGCCACTGTTGGGGCAGGGAGGCGAGGAGGACCATCGAGGTATGGAAATCATCGTCGTACTGGTTCTGCTGGCCGCACTCACCGCGGCTGTCCTCCACACCGTCCGCACGGACGGCAGGGGGCACACTCCCTCGATCTTCTCCCACACGGGCTGGGGAGATTCGGCACTGCCTAGCCGCTCCTACTCGAATCCAACGCCGGAGGGGGTGTAAGGCCATGGAGCTCCTTGTCATCCTGGGAGTACCGCTGGCACTGTTCGCCTACATCGGCCGCACCTCGGTCCCCGCGTCCGAGCGCATACCGCTCTCCTCCTGGCGCCTGCCGGACCTCGCACGAAACGTATGGATCGGGCTGATCGTGTGCGCCGTGGAGACACCGCTCGACCGCACCATGGAAGAAACATTCAACACATACCGCTACTGAGTCGGGCGCAATATAACGTCAAACAACCGCTATACGGCGGGATTCACGCCCGCTCCGACTAGGTTAGGGATGATTACTGGCGGGCACCGTGGGTGCCCCGGACACCCGGATACCTACGGAGCAAACCGATGAGTCCCAGCCCGGTTCCACCCTCACACACGGCGCTCAAACGGGCTTCGACGCCGCTGCCCGTCTCCTTCGTGAAGCTGCATGCCGAGGGCCTCCGCGATGTCAGTCTCGATATTCGCGCCGGCGAGGTGCTCGCGTTCGTGGGCACAGAGAACGACGGTGCCTCCCGCCTCCTGCGCGCGGCCGCCGGACTGGATCACCCACAGTCGGGCTCGGTGCTGGTGGGCGGGGAACCTGTCCGGCGCACGGACGACCGCTGCTCCTGGACCCCCAGGGACGCCGGCCTGCAGCCGACCCATTCATTGCAGGCCAACCTCGCACTGGGCCTCCGCAAGGGTTCCAGCGCCAGCGAGGGCAAGGCGAGGATTGCCGAGCTTCTCGATCTCGCGGGGCTTCACCGGTTCGCCAAGCTTCTGCCCACCGATGTGACCGCCGAGATCGTGCGGCGCGCGGCCCTGGCCCGGGCACTGGCGAGCGGACCCGGCGTAGTGTTGCTCGACCACCCGTTCGCGGCCGTCGAGGGCGCTGCCCGGACAGTGCTGCACAACGTGCTGCAGACCCTCCACCGAGCCCTCCCGACCACGGTCCTCCTTGCAACCAACAGCATGGAGGAAGCGGTGCGGCTTGCCGACCGGGTTGTGGTCCTCGGCCGCAGCGCCGCCGAGGAAGTATCCGGAGCGCTTTCCATCTGCGAAATTCGGGACGGGCAGCGCAAGCAGCGCTGACGTCGGAGCTCAGGTGCGTTCAGCGCCCCAGCATGGGCGACACTGGCCAGGACAGCACCGCGGGCGGGCACTGAAACACCGGCGCAATTTCGGCTTGACCGGATACAAATCGAAAGCCGTTGTGTAAACTCGTAAGCACACTTACGGTCGGGTAGCTGGTATCCAACGAGCTAACGCGCCGGAATGTGGAGCTGTCGGCGCGTGCCGCTGGTGCAGCGTTGGGAGATACAGGTGCAACACACCAACAACTGGCTGAGATATACCGCTGCGGTAGCACTGTTCATCGGAGCGACGTTCGCCGCCGCACCGGCCGCCAACGCGGACCATGACTCCGGCGGTGACACTTCCCCGTCGGGACCGGCTACGGGTCCCAGCAACGAGCCGCCGGAGGAAGACAATCGGGGTCGGGGTGGCCGCGACGAGCCGCCCGTGGCACCCGCACCCCCTCCCGAGCCCCCCGTGGAGGAGCCGTCCCCCGAGCCCCCCGTGGAAGGGCCAGCACCTGCCCCGGCACCCGCACCTGCGCCGGCACCTGCACCGCCCGCTCCACCGCCCGCTCCAGCGCCCGAACCTGAGCCTGCCCCCGAGCCCGTACCGGCGCCGGCCCCCAAGCCCGCACCTGCCCCGGCGCCTCCGGTCCAACAGGCGCCGGCACCCATCGTTCCCCAGCAGCTCATAGTCCCCGCCCAGCCCCAGGTCTATACAGTGCCGGTGGAGGTGGTTCCCGTCGAGGAACCCACCCCTGCGGAGAAAACGAAGGCAGCCAAGAAGCTCGCCCCGTTCGCGATGCCGCCCTATGCCTGGGCGCCCATGTACGAGCCACCGGAGGAAACCGAGTCGCCTGACCCGGCGCCCGTCGCTGGAAGCGGGACACCCGGCGCCGAAGCAGCCGGGTTCCCCATCCTGCCCAGTGTCAGCGCGGGGTTGATTGCGCTGTTGGCCGCGGCCATGGTTGTTCTC
>NZ_JAPSHV010000091.1 GCF_031179385.1 Arthrobacter sp. | reverse complement strand
CCACGCCGGCGGATGAAGCCGCACCCAATGCCATAAATCCGGCAGTACCGGCGATTCCGGTCAGTACTGTTCTGCGGTTGATGTGTCGTTCGAGGATCACCGGCGATCTCCCGCCGTAAATACGGGTCCAACGTTGCCCTTGAGAATCGAGGGAACCGCCTGAGCCGGATGAACCTGTGTGCGAAGTACCGGCCGCCATGAGGTGTCCTCTGCCAGTTGTTTGTCCGCGGGTGCGCTGGCGTTATAGGCGGCGCGGAGATCGACGACGTGCCGATTGACTGTGTTGTCGATCGTGGTGATTGCCGTTCCCTTCCAGTGCGCAATGATCTCCGAAGGGTCGACTTCCGGGGTAAGCGTGAAGGCGTTGGCCTCCGCCCAGATGTGGGACTCCACGCCGGCACCCAGGCTGTATTGGTAAGGAACCCTGGACTGCTCGTTGGTGACGAAGTGGTTGTTGTAGACGTCAACCTGCCCGTAGCGCACGCGCGGCGCGCGCTGCCCGACGTTCACGAACTCGTTGTGGTGCAGAGTTATCCGCAGCTTGCCGGGGTCTCCACGGCCGGGTGAGTCTGTGGATCCGATCAGCATCAGCTTGTCCCGGTCAGCAAAACGGTTATAGGAGATGGTGATCAGGTCGGAACCGTTGGTGACGTCGATAGCGCCGTCGTGTTGCTGGTAGGGCCGCCCGAAGTACTCGGGTGCCTCGTCGTCGAAGTAGGGATCATCGGTGTAGTGGTTGTGGTCCATCCAGACATTCGTGGACCCGTTGATGATCTGCACCATGTCGTATTCGCTGTTCCAGTTCCCGGAACTGCCGTCGGTGGGATCCCACTGCGGGAAACAGTCAATGACTCCCTTGTGGTGAAGGTTCCGCACTATGACGTTGTTCGCACGATTGATGCGCAGCGACAGTCCGTTGAGGGTTGCATCCGGAGAGGCGCCCACGATGGTGGTGTTGCTCGGCACATCGAGGAGAATCGTTGCCCTCTGCTTTTGGGCAGCACGGTTTCGGGCCTCCTCCTGCCCACCCTCGGGCTCCCGGTCCCACCCCCAGGTGGCCGGATCGTATGCCTCAAGGTATGCATCGAGCGAGTAGCCGGTGCCCGAAGCGTACTGGTCGCAGGAGAGTGGATTTCCGGCATCGTCGGCGTTGCCGAGCAGTTCACCGTGGACGCGGATGATCTTGGAATCGTTACCGGCTGCGGCGAAGGCCGCTTTGAGTTCTGCCCGGGATGAGACATCGAAGATACGGTCACCGTCAGCCCCCGCGCCGCCGGTGGTACCCGCACCGTACGAACCCCAGCCGTCATTGGTGGGTAGCGTCTGGTGTTCCAGTGGCGTTGAAGCTGTCTGCGCGGGCGGCGCCGCATGAGATGGAGGTTGGGCGGTAGCGGGGGCGCCGGTTGTTGACACGAGGGTCGCGGCGCAAAGCAGGGTCAGGGCAGGACGAAACAGACTCACTGAGCTTCTCCTCATTGAGATTGAGTGGTGTGTTCGAAAGCTTTCTTGACGGCACCTCGACGAGGGCCGATCCCGGTGCCGCAACCATAGAAAACGCTTTCTCGCATGTCAACCACGCGTGAACGTTTCGCTGTCTAGCGAGTCGCGGGTCCGGTACTCCCGCGCGGCCGAACTTCGGGCTGGAAGGTGGTGTGGGAAGGTTCCGAAGCGGCGTCCCCGAGAAGCCGCCGCATCTCCTGCCACGCCTGCTCGCCGATGTCGTTGATCGGCACGGCAGCGGTGGTGAGGGGTGGGGTGGTGTAGTTCGCAAACGGGATGTCGTCGAACCCGGTTACGGAGATATCCCCCGGCACGTCGACGCCCCGCTCGTGCAGGCCGCTCAGTAGTCCCATGGCAACGAGGTCGTTGAACGCCAGTACGCCGGTTGCTCCCGTTTCGAGAACGGCCTCCGCTGACCCGTGGCCAGCCTCGAAGCTGGATCCGCCGGAGAGTACGGTCAGGGTGACCGCGGGATGATCCGTGCGGAACTTCTCCAGTCCCTGAAGGCGGGCCTGGTTGCCGGCACTCCGCTCGGGGCCCGAGAGGAAGGCGAGGTGGGTGTGCCCCAGTTTCACCAGGTGCATCGCGAGATCCTGTATACCCTGTCCGTAGTCGACCACGAGGCTGGGTGTCTGGATGTCCGCCGTCGAGCGGTTGACCAGTACCAGCGGACGCAGGGACGGAGCCAGCGCTTCAAGTTCGGCATCATTCATGCGCGGTGCGCAGAGCACGACGCCGTCGCACCGGCGCCGTGCTTCCCCCGCCAGAATGGACTCCTCACTGGAAACCTCGGAGGAGTCGGCTATCAGGACGCGGTAGCCGTCCTGCGCAGCGGCACGGCTCACCCCGCGGAGCATGCCCTGGAAGGTTGGATTGGCAAGGTCAGGAACGACGACGCCGATCGTGTCTGTCTTGCCCAGCGCCAGGCTGCGTCCCACCGCGTTGGGCTGGTAATTCAATTCCGCAGCCGCTGTGCGGACACGGGCGGCGATGTCCGGATCTACGGAGAAGTTGCCGTTCATGACGCGCGAGACCGAGGCGAGCGAGACTCCTGCCCGCTGTGCGACGTCGGTGATGCCTACCCTGCGGTTGGCGGTTTTCCTTGCCATGGGTTCCTCATGAGCTCGGGATCGGCGTGATCACGGTGAATGGTTGACGGGTGAGCCGGTGTATTGATAGAAAGCATATAACGTTTCCAGAAAACGTTTTCTCGCCATCTACGGCGTCGCATCGTTCCTGATGCCGACCAACCAAGGAGCCCCATGAGCACCGCCTCCCACACCCTGTCTGCCGAACCGCAGTCGCAGGATCAGAAGCGCACCCGCGTCGTCCTGATCGGCACCGGGTCCAGGGCCGACATGTACGTCCGTGCAGCACTCGGCGACCACGCTTCCTCAACCGAACTCGTTGCCATCAGTGACACCAATCCCGGCCGTGTCGAGTACTACCTCGCGCTGGCTGCGGAGCTGGCCGGCGGAACAGCGATTGGAAAGTTCGATCCCAAAGACCTGACACAGTTCATCCAGGACAACGGCATAGACCGCGTCATCGTCACCACCCCTGATTACACGCACGCCGACTACATTGTCGAGGCGCTGGAAGCAGGCGCGGACGTCGTCGTCGAGAAACCGTTGACCATTGATGTGGAAGGCTGCCGCCGTATCTGCGACGCCATCGAGCGAACGGGCAGGGACGTCGTCGTCACCTTCAACTACCGGTATTCGCCGCGTAACAGCGCGCTGAAGGAGCTCATCCAGAGCGGCGCGATCGGCACTGTCACATCGATTGACTTCAGCTGGATGCTCGACACCGTGCACGGCGCCGACTACTTCCGCCGCTGGCACAGGCGCAAAGAGAACTCCGGCGGCCTGCTGATCCATAAGGCCTCACATCACTTCGACCTGGTCAACTGGTGGATCGACGACGTCCCCGAGCGCGTGTTCGCCAGTGGGGGGCTTCGCTTCTACGGTGACCGTAACGCCGCAGGCCGTGGGCTGACCGACCGCCCGGAGCGCGGCACCACCGACTCCGCCGCCGGGGATCCGTTCGCTCTTGATCTGCGCGAGGACGAGCGATTGAACGCCCTCTACTACGCCAACGAACACCACGACGGCTATCAGCGTGACCAGGACGTCTTCGCACCCGGCATCACGATCGAGGACAACCTCGCCCTGGTGGTGGACTACCGGACCGGGCCCACCCTGAGCTACTCCCTCAATGCACACAGCCCCTGGGAGGGGTACCGGGTCGCGGTGAACGGGACGCTCGGCCGGGTTGAGCTTGAGGTAGTGGAACGCGCCGCTGTCTCGAGCAGCACGGACCAGAAGAACGTCGTCGATCCCAGCGCCACCCCGGTGGAGGAAGAGGACGCCCTCAGGGTGAACGGTGAACGGCTCATTCTCCAGAAGCACTGGGAACGCGCCGTGGAAGTGCCGATCGTGAACGGAGAAGGCGGTCATGGCGGCGGTGATGCGTTGCTGCTCACCGACCTTTTCGAAGGGCCGGGCGAGGACCCGTTGGGCAGGCCGTCCGGTTACCTGGACGGACTGCGCGCCGTGGCGGTCGGCATTGCAGGCAACGCCTCGCTCGATTCCTCACTCCCTGTCCGGATCAGCGAACTCGGCCTGGGCACAGATCTCGCGGCTGACCGTGATGCGAGCGGTCAGGTGCGCCATGACTGAGCGCTCCCGGACCACAGTCCTGGTCACGGGCGGCTCGGGCAGGCTGGGGCGCAGCGTGGTGACCGGCCTCGCTGACGCAGGGTACGACGTCGTCTCCGTGGACCGCGCGCCGGTTCCCAGCGGCGTGTTCCCCGCTCAGATCCGGCAGGAGGCAGTCGACTTGCTGGCCCCCGGCGTTGCCGGGAGCATGATCGAAAAGCACCGGCCCGACGCCGTCATCCACCTCGCTGCGATCGCTGTACCCTTCAGTGCACCGGAGAGCGTCATCCTCCAGACCAACAGCCAGCTCGCCTTCCAGGTGATGGGTGCGGCGACCGACCTTGGAGTCGGCCGGATCATCACCGCTTCCAGTCCCACAGTGCTCGGGTACGGTTCTCCAGCAGGGTGGATGCCCGAAGCGTTTCCGCTGGATGAGCAGACGACCCCGAAACCCTGGAACGCATACGCGCTCTCCAAGCTGCTCGCCGAGCAGACGATGCGGATGTTCGCGGCAGCCCAGGGTGAAAAGATCCGCTACGCCGCATTCCGGCCCTGCTATGTCATCTCGCCCGAGGAATGGGCAGGAGCGCCCACGCAACAGGGGCATACCGTCGTCGAGCGGCTGGACGATCCCGCGTTGTCCGCGCCGGCGATCTTCAATTACGTCGACGCCCGTGATGTCGCAGATTTCCTCGACGTGCTGCTGCAGTCAATGGACCGGATTCCGAACGCCGAAACGTTCTTCGTCGGGGCGGCTGACGCGCTGGCCCGTGAGCCGCTGTCCGAGCTCATTCCCCGCTATCTGCCCGCAGTGGGTGCGCTCGCCGCCGACCTGCATGGAACCAGCCCGGCATTTTCGATTGAAAAGGCCGGCCGCCTGCTCGGGTGGAAGCCGAAACGCAGCTGGCGCACCGAGCTGGCAACCTCGCAGCTCGCGTCAGCTACCCAGGAAGCAAGGTAAGACATGCAGTTCAATGGAGTTCTGTTTTTCCCCGTCACACCGTTCGCGCCATCGGGGACGGTGGACACCTCAAAGCTTCGGGAGCACATTGAGTCCCGCCTCAGCCACAATCCGGGAGGAGTCTTTCCCGCGTGCGGCACGGGTGAGTTCCATGCCCTCGATATCGACGAGATCCGTGCGGTGGTCACCACGGCGGTGAGTGCCGTCAATGGGAAGGTCCCGGTGATTGCCGGTGCCGGCGGGCCGCTCGGCCATGCCCGTGCTGCGGCGAAGGTTGCGGAGGAGGCGGGCGCTGATGCCCTCCTCGTCCTGCCGCCGTACCTCGTCAAGGGGCCCACCGACGGACTGGTGGCGTACGTCGAGGATGTGGCAGCGGCATCAAGTCTGCCCGTCATCATCTATCACCGCGCTAATGGATCATTCACCGCGGACGCCGTTGCCCGCCTGGCGGCCAATCCCAAGGTGATCGGGTTCAAGGACGGTGTGGGGGACGTCGGCCTTGCACAGGAGATTGTGTCCGCCGTCGCAACTACTGGCCGAACTGATTTCCAGTTCTTCAACGGTCTGCTGACCGCCGAGCTCAGCCAGGGCGCCTACCGGGGACTCGGTATCCCGCTCTACTCTTCCGCTGCTTTCGCCATGGCGCCGGATATCGCCACCGCCTACTACCGCGCGTACATTGACAACGATGAGCAGGCCCGGCATCGGTTGCTCGACGGCTTCTATGCGCCGCTGGTGAGGTTGCGCGACCAGACTCCCGGATTCGGTGTCTCGCTGATCAAGGCGGGGCTTCGACTGGACGGGCTCGACGTCGGTTCTGTCCGCCCACCGCTGGTCGATCCGACTGAAAGCCAATTGGTGGAACTCAAGGCCATTCTCACCGCCGGCCGGGAGCTCGTAAGTTCATGACCCCGAAGATCACCGGCCTGTCAGCCCGCCTCATCACAGCGCCCCTGCGGCGCGCGTGGGGGGCGGATGTCCCGGAGAACCACTTCATTGCCACCACCGTGACGACGGACGACGGCGGCACGGGGCACGGCTTCTCCTGGACGCCGACCATCGGGCCCAGAGCAGTTCTGGCGTTGCTGGAGCATGACATCGCGCCGTTTGTGGCGGGGCTGCCGGCCCGCGCCGAGGAGGTATGGGACGCGCTCTGGGTCCGCCTTCATGAGGCCGGCGGAGGAGGTCTCACCACCATCGCAATGGCCGGCGTCGACCTTGCGTTGTGGGACCTGGCGGGGAGGCAGGCAGGTTGTTCCGTGCCGGACCTGTTGGGACGCCGTCGCGAGACGGTGCCGGTGTATGGGTCCGGAGTGAATTTGCACTACTCCCTGGACGAATTGGTCGATCAGACACAACGCTGGGTGGCGGAGGGCAGGCAGGCCGTCAAGGTGAAGGTCGGCAAACCCGACCTGCGCGAGGATGTCGAGCGGATCGCCGCCGTGCGGAACATCATCGGCCCGGACCGCGCGCTCATGATCGATGCCAACCAGCGGTGGGATCTGCCCACCACCCTGCGCGCCCTCGACCGGCTCGGTGAGTACGGCCTGCACTGGCTCGAGGAGCCGATCCGTGCCGATGACCTGTCCGCGTACCGCCGGCTGCGCCGTTCCACGTCCGTGCCGATCGCCCTGGGCGAGAACGTGCACACCATCTACAGGTTCCGCGACTTCATCGAGGCAGATGCCGTCGATATCATCCAGCCGAACATCGTCCGCGTCGGTGGAATCACGCCGTTCCGTCGAATCGTTGAGCTCGCGCGGGCGAACAGCATCGCTGTGGCGCCGCACCTGTTGCCGGAACTGTCCGGTCAGTTGGCGTCCACGCTTGCTGAAACGGCCTGGGTGGAAGCGGTCGACGGCGCCACCCTGGCTGAGCTGGGCATCCTCGACGGGCCGTCGCCCGTCAGGATTACGGAATCCGGGCTGACGGTTACCGGTCAGCCCGGCCTGGGATTGGCGCTCAATTGACTCAATGCTCTTTTGCGTGCCCGTTCTGCTGAATTGAGGAGCAGGTCCAGCAGGGCAATCAGGTCCTCCAGTGCCGCTGCTGGTTCCTCCCCGGGGAGGCTTCCTCGCCGGGGAGGGTGCCCCGCATCCATCCCGGCCACGATGTCCGCGGCGAGCTTCCAGCGAAGTGCAATGGCGGCGTCGAACCCCAGACGGATTTCCTCAGGCGTGATGTGACCCGCCTCCGCACGAAGGGCTTCGGAGTAACGGTTTACGGCTTCATCGACAATCGGAACCACTACACCGGCCCGGGCATCCCCTCTACGAACTGAGGAAAACAGGAGCGATGCCAGGTCAGCCCCTACGGGACCGGCGCCAATTGATTCCCAGTCAATCAGCACAGTCCGGGAATCCGACCGGAAGAGGTTTGCACCCACCGCGTCGTGATGGCAGAGGGTGTGGGGGAGGGATTCCAGGAAGCTCCGGTAACGCGCCTGCTCAAGGACGAGGCGTTCGGCTGCGACCAGCCGGTCACCGAGACGCGCTGACGTGGCCGGGCGAGCCTCACGGAGGCTGCGCAGGCCTCGTTCCACGGCTTCAGGCTGGCTATGCCGATCGATCCACTCGGTGAAGTACCACGGCTCAGCGAGTTCCCGTCCTACCCACCGACCGCCCATCTGGCCCAGATCATGGGCGGCGGCGAGGATCGTTTCAGCGTCCAGAGGACGGGTTCCGTCGTGGCCGATTTCCTCCAGCCAGAGCGTCCTGCCGCCCTCGGAGTCGAGCTCGCTTCCGTACAGCCGCGGCGCTGCCACCCCTGGAGCGATGTCATCGAGCACTCCGGATGCGTAGGCATCGAACTCGCGCGCGCCGTTATCCAGCAGGTACGAGGTGGCCAGACCTGGTCCTTCGGTGCGTTTCTCGATCATGGACCACTCAACGTCTGTTCCACCGACCGCCGCTATGCCACGGACCCGGCTTACGCTCCGATGGGCGAGGAACGCGTCGTACTCCAGGGGTGTTCGCTTGATTTCTCCAAGCGCGGTAACGCGGCCGCCGACAGCTTCCGCAACGGCCGACTTCAACAACTCGTTCGGGCCTTCATCCACGTCCCACAGGCTATCTGCTGCCCGTGGGAATAACGAAGAAGGTGCATGCATTTGCATCTATACGCGTCGACCGCAGGGGCCGACCGGGAGCTCCGGAGGATCACCATGACAGCGCACACCACGGGTCTGCACCACGTCACCGCCATCGCGGGCGACCCTCAGGCGAACATCGACTTCTACATCCGCGGTCTGGGGCTGCGCCTCGTGAAGAAAACCGTGAACTTCGACGACCCGTCCACCTATCACCTGTACTACGGCGACGACGCCGGCCGTCCGGGTTCGCTCATGACGTTCTTCCCATGGGGTCAGGTAGCGCCGGGACGCATCGGTGCAGGCCAGTCGACGACGACGGCGTTCTCCGTTCCGGAGGGAAGTCTCGGTTGGTGGCAGAACCACTTTCGTTCCCTCGGCGTGGACTCCTCCATCTCCCGTGCATCGGCGCAGGAGGAGAGACTTTCCCTCCGCGACCCGGACGGCCTCCAACTCGATCTCGTCGCCTCCTCCACCACGGACCCGCGCAACCCCTGGGACTCCTCGTTCGTCCCTGCGGACCACGCCGTGCGCGGTCAGCACTCCTCGGTGCTGACCGTCGCCAACCCGGAGCACACGTTGCGTGTCCTCACCGAGGACCTGGGATTGCGCATCACAGAGGAGACCCCCGGCCGTACCCGCCTGGAAGCCGGCGACGGCGGTGCAGGCAACATCGTTGACGTCGTCGCGGATTCTTCCGGCCAGTATGGGCTGGTCGCCGGCGGCACCGTGCACCACATCGCTTTCCGGGTGCCGGACAAGGCTACTCAGGAACTCTGGCGCCAGGACCTTGTGGAGCGCGGCTTCAGGGTCACGGCCATCCTGGACCGGCAGTACTTCACGTCCATCTACTTCCGCGAACCGGGCGGCGTGCTGTTCGAGATTGCGACCGACACCCCGGGATTCAACGTCGATGAACCTCTGCTCGAACTGGGCCGGTCGTTGAAGCTCCCGCCGTGGCTTGAGCCGTCACGGGAAGACATCGAGGCGTCCGTGGCCCGGATCAAGGTGCCGGAGGACAACAACATTCTCGGTAGCGACGCCGGCTCTGACCTCGAAAGTGCGGTTGGAACGGTCGACGGGACCGTCAATGAGTCAACGGGACAGAACGCATGACGGGCGCGCCGAACGCCGCGGGCTGGCCGCACATCTATCGGGAAGGTTCCGCCAACAGCTCTATCCTCCTGATGCTGCACGGGACAGGGTCGAACGAGCAGGACATTGCCCAGCTCGCCGCGGAACTCGACCCGTCCGCCGGTGTTCTCGCTCCGCGTGGCCGAACGCAGGAGAAGGGCATGTTGCGGTGGTTTGCCCGGCGCGGGGAGGGATTGTTCGATGTCGACGACGTCATTCTGCGTGCCGGCGAGCTGGCACAGTTCGTTGGTGAGGCACGGGAGCAGTACGGCCTGGGTGACCGGCAGTTCATCGCCGTCGGATTCTCCAACGGTGCAAACATCGCGCTGGCAACGGCCATGCTCCATGCCGACGTGATCGACCGCGTGATTACGTTCTCCGGGATGTATCCGTTCGGAGACCGCACTACGGAGGGCGATCTGTCCGGCAGCCGGTTCCTCGTGCTCAACGGACGGACGGACCCGATGGCGCCGTTGGAGAGCGTCACCACCGTGGTGCAGGAACTGCGGCGGCAGGGGGCCGACGTCGAACAGGTTCTGAGGGATGGCGGCCACGGGGTCGCCCGTTCGGATCTGAGCGCCGCCGTCGGTTGGCTCAAGCGCCTCTGATTCTAGATCTGGAGCGTCGCCGGACGCATCAGGCCGTTCACCTCGACGGTAGGCCAGCGTTCATCGACGCTGAGTACCCGGACCCCTTCTGCCGTGAGTAGTACGGTGTCCTCGATCTTCACGCCAGGTCCGGACGGGTTCCATGTAAACGCCTGGTTCAGCACCACCTCGTCGTCGGTTGCTGCTGTCACCTTCGGATCCCTGCCCGCATAACCGGCCGGCCCGCCCTGGTGATGTAAACGCCACTGCTCGGGACCAAAACCATGCACGGCATAGGAGCGGCGGATGCCGTCAAAAATCGTATCGAGCCGGGCACCGGGCACAGTGGCCGCGAAGATGTCAGCCTCAACCGCGGCGATCCGGACCTCTGCATCGCGTTCTGCAGCCGTTGACCCATCGAACCGCACCCAGCGCGTGACGTTGGCAACCATGCCCCGACGCCTCGCGCAGACAACGGCCATGGCCCGGCGGCCCAGAGGCGCCGCCGTCGGCAGGGGGTGACGGAAAGCCGAGCGCTCGCGGCCATTGCACAACAGGACCAGCGGTTCTGCACCCATGGCGACGATCCGGGCGGACAGCTCCGCAGCGACGTCACGCTCCCTTGTATGCGGCCGCACCGCTGAGAGCACGTCCGTCATGGCCCGCGCCACTTCCCGATTGAGAGCGGCATAGTGCTCCGCCTCGACCGGAAGGAGCTCCTGCCGCGCCATTCGCAGTTCCCGCTGCACGTCTGCCTCAGCCAATGGCTCCGGTACCGCCAGACGGCGCGCCACCTCCAGTACGGACTCATACCAGGGCACGGGATGAACAACGACGCCGGCAGGCAGTTCTTCACGGATCAACCGGTCCGCTTCGTTGTTGGAAGTCACGAGGTGGTCGCGTTCGCGGTCTACGAGCAGAACGGCGACCGGATCACCGGCGAGGCTGATGTGCAGGCGGCTGCCGCCCAGGTACCAGGTCATGACCGTGTTGCTCGTCATCAGCAGCGAGTCGTGGCCGGTTCGGTCGAGGATTTCCATGATCCGCGCGCGCTTGACGGCATGCTCGCCGGTCAGGTCATCAACAGGCTCGGAGAGCGCGTCCCGGCTGGCGACTGGTGTGGTGGTCATGCGTGCCTTTCTTCGGCCGCGAGGGTGCGGACAGTCTCTGGTGGAACGGCGCCGTCGGCGACGAGGATGGTGACGGAGCGAAGAAGCGGGTCCTGTCGGGTGACGCTTACGGGCCGGTCCCAGGCGAGGGAAAGTCCGACTCCCGGATAGCCTGCGGCCCGCACGAACCACGGGTCGCCGGCTGCGTCATTCGGCAGGAAGACGAGCGTGGCCTCCTGACCCTG
>NZ_JAPSHV010000208.1 GCF_031179385.1 Arthrobacter sp. | reverse complement strand
TCGTCGAGAAAGTCCCGGACATGAACGGTTTCGCCGGAGCGTGCCGCACTCAGGCAGGGACCCTCATTGAGGTCATACTGAATCTCGTCCATCATGCGCGCGTGGGCGCTGCTGCTGGCCACGGTCACGACCCGTCGGTCTCGCAGCAGAGTGATCCCACACCACAGCTCAAGACCCGGTTCGGAGAATTCCGAGACGCTCACATGAGCGAGATCGGTCAGGAAATCCTTCACATCCTGACTTTCCAAAACCATGTCCTGCAACCGATCGGACATTTGGTGCACCGGGCTGTGGGAGGCTTCGACCGAGGGAGGCTGACGATTACTAAGGACCATGGAACATTTTACCCAGTTCAGGACGAACTCTGTTGGGCTGACCGTGAACACACGAGCACAAGCTCAGCCAGAGAAAACTAGATTCCATCAGGCGGAATCGCGATAGAGTTAGTAGTACCCCGAGCGAGCACAACCGCCGCACGTGGGCAAGCTGAGAATCGTGAGGGAACCAATGGCAGAGAAAGCTACAGGTGGCGGTGTCCAGTCCGTTGAGCGCGTCTTCGAATTGCTGGAGCTGATCACAGACGCCGGCGGCGAAGTGACACTGAGCGAGCTGTCGTCCTCCACCGACCTCCCGCTGCCCACCATTCACCGCCTCCTGCGCACACTGGTCATGAAGGGGTATGCCCGCCAGCTCCCGAACCGCCGGTATGCCCTCGGCCCCCGTTTGATCCGCCTCGGTGAGGGCGCGAACAAGCAACTAGGAGCACTGGCGCGCCCGCAGTTGAAGATGCTGGTGGACAAGCTCGGCGAAACCTCGAACATGGCAGTACTCGATTCGGACATGGTCGTCTACATCGCCCAGGTGCCGTCGTCACACTCGATGCGCATGTTCACCGAAGTGGGCCGCCGGGCCCACACCCACGACACCGGTGTCGGGAAGGCCATCCTTGCGCAGCTCGACAATGAAACGGTGCGCAGCATAGTGGCCCGGGCGGGGATGCCCACCCCCACGGAAAAGAGCATCCGCTCGGTGGATCAGCTCCTCCAGGAACTGAACCAGATCCGCGAGCGCGGGTACTCCATCGACGAGCAGGAACAGGAGCTCGGCGTCCGGTGCTTCGCCATGGCGGTACCCAACGCTCCCACCCCCACGGCTATCTCGGTCTCGGGCCCGATCTCCCGCGTGGACGAGGGCTTCGCCGACAAGGCAGTTCCCCTGCTCCGTTCTGCCGCGCAGGCGATCTCCGACGATCTCAACCTCGCGAGCTAGGTCCTCCCGACGCGGCGTATGATGCCGTCCATGACGGTCGACATCCATCCCGCCACGGCTGACCGGTTCGACGACGTCGCGTCCCTCCTTGCGCCGAAGACACCCGGCGCTGGGGCTTGCTGGTGCCTTTCTCCCCGTCTCGCTTCTTCCGAACTCAGCAGCCTGGGGGCAGAAGGAAGACCTGGGCGAATGCGGCAACTCTGCGGGGAGGATCCCCCGCCTGGGCTCCTCGCCTATCTGGAGGGGGAACCCGTCGGATGGTGCGCTGTCGGCCCACGCGCCAGCATGGGCCGGCTCACCCGTTCGCGCACCATCCAGCGGGTGGACGATCTGCCGGTGTGGAGCGTCATCTGCTTCGTCGTGAAGGCTGGTCATCGGCGTCGTGGTGTTGCTACCCGACTGCTGCAAGAGGCCGTGGCCTTCGCTGCTTCCCGTGGTGCTCCGGTGATTGAGGGCTATCCCGTCGATGCTGAGGGTTCCCGCATCAACACAACGCTGGCCTTCGTCGGCACCACGGCGCTCTTCGAGAAGGCCGGTTTCGAGCGCATAGCGGAAACCAAGGCGACCAGCGCCGGCCGCACCCGGTGGATCATGCGCCGCGACCTTGCGGCCTCATAGTTCCTGTCGGAACCAGCCAGTAGAGTGCCACCATGGATGACAAAGAGGCACTGCACTACTACCTGCGTCTCCGACGCGCTGACCTGCTCGCCAAGGTGGACGGCCTGAGCGAATACGATTCCCGCAGGCCGCTCACTCCAACCGGGACCAATCTGCTCGGGCTGGTGAAGCACGTTGCAAGCGTGCAGCTGGGCTACTTCGGCGAGGTTTTCGGCAGGCCCGCAGGGCGGGACCTCCCTTGGTTGAACGACGACGCCGCCCCCGAGGCGGACATGTGGCTCCCCGCTGAGGAAACACGGGAGCAGATCATCGAGCTGCACCAGTTCTCCGCTGCCCACACTGATGCGACCATCGAAGCACTTCCGCTTGATGCCGTCGGTGAAGTGCCCTGGTGGTCACCGGGCAGACGCAGAGTCACCCTTCACCAGATATTGGTCCACATGTGCGTGGAAACCGCACAGCATCTCGGCCATGCGGACATCCTGCGTGAATTGATCGACGGCGCTACCGGCCGCGGCCCGGATGATCCGAACATCCCCCAGCGCAGTGCTGAAGAATGGGCTGAGCACTGGGAACGGATTGAGACGGCGGCTCGCCATGTGCGGCATGGGGCAACCTGATCGGCTGAGTCCCGTTGCTAACTTTGTGAGGCCTTCACAACATCCGCCCGTGCTCCCCAAGCCCGCCGAAGAGGCGCTATGCTCTGAGAAAACGTTTTCTTAGCCGAATCCACGGCTCGTGCAGCTCAGAAGCGGGGACCCATGACAAACCGCGTGGCAGAAACCACGGTGTCCGCTCGCCT
>NZ_JAPSHV010000017.1 GCF_031179385.1 Arthrobacter sp. | reverse complement strand
TGGCGCGGCTCGAGATGTTCGAAGTCAGTGCCGTAGTGCTTCCCCAGGCGGGCAACATGGCCTTCGACCATCGCAAGGCCCGTTTCGTTCAGCAGCGCATCATGGATCTGGTGTGCCCGCGGCGCGCGGACGGCCGTGACGAAGTCGATGACTTCGGCGGTCTTTGACCAGGGAGCGTGGACCGGCACAAGCAGCGTATTCACCTGGACGCCGTGCGGGACGATGAAAGAATCACCCGGGTGGTAGAGGTTGTCATCGATCAGGTATCCGATGTTTTTCACCACCGGGATGTGCGGATGAATGAGCGCGTGCTGCCCGCCGAAGGTTCTCACGTCAAAGCCTGCGATGGTGTAGCTGCTCTCAGGATCCACGGCGTGAACGCGCGCCCCGCCGTCATCTCCCAGCGCCTCCGTCAACTGCGACGCGACACCAGCCGGCGCATGAACCTCCAGTGAGGGATCAGATCGCATCGACTCAGCGATCCTACCGACGTCGAAGTGGTCCGCATGTTCATGAGTGATGAGGATCGCTGCCGCTCCGGCAACGGCCTCTTCGACCTCCGAGAAGTTGCCTGGATCCAGCACGAGGGCGGAACCATCCTTCTCCAGCCGGACGCACGCATGAGTGAACTTCGTCATCAACATCCGCCCAGACTACCGCCGTCGGTGCAGCCTGTCAGCGGCGGCGCCGCGGGGTTGCCGCCACCCCGGTGCTACCCTTGACGCGGGTCGAATCGAGGACAGGAAGGTGACCAGCCAGGCATGTCATCGGAGGCAGCACAGCCGGTCCGCAAAGGACCGGAACAACGCGTGACCAAGCAGCGCCGGGCCGTCGGCGCTACCCTCGATGAGCTCGACGACTTCGTAAGCACACAGGAGCTGTACCGGAAACTTCATGAACGCGGTGAGTCGGTCTCCCTCGCCACGACCTACAGAATCCTGCAGTCGATGGCCGACGACGGCCTCGTGGACGTCCTGCGGAACGGCGAGGGCGAGGCCGTGTACCGCCGCTGCGCAGTCGAGCACCACCACCATCACCTGCTGTGCCGCAAGTGCGGAAGGGCCGTGGAGATCGAGGCTCCGGCCGTTGAGCAGTGGGCGGCACGGATGGCACGGGAGTACGGCTACACCGATGTAGCCCACACAGTCGAGATTTACGGACTATGCCCGGAGTGCACTGCCGCGAAGGACTAGGAACCGGGCGAACTAGGCGGGCTGGACCGCACGCGACTCCGAGGCCGTCGCCTTTTTCGAGCGTCGCCAGTTGATGGTCCTGCACACGAGGTAGATCACGAAGGAAATAGTGGTCACGTAGGGGCTGATCGGGATCCGTCCCCCCAGTGCCAGCAGGATTCCGCCCACCACTGACGTGCACGCAAACACAACACTGAGCAACACGACCAGGCGGGGCGACGACGTAACCTTCAGGGCTGCGGCGGCCGGGGTAATGAGCAGCGCGAGCACCAGCAGCGCGCCGACCACCTGAATGGACAGCGCCACCGACACTCCCAGTAGGAACATGAACACCAGCGACAGCCCGCGGACCGGTACGCCCCGGGCTTCAGCCAGGTCCGGGTCCACACTGGCGAAGGTGAGTGGGCGCCAGATTGCGCCGAGTGCGGCCATGACAACCACCGCGCATCCCGCCAGGAGTGTCAGCTGAACCTGATCGACAGAAACAATCTGTCCGGTCAACAAACCGAATTTGTTCGCGGCCCTGCCCTCGTAGAGCGCCAGAAACAGGATCCCCAGGCCGAGGCCGAAAGGCATGATGACGCCGATGATCGAGTTGCGGTCCCGTGCCCGAATGCCCATCAGCCCGAGCAGCAGCGCCGCAATCACGGACCCGACCAGGGAACCGTATACAACGTTCGCGCCGACGAGCAGGGCGAACGCCGCACCCGCGAAGGAGAGTTCAGCAATCCCGTGGACCGCGAAGGCAAGGTCCCGCATCATCACGAAGGTGCCGATTAGCCCGCCCAACAGGCCCAGCACGGCGCCGGCCCAGATCGAGTTCTGCACCAGGGGCAGCAGCTCGGCGTAGTTGTCGAAGGTGAAGATGGCCCTCAGCATTTCCTCGAGGTTCACGGGTGCGCAACTTCGGCATGATGGTGCGTGGTGGCGTCAGGCAGACCGACCACAACGATGCGGCCGTTGTTGTGAATCACGTCGACCCTGCTGTCGTAGAGGTCGGACAGCACTTCGCTGGTCATAACTTCCTTCGGTGTGCCCACGCGGAAACGTCCGCCCGCAAGGTACAGAACGCGGTCCACGTACTCAATGATGGGATTGATTTCATGGGTCACGAATACCACCGCGGTGTTGTACTCCCGGCATTGGTCGTTGATCAGCCGGCTCACTGCCTGCTGGTGGTGCAGGTCCAGTGAAAGCAGCGGTTCGTCGCAGAGCAGCACCTGCGGATCAGTTGCGAGCGCCTGGGCGGCGCGGAGCCGCTGCTGCTCTCCGCCCGACAATCGGCCGACCGGGGCGTCAGCGTACGACGACGCTCCCACCTTTTCGAGGAGTGCATCGACGGTTCGCCGGTACGCCGATCCCGCGCGGCGAAAGCCCCAACGGTGTCCGTCCACTCCCAGCCCCACCAGGTCACGGGCACGAAGTGGCGTTTCGGCGGCGAAGGACTTTTGTTGCGGGATATAGCCGAAGGCACGGCTTCCCCGGTGCAGGGCGTGGCCGTTCACCGTGGCCGTTCCCGAATCCAGGTCCTGCAGGCCGAGAAGAACCCGAAGAAGACTGGTCTTGCCCGACCCATTCGGACCCAGCACCGCTAGAAACTCCCCGGGCCGGATGTCCAGGTCCAGGTCGTGCCACAGAGTGCGACGGCCGAAGGAAAGTGAAGCTGAGCGCAGGCTGACTACGGGGCGTGCTGCAGCACCGCCGTCGTTGGCCACGCGGTCTCCTTGGTACTGGGAAGGGAGGGTACTGGCCAATTCTGTCAGGACTTCAGTGCTTCGGCGATGTTCTGGATGTTGGTGGTCATCCAGGAGATGTAATCAGCGTCGTCCGGCACCGTCTCGGTGAAGCTGACCACGGGCACGGAGGCGCTCTCCGCGGAGCTGCGGACCGCCTGCGTCTGCGCGCCTTCGGTCTGCTCGTTGTAGGCAAGGAAAGCAACAGAGCCGCTTTCCACGAGTTGCTGCATCTCGCTCATGGCAGCCACCGGAACATCGGAGCCCTCCTCGATGGCCTCCGAGTAATCCTCGGGGGTAACGTCTTCAAGGCCCGCCGCCTCCAGGAGGTAGGCAGGCACCGGCTCAGTAGCGGCAACGGACTTACCTTCAGCCTCGCGAGCCAGTGCCTGCGCCTCCTCAAGCAGCGCGGCGATGTCCTTCTCGAACGTCGCAGCGTTGCTCTCATAAGTTTCCGCGTTGTCGGGATCGAGTGCGGCCAGCTTCTCCGCCACAGCGCCTGCAAGATCGGCCATGGCGTCCAGCTTGTACCAGACGTGTTCATTGAAGGAGCCGTGCCCGTGCTCACCCTCGGCGTGAGCCTCTTCCTCGGCGTGGGCCTCTTCCCCGGCGTGGGCTTCTTCCCCGCCAGCTACTCCCGCGATGTCGACGGCGCTCAATACATACTCATGATCCATCTTGACCGAATCAGCGAGCGTGTGCAGGAAGGGGTCATAACCGCCGCCGTTTTCCACCAGCAGGTCAGCCTTCGATACAGCGAGCTTGTCCTGCACCGTCGCCTCGTAGGAGTGCGGATCCTGGCTCAAACTGTCGACGATCGCCGTCACTTCCACGAGGTCACCGCCGACGGATTCGACTATGTTCCCGTAGACGTTCGTGGAAGTCACCACCTGAAGAGTGCCCGCGTCCTCGGCGGAGGCCGTTCCATCGGCATTTTGGCCGCAGCCAGCCAACGCCAGCGGCAGAAGGGCCGAAGCGGAGAGAACCGCAGTGGTTCGCGCGAGAACGGAGCGCATGAGTATCCTCGATCTTTTTGGGGAGAGGGTCGGGCCATCAGGGCAAGGTCAACTCTAACCTAAACGCGAATCATTCGCAGTTTGTGCGGCGGCGTAGGAATGGTGCGACGATGATCCTTCCTGACCCTTTCTCCGCGGAGGTTCCGAAGCATGAACGGTGCAGCCGGCGTCGTCGCGCTGGCTTTTGGGCTCTACGCCGCGAACGCGGCTTTCGGCGCGTCAGTGCGGACCGGGTTGATCAACTCGCAGGGATTCCACTGGATCCATCACGCGCTGTATGTCGCGACCCTCAGCCTCGGCCTCGTTGCGCTGAGTTCCCTGTGGTGGAGTTCCAGCACGGCAGGGTGGTTCCTCATTCCAGCGCTGGTGGCGCTGGTCGCCCTGCCGTACGCCGGGTCGCCTCGACGCCACCCCTACCGGCATATCTGGGCTGCGCTGGTTCCGCTGCCGTTCTATATTCTGAGCCTGATAGTCGCACTCCGAACGTGAACCGCAACCATTAGGACACCCGTGGAATTCCTCGATGTCGTATTCAACCGAAAGACCACGAACGGTCCCTTTCTGTCCGAGCCCGTGAGCACAGAGCACCAGAAGGTTCTGATGCAGGTGGCCGGCGCTGCGCCGTCACAGCTGAACAGCCAGCCATGGCGCTTTGTCCTCGTTGAGGACCAGGACACCATCGGCAAGATTGCAGCCATCAGCGGCGAGAGCATGACGCAGGTCATGGCTGAGGGAACGTTCTTCGAGCGCTACAAGCGCTATTTCCGCTTCAGCGAATCCGAGATGGAGGAGCGGAGGGACGGCATGCTGTTCGACCAGCTTCCGGCGCTGCTCCGCCCATTCACCAGGAAGGTGTTCACTCCGTCCGGTCAGACGCTGATGAACAAGCTCCGCGTCCCCCAGACCCTCGGCGAGGAAAACAGAAAGCTCGTTGCGGGCTCCCCGCTGCTACTGGGCGTCATGCTGGACAGGAGCGAGTATCGACCAGGCGAACTGTCCGGCTTCTATTCCGTCTTCAGCATGGGCGCCGCGATGGAAAATGTATGGCTGACCACCGTGGAGCTCGGGATGGGCATCCAGTTTGTCTCCTTCCCGATGGAAGTTCCGGAGAACTGGAGCCGGGTTGAGGCCATTCTTGGTGTGCCGGACGGTCTTGAGCTGATGGCGGTCTACCGCCTCGGCTACCTTCCCGAGAAGCAGCGCCGGCCTGCTATCGACTGGTCCAGCCGTCAACGCAAGCGACCCTCGCAGTACGTGTTCCGGGATACCTGTGCCACTCCTCAGCAAGGATGGGACTGACGTTCCCGCCATGACGGCCGGAGGTCCCCATACTCCGATGGGAACCCCCGCTGCCTCACCGGAGACTAGCGTGCCGGTCGGGTTCGCAGGTCTCCGCCGTCCTGGAGGAACTCTCCGGTTCTCCGAAGTCCCTGGTTCTGCGTAGCGTCCCGGATCTCGCCCACCAATTGTTCGATAACGTCCTCCAGGAAGAGCACGCCCCGCGCCTGCCCGTCACTGGTCATTACCCGGGCGAGGTGGGAGCCGGTGCGCTGCATTGTTGCCAGCGCGTCCTCGATCTCATCGTCCACGCTCAGGTTGGCCAGAGCCCGCACCTTGTTCTCCGTGATAGGACGCGAGTAGGCGCCTTCCGGCATCGACATGACGTCCTTGAGGTGCATGTAACCCGTGAGGTTGTCGTGTTCATCCACGAGGACAAAACGGGAGAACCCCGTGCGCCCAACGGCTTTTTCGAATTCCTCAGGAGTTGAATCGGTACGAAGCGTAACCAGCTCGTCCAGCGGCACCATGACGGTTCCGGCCGTTTGTCCGGAGAACTCCAGTGCACTGCTGATCAGCCCCGCGTCGTCGTCCACGAGACCATGCCTCGTCGATTCCTGCACAATGGACTGCACTTCTTCGAGCGTAAAGGAGGAAGTGACCTCGTCCTTCGGCTCGATGCGCAGTGCGCGCAGAATATGGTTGGCGGTCCAGTTCAGGGTAGAGATGACGGGATGAACGATGCGCGCCACCATGACGAGCGGCGGCGCGAGGAACAGTGCTGCCTTGTCGGCGACGGATACCGAGATGTTCTTCGGCACCATCTCCCCGAACGTCACGTGCAGGAAGGTTACCAGGGCCAGCGCGATGCCGAATGCGACGCCGTCGGCCAGCGCTTCCGGCAGACCGATCGCCTCGAGCGGGACCACCATCAGGTGGTGAATGGCGGGCTCTGCCACCTGAAGGATCAGCAGGGAGCAGACGGTGATACCGAGTTGCGCACAGGCGAGCATGAGCGAAACGTGTTCCATTGCCCAGAGGGTGGTGCGGGCACGTTTCAGGCCTTGTTCAGCGAGAGGCTCAATTTGGCTTCGACGCGCACTCATGACCGCGAACTCGGCGCCGACGAAGAATGCGTTGCCGACCAGCAGGATGACCAGCCAGAGAATTCCAGCCCAGTCGCTCATCGGGAACCTCCCACTGCAGTTGGGCCGGATCCGGAGTGACCGGCGTCCTCCGGCTCTGCAGGAAGGAAACTAATGCGGTCGATCCTGCGTCCGTCCATACGTTCCACCTCAAGAGTTCCGCCGGACACCTCCACGCGGTCACCTGTCTCGGCGATCCGGCCGAGGACGGACATCATGAAGCCGCCGACTGTCTCATAACCGGATTCGTCAGGCACCACAAGGTTGGGAATCTGGTCGCTGACCTCATCCGGCCGCATGATCCCCGGGAAGAACCAGTTGCCGGCCGCACTTTGCAGGACGCCCGGCTTGAGCTTGTCATGCTCGTCGGCAACTTCTCCAACGATCTCCTCCACCAGGTCTTCAAGAGTGACGACCCCTGCCGTTCCACCGTACTCATCCAGCACGACGGCAAGCTGCAGGTTCGCTTCCCGGAGCTCGCTGAGCAGAGAGTCAAGGTGAACAGTCTCGGGGATGCGCAGGACATCGGTCATGATCGTGCCGGCCGGCAGCTCTGCGCGCCTGGATCGCGGCACGGCAACCGCCTTTTTGACGTGCACCACCCCGCGGATGTCATCGGGTGAGTCCCCGATGAGAGGAAAGCGTGAATAGCCCGTCCTGCGTGCAAGATCAACGACGTCGGCTACCGTCTGGTCCGATTCGACGGCTGCCATGCGGATACGGGGCGTCATCACGTCCGCTGCCGTGCGCTCCGAGAAACTGAACGTTCGTGCCAGGAACGTGGCAGTGCCCTGGTCCAGCGTGCCGAGTTCAGCTGACCGTCGGACCAGGGAGGAAAGTTCAGACGGAGTTCGTGCGCCCGAGATCTCCTCCTTCGCTTCGAGCCCGAACAGGTGAAGCACACGATTCGAGAAGCCGTTGAGGAGGACGATGGCGGGCTTGAAGATGGCGGTGAAGATCAGCTGGGGACGCGCCAGCGTCCGGCCGACCTTGAAAGGCAGCGCGATAGCCATGTTCTTCGGCACCAGTTCGCCGATCAGCATCGAAAGCAGGGTTGCCAACACCATGGCGAGGACGAGGGAGACGGATGCACTTGCAGCATCCGGCACACCGAGTGAGGCCAGGGGCGTCTCCAGCAGCCGGCCCACTGAGGGCTCCATGACGTAGCCGGTCAGCAGCGTGGTGAGCGTGATGCCCAACTGGCAGCTGGACAGCTGGGTCGACAGCGACTTCAAACACCTCAGCAGGGGTTCCGCGCGTTTGTCGCCTTCGTCCACCGCTCTCTGCACGTACGTCTGGTCAAGTGCGACCAGTGCGAATTCGACTGCGACGAAAAAGCCTGTGCCGAGGATCAGCAGGAGACCGGCAACCAGATAGAGCCATTCCACTACGCGATCACCGCCGGGGCGGTCAGCGGCGTGGCGGACCTAACGGGCGGGACGGGTTTCGGAGGTTCCGTCGGCTCGGAGGAGTCCTCCGGTTGAGACGGCTCCGAGACGGCGTCACCGCAGACGGCATCGCCGCCGGCGTCCGCACTGGGAAGCCCAGCCCGAGGCGAACCGCCTGTGGCAGTACGCGCGGAAGCTGAGTGATGGGCAAGTGAACGGGGTCTGCCGGCACTGGATGGCTGCGCTGCACATCGGGTCGATGTTGCCTCTCGCTGCGTGCGCGCCATGGGCCGGCCCCTAGAGGAACTGTCCATAAGATCTCCAGTTTACAGCACCCGAAGGGCCGCCGGCGCTTCAAGCACTGCGGCCGACGCGGTTCTACCAGCTCTGCTGGAGCGGACGACCCTCTTCGTAGCCGGCGGCGGATTGCACGCCGACTATTGCCCGCTCACGGAACTCTGCGAGGGAACGCGCGCCTGCATACGTCATCGAGCTGCGTACCCCTGCCGTGATCATGTCCAGCAGGTCCTCAACCCCAGGGCGGGCTGGATCGAGGTACATGGTTGAGGTCGAGATGCCCTCCTCGAACAAGCCCTTGCGAGCACGAGCGAATACATCGTCCCGTTGCGTCCGGTTCTGGACGGCGCGGGCGGAAGCCATGCCGAAGCTCTCCTTGTACTGGCGCCCCTGGCCGTCGGTCTGCAAATCGCCGGGACTCTCATAGGTACCCGCAAACCAGGAGCCGATCATGACCTGGCTGGCCCCAGCCGCAAGCGCGAGCGCCACATCCCGCGGATACCGGACGCCGCCGTCTGCCCACACATGTGCGCCGAGCTCGGCCGCAGCCTGTGAGCACTCATAAACAGCCGAGAACTGCGGACGGCCCACCGCCGTCATCATTCGGGTGGTGCACATGGCACCCGGACCCACGCCCACCTTGATGATCGAAGCGCCCGCCTCAACGAGGTCGCGAACGCCGTCTGCGCTCACCACGTTTCCGGCAACCACGGGAACCGACGGATCGAGCGCTGTCACTGCTTTGAGCGCGTCCAGCATCTTGCGCTGGTGGCCGTGCGCCGTATCAACAACGAGAACATCCACACCGGCGTCGAGAAGTTCGGCGGCCTTCGCTGCCACGTCGCCGTTGATTCCGACGGCTGCCGCCACCCGCAAACGCCCCTGACTGTCCGTCGCGGGCTGGTAGATGGTGGAGCGAAGCGCGCCCTTGCGAGTGATAACGCCGACGAGCTCACCATCCTGCTGGACTGCTGCCAGCGATACACCGGCGGCGTCCAGTTCCTCGTAAGCCTGCTGGAGGGCCGCGTCCCGGTCAGTCGAGAAACGTGTTGCGTCGAGGATCAGCGGCCGCGTCCGCATCACCGCTTCAAGGGAGGCGAAGCGGTCCACGCCCTCGCAGTCGGCCGCATGGACCACTCCGACGCAGCGGTTGGAGTCATCGACGACCATGACGGCGCCGTGAGCACGCTTATTGATCAGGTGCAGTGCGTCAATGACGGTGTTTGCGGGGTGCAGCTTCAGCGGTGTCTCGAACACCAGGTCGCGCTGCTTCACCCACTGGGTGACTTCGCTGATCACCCGGGTAGGAACGTCCTGCGGCAGTACGGCAAGCCCACCCCGCCGGGCCACGGTTTCCACCATCCGGCGGCCAGTCACGGCGGTCATGTTCGCCACCACTAGGGGGATGGTGGTGCCGGTTCCGTCATCGCTGGACAGGTCGACGTCGAACCGCGAGATGACTTCGGACGCCGACGGCACTAGGAAAACGTCCGAATAAGTGAGGTCGGTTGAGGGCGTGTTGATGAAACGCACGGGTGCTCCTGCAGTCGGTTACACAAGCGAGTGTATGCCGTTTTTGTGGCCGATCCGGACCGCTTCTGAACCGGATCGGAACATAAGCGCAAGGAAGCGGTAGAGATTGGCTTGTTGCCTGAAACTGTCATTAGACTGAAGTGCAGGTCAACAGGGTCAGGCGAGCGCCGACGTAACCTTTTTTGGGCCAAGGGCAACTCACGGAAGAGGGCGTATAACAAGTGCCACAACAACCCAACCACCGTCTACCGGAAGAATTCGGCGGAAATGAATGGCTTGTGGATGAGCTCTACGAGCAATTCCGGCAGGACCGGAACTCCGTAGACAAGAAGTGGTGGAGCCTTTTCGAATCCTTCGAGGCTGAGAACACCGGTTCTGACAATGGGCGGCACGCGGCCGGGCGGTCGGCTGGTTCCGAAGCCCATCCCCCAACACGGGAGCTTCCCGTCGTCTCAACTGAGCAAAATGCTCCCAAGGCTTCCGGCGAGTCCCCTGCTGCAACCCAGGAAACAGGCACTCCTCCTGTCGCCAAGGAAACTGCGAAGCCGGCGGCTGCGCCAAAGCCCGCCGCGAAGGCGGAACCCAAGACCGAGCCCAAGGCAGAGAAGGCTCCCATCCCGGCCCAGCTCCCGAAGTCGGATCTGAACCCGGAAATGGACGAAGACACCGTCACGGTTCTTCGCGGCCCCGCCAAGGCGATCGCCACGAACATGGATGCCAGCCTGACGGTTCCCACCGCCACCAGCGTTCGCGCTGTTCCTGCGAAGCTGCTGATCGACAACCGCGTGGTCATCAACAACCATCTGGAGCGTGCCCGGGGCGGCAAGGTCTCGTTCACCCACATCATCGGCTACGCGATCATCCGAGCCCTCGCGCAGTTCCCTTCGCAGAACGTGTACTACGACGTGGTCGACGGCAAGCCGGCAGCGGTACAGCCCGCCCACGTGAACTTCGGCCTCGCAATCGACATGCCCAGGCCGGACGGCACGCGCCTCCTGGTCGTGCCAAACATCAAGAAGGCGGAGACACTCAACTTCTCCGAGTTCTGGCATGCCTACGAAGACCTCGTCAAGCGCGCCCGCGCAGGCAAGCTCGGCGCTGACGACTACGCCGGCACCACTGTCTCCCTTACCAACCCCGGCGGCATCGGCACCGTACATTCGGTTCCCCGGCTCTCCAAGGGCCAGGCCTGCATCATCGGAGCGGGAGCCCTCGAGTACCCGGCAGCCTTCCAGGGCGCCAGCGAAAAGACGCTGGCTCAACATGCGATCAGCAAGACCATCACCCTCACCTCCACCTATGATCACCGGGTCATTCAGGGTGCGGGCAGCGGAGAGTTCCTGCGGATTGTGCACCAGCTCCTGCTGGGCGAGCAGAACTTCTACGACGAAATCTTCGAAGCCCTGCGTATCCCCTACGAGCCCGTGCGCTGGAGCGCGGACATCCAGGTTGATCCGATGGACGAGATCAACAAGGTGGCCCGGATCCAGCAGCTCATCCATGCCTACCGGGTGCGCGGCCACCTCATGGCGGACACAAACCCGCTGGAGTACGTGCAGCGCAAGCACGCCGACCTCGACGTCCGTACCCACGGCCTGACGCTCTGGGACCTGGACCGCGAATGGCCGACCGGCGGGTTCGGCGGAAAGCCTGCTCTCAAGTTCCGGACCATCCTCGGGGTTCTGCGTGATGCCTATTGCAGGACCACCGGCATCGAGTACATGCATATCCAGGACCCGGAGGAACGGCAATGGTTCCAGGACGAGCTGGAACACCCGTACTCCAAGCCAAGCCGTGAGGAACAACTGCGTATCCTGCACCGGTTGAACGCTGCAGAGGCTTTCGAGACCTTCCTGCAGACAAAGTTCGTCGGGCAGAAGCGGTTCTCGCTGGAAGGCGGCGAGTCGCTTATTCCGCTGCTGGACGCCATCCTTTCGGACGCGGCCGACGACGGACTGGACGAGGTCGCCATCGGCATGGCTCACCGCGGCCGCCTGAATGTACTCACCAACATCGCCGGCAAGACTTACGCCCAGGTCTTCCGCGAGTTCGAAGGTACTCAGGACCCCCGCTCAGTGCAGGGCTCGGGAGATGTGAAGTACCACCTCGGCACTGAAGGCACCTACACCTCCGACAGCGGCAATGAGACGAAGGTCTACCTCGCCGCCAACCCGTCGCACCTCGAGGCGGTCGACTCCGTGCTTGAGGGTATCGTCCGGGCCAAGCAGGACCGCCTGGACCAGGGCGACACTTTCCCGGTCCTTCCGATCCTGGTTCACGGCGACGCGGCCTTCGCCGGTCAGGGTGTCGTGGCGGAAACACTGAATCTCTCCCAGCTGCGCGGGTACCGTACGGGTGGAACAATCCACATCATCGTGAATAACCAGGTCGGGTTCACGACTTCACCGACCGCATCCCGGTCCTCGGTGTACTCCACCGACGTGGCGAAGATGGTGCAGGCACCGATCTTCCACGTGAACGGAGATGATCCGGAAGCTGTGGTCCGCGTGGCGCAGCTCGCGTACCAGTTCCGTCAGCGGTTCAACAAGGATGTTGTCATCGACTTGGTCTGCTACCGCAGGCGCGGTCACAATGAGGGCGACGATCCCTCGATGACCCAGCCGATGATGTACAACCTGATCGAAGCCAAGCGCTCAGTTCGCAAGCTGTACACCGAGGCCCTGATTGGGCGCGGTGACATCAGCCAGGAAGAAGCCGAGCAGGCATTGCGCGATTACCAGGAGCGGCTCGAGCGGGTCTTCGCCGAAACGCATGCTGCCCAAACCTCGCCTATTCCGGTGGTTACCAAGGACGCAGCAGCCGTCTCGAATATCGAGCGGCCGATCTCGCAGCGTGCGGACAGCGGCGTGGGAGTCCCGGCGAGCACGGCCATTACCGCCGAGACGCTGGCTCACATCGGCAAGGCGCACCTGAACTTCCCGGAGGGCTTCACAGTCCATCCCAAGCTGAAAGCGCTGCTCGAGAAGCGCGAGCAGATGTCCCGCGAAGGGGGGATCGACTGGGGCTTCGGCGAGATCGCGGCTTTCGGCTCCCTCCTCATGGAAGGCGTGCCGGTGCGGCTTGCCGGGCAGGATTCGCGTCGCGGAACCTTCGTACAGCGCCATGCGGTCTTCCACGACCGCGCCAACGGCACTGAATGGCTGCCGCTTGGCGAGCTGAGTGAGGGACAGGCGAAGTTCTGGATCTACGACTCCCTCCTGTCGGAGTATGCAGCGATGGGCTTCGAGTACGGGTACTCCGTTGAGCGGCCGGACGCGCTGGTGCTTTGGGAGGCGCAGTTCGGCGACTTCGTGAACGGTGCGCAAACCATCATTGACGAGTTCATCTCGTCCGCTGAGCAGAAGTGGGGACAGCGTTCGTCACTGGTACTCATGCTCCCGCATGGTTACGAAGGACAGGGCCCCGACCACTCATCCGCCCGCATCGAGCGTTTCCTGCAGATGTGTGCGGAAGACAACATGGTGGTCGCCAACCCCACCAGCGCTGCATCACACTTCCATTTGCTGCGGAGGCAGGCCTACAGCCGCCCGCGTAAGCCGCTCATCATCTTCACGCCGAAGCAATTGTTGCGCCTCAAGGCGGCAGCAAGCAGCGTCGAAGACTTCACGCAGGGTAGCTTCAAGCCGGTAATCGAAGACAGCGCTGGCCTCAACCCGGCGGATGTCACACGTGTCCTCCTGGTATCCGGCCGTCTCTACTACGATCTCGCGGCCGCGCGCCAGAAGGCGAATGACACCTCAACCGCTATCCTGCGCGTTGAGCAGCTTGCACCGCTTCCGGTCGAAGAAATCAAGGCCGCCGTCGCAGCGTACCCGAACGCTGAATTGGTCTGGGCACAGGATGAACCGGCCAACCAGGGACCCTGGCCATTCATTGGCCTCAACCTCCCTGAGCATCTGGATCGCCCGCTTCGCCTGGCATCCCGTCCGGCCTCGGCCTCGACGGCAACCGGATCGGCGAAGCACCACGCTGTGGAGCAGGAAATTCTCATCAAGAAGGCATTCGACCGCGGCTAAGCGAGCCTGAAGCCCGAACGTACAATGGGCAGGGTCTGTTGGAGACCCTGCCCATTGGCGTTTCCCGGACCAGTTGGGCGCCCTGTTGCCCTATCGAGAACCGACCACGACCAGCAAACCCGAGGTGATAAGTGGAACAGCGCAGAATAAGGCTTGCCGCAGTGGGAGACGAACTCCTTGCGGGTCTGGGTGATCCCCGTGCTCTGGGATGGATTGGCCGTGTCCTGGCGCGTACCACCCCGGACAATGCCACGCTCGAAGCGTTCAGCCTGGCAGCCCCCGGTGAGGGTACCGAAGCGCTCGCTGCGCGCTGGCTGGAGGAAGCTGGTCGGAGGTTCTCGGCTCACACGGAGAACCGGCTGGTCATCGCGCTCTCCGATCGCGACCTCGATCTCGATATCTCTACCGCGCGCAGTCGCTTGAACCTTGCCAACATTCTCGACGGTGCAGCGCAAATGAGCATCAAAGTTCTGGTTGTCGGTCCGCCGCCCGGACTGGATTCTGACCGTAACCGCCGTCTCGCCGATCTCTCCGCGGCCTTCGCGGACGTAACCACGCGCCGCAAACACGTCTTCGTGGATACATTCACTCCCCTGCACGCGCATGAACAGTGGCGCTCCGATCTGGCGGCGAACGGCGGCGGCCCCGGTCAGGCGGGCTATGGGCTCATGGCGTGGCTGGTTCTGCACCGAGGCTGGTTCCAGTGGCTGGAGATTCCAGCGCCGCTCTGACGGCACTTCTAAGAAAAAGGTGCCCAGCTGCCTTGCCTGGACCTGAAGACGCGATATATCGTGTTGCTAACGCGATATATCGCGTTTTTCCTCTATCCATACCCCAGGAGCAGCCATGCAGCAGGACCGTTGGGAGATCGGAACTCCTCAGACCCTTGAGTTCGATGACGTGCTGTCCGTGAAGGCGGGCATCATCGCCGGGCGCATTGACATCCTGGTGCATGATGAGCCGACAACCCGGGTGGAGGTCTCCGACGTCAAGGGGCAGCCCATCGACGTCCGCCTGAACGGGGGCGCGTTGGAAATCTCGCACCTCAGCGGGTCGTCCCGGAGTTGGCTGGGAGTCACGAGCCAGGTAATTCTGGGCAAGCCGAAGGAAGCCGCCGTCATCAGCATCGCGGTACCCGAAGGAACCTCTGTTGCGCTGAGGACTGTCAGCGGCGACGGACTGGCGTGCGGTACGCGGGACACATCCATCGACACCGTGTCCGGTTCCATCATGGCCGATGACACCTCCGGAAGGCTGACGGTCAATACCGTCAGCGGGGAGGCCATCGTGCGCCATCACTCCGGGCATTTGGTGATCAAGACCGTTTCGGGTGAGGTCACAGCCTCGGGCTACTGCGAAAGCATCCGCACCAATAGCGTCAGCGGGGCGGTCACCCTGGACCTCCTGGGGGAGCCCCGGGACCTGGCCGCGCGAACCGTTTCCGGTGACCTGGTCGTACGGCTGTCGCAGACGCTCGGAGTCGACGTCGCGGCCTCCACCGTTTCGGGCTCCCTCTCCGTGAACAACCGAAAATTCACCGGTCACGGGAAAAATACGTTCATCGAGCCGGGCTCCTCCGGCTCCACCCTGACGGTGCGGGCCAACTCTGTTTCGGGTGATGTGGCGATCTTCCATCGTTCCCCGGACGCAGCCGCCGAGCAGGGTGCCGGCGAAGCACAGGACGGTGGGCACTAGTGCCCCCTGTCTTCGCCCACGGCGCTCTGCGTCTCTATCTGCTGGCACTCCTTGAGGACGGCCCCAAACATGGATACGAGATAATCCGGGCCCTTGAAGACCGGTTCGGTGGGACCTACTCCCCCAGCGCAGGCACTATCTACCCGCGGCTGGCCAAGCTGGAGGCGGAGCGCTTGGTGTCAACCCAGGCACAGGGGCGTCGAACCACCTACCTCATTACCGAAGAAGGGCGCCGCGAACTAACGGAACGGCGCGGGGAGCTTGCTGACATCGAGGAGGACATCTCCGCGTCAATACGCCGGCTCGCAGATGGCCTGCGGGAGGAGATCCGGGCAAACATGCGCGGCCTTCGGGCGGACCTTGCGGCGTCGGCCGAAAGTGCGCGCCGGTCCGGACGGCAGGCGGCTGCGGACAGCAGCCGTTCCGACCAGCGGCGATCGCTGAAGGAACTTGAAATGGTCGTCAACCAGTTCCGGGACGACGTTCGCATGGAGCTGCGGAGACACGCCGCCGAGACCGAGCAGGGAATCAGCGATGCCGTCGCCGAAACTGTGGTGACAGTCCTACGCCAGGCACAGGCATCAATCCGGGCGTCGCTCTCATCGAAACAGCGGCCGTAGCCGTCCCCCTCGGAAAGTCGCGGTTCAGTTCCCGTGGTTGAAAATGACCTTTCCGAAAACCTCACCCTTGGCCATCCGTTCGAATCCGGTCCGCGCGTCTTCCAGCGGGTACACGGAATCGATGATGGGTCGCACGCCAGTGACGGCAAGAAACTCCGCCAGTCGCTGGAGCTCATCGCGGGAGCCCATCGTTGAACCCAGTACCCGCAGCTGGAGGAAGAAAACGCGGTTGAGGTCCGCCGACGGACTCGGTCCGCTTGTCGCGCCACAGGTGACGACGGCGCCACCGGGCTTGAGTGCCTTCAACGAATGCGCCCAGGTCGCTTCCCCGACCGAATCGAAAACGACGTCAACGCGCTCCGGAAGGCGAGCACCGGCGTCGAACGCGTCGTGCGCTCCCAACTTCAGGGCCAGCTCACGTTTAGCCTCGCTGCGGCTGGTCACCCACACACGGTAGCCCGCCGCGCCGGCGAGCAGGATGAGCGCGGTGGAGACCCCTCCCCCCGCGCCCTGCACCAGAACGGTGGAGCCCGGAGCGGCCGGCGACGTCGTGAACAGCATCCGGTATGCGGTGAGCCAGGACGTCGGTAAGCACGCTGCTTCCTCAAAGCTCAGACCGGACGGTTTGGGTACCAGATTACGTGCCGGCACCCAGACGTAATCGGCCATCGTGCCTGGATGGAGTTCTGAGAGGAGCGAGCGGCGGGGATCCAGCGTCTCGTCGCCCTGCCAGTCGGGAGAAGAGATGACGCTGTGGATGAGGACTTCATTACCGTCGTCGTCCACTCCGGCGCCGTCACAGCCCAGGATCATCGGCAGCTTGTCCTGTCCGAGGCCCACTCCCCGCAATGACCACAGATCGTGGTGGTTCAGAGCGGACGCCCGGACACGCACCCTGCGGAATTCTCCGGGATGCTTCGGTTCGGGAAGCTCTCCCACCCTCAACCCGTCAAGCGGGGACTGGGCGGACAGGGACTCTGCGTACACTGCGCGCATCGGCGCTCCTTTGCTCCGGGGTCGCTCGGATCATTCCGTTCCATCCTAGGCACCGGTGCGAGCAGGTAGCCGCCGACTGCCCCGGCCGTTTAGGTTCAGTGCGTCCGGGTGTGGGAGACTGGAGGGCAGTCCGGACCCATGTGGTCGATCGGCAAAAGCCCTATAGGCAACGTAAGGAGGCAGCCATGAGCAAGCGTGCACGCAAGCGCCGTGATCGCAAGCGCGGCGGCGCTAACCACGGTAAGCGCCCCAACACCTGACATCACAGTCAAAGCAAACAGAAGAACCCCCGTACTCGTACGGGGGTTCTTCTGTTTGTATGGGGCTGGCCATCAACAGAGCGCAGATGACGCTAGTGGTCGACGGTCTTGATCTGGCTGATCCGGTCCAGAATGTTCGACTTCAGTTTCGCAGGCGCGACCTCTGTGCAGGAGCGCTTCACTACAGACCGGATGAGGCACTCAAGATCGTGTTCCTGGGCGCACTCCGGGCAATCCTCAAGGTGGTCCTTGATTTCGACCAGGTCAGCGTGCGAGAGAGCCCCGTCAAGGTACTCATACAGCCGCTCGATGCGTGAGTCGTCGCAGTCGCCAAGGCTGTGGCAGTCGCTCATTTTCCGTTCTCCTGTGTAGTTCCACCATCTCCGGTGGAAGCGCGTGCCGAACCGCCCATTCCGCGCTCGTGCGCGTACTCGGACAGCAGGTCCCTGAGGAGCTTGCGTCCGCGGTGCAGCCGTGACATCACGGTGCCGATGGGGGTGTTCATGATTTCCGAGATTTCCTTGTACGCGAAACCCTCGACGTCCGAGAAGTAGACCGCCAGGCGGAACTCCTCCGGAATTGCCTGCAAAGCTTGCTTCACGTCCGAGTCAGGGAGGTGATCGAGTGCTTCAACCTCAGCCGACCGCAGCCCTGACGAGGTATGCTCGGCTGCCTTCGCGAGCTGCCAGTCCTCGATGGTGTCCGAATTCGACTGCAGGGGTTCCCGCTGCCGCTTGCGATACAGGTTGATGTACGTGTTCGTGAGAATCCGGTACAGCCAGGCCTTCAGGTTGGTTCCCGGCTTGTACTGATGGAAGGCGGAGAAAGCCTTGGTGTAGGCCTCCTGCACCAGATCTTCCGCGTCAGCGGGGTTACGAGCCATTCTCATGGCAGCCGAATACAGCTGGTCCACGTACTGCATGGCGTCCCGCTCGAACCGCGCCGTCCGTTCCGCAACGGACTCGGTGGACAGATCCAGTTCCTCATCTTCGGTCGGGGTGGGTCCCGCCGCGGCTGTGGTATTCATTGCTGCAAAGTCTACGCGTCCGACGGTCTGACGGCGCGGCGCCGGCCGTGCCGGTGCGTCCACCTGGATAAGCGGAAAATGGTCCCGTACCGATGTCGCTGTACCCATCTGCTCCTCGTATCGTCTGCTGCCTCATCCGGGCTTCCCTATCGCTAACCAGAAGCCGGGGTGGGATATTCCGTCGCAGGCCCCGGGACTGGATCGCCTCGTTGCGCTAAAGGTGCAAAACTAGACTCATCCATCCACGGTTGTAACTGACTTTGTTCGCATGAGTAGATCCGGTGCCCTTGATGGTGCTGGAAGCCAGGAGGCATTGTGACCCTTGTTCGTGTATTCGCCCGCCCATTGCTTGCCAGCAGCTTCGTTCTGACGGGCCTTGACCGGCTCCGGAACACCGACGCCGCGGCCACCGCCCTCCGTCCCACGCTGGACCGCATCACGAAGATGGTGCCCTCCGCCGCATCGGTGGCGAGCGACGAACAGCGCGTAGCGAAGGTACTCGGCGCCGCACATATCGGTGCTGCCGTGCTGCTGGGAATCGGGCGTTTCTCCCGACTTTCGGCGGTCATACTGGTCGGTACGTCCACCCTCAATGCCGTCGTCGAGTTCAACAATGCCGACTCCTCCACAGCGAAGGCGCGCAAGGACCGGCGCAATCAGCTCCTCAAGAACATCTCCTTGATCGGTGCCGTGCTGCTTGCAGCGGTGGACACAAACGGCCGTCCGAGCTGGGCCTGGCGCGCGGAACACTTCGCCGAAGATGCCCGTCGTAACGCCCTGGCGCTCACTCACGACACCAAGAAGGGCATCAGGAAGGCCGAGAAGGCTGTGCGCAAGACCGCCTCGGAAGTCACGGGCAGCTAAGGGGAATGAACGCGCTGTCCGCTGCACCATCGGCCACGTCATTCTGGCCTGCACCCCACGCACAAGGTCCCGTCGATGCAACCGTTGAGGTCCCCGGCTCAAAGTCGTTGACCAACAGGTACCTCATACTCGCTGCGCTTGCCGACGGACCAAGCCGGCTGCGCGCTCCCCTGCATTCGCGGGACTCGCAACTGATGGTCGCCGCGCTGCGGTCGCTCGGTGCCGGTGTCGAGGAGGTCGACGGTGACGGCAGTTTCGGGCCGGACCTTCTTGTCACCCCCATCCCCGATGGGGCGTCGGGCGATGCAAGCGTTGATTGCGGACTGGCAGGCACGGTCATGCGCTTTGTGCCTCCGCTGGCTGCGCTCCGTCACGGCCGGACTGCCTTCGACGGCGATCCCCACGCGCGTCGCCGTCCGATGGGTGCCGTGATCAGCGCGCTCCGGGGCCTCGGTGTCCAGCTTGAGAACGACGACGACGCCCTCCCATTCACCGTCGTCGGCTCCGGCGCGGTTGAGGGCGGGCCGCTGGTTATTGACGCGAGCGCTTCGTCGCAGTTTGTTTCGGCACTGCTTCTCGTCGGCGCCCGGTTCACCAACGGCCTTCACCTGCAGCATTCGGGCGCGAAGGTTCCCAGCCTGGACCACATCGCCATGACGGTTCGGGTGCTGCGTGAGGCCGGCGTCACCGTGGATGACTCCGTCCCGAATTCCTGGCGTGTGGAGCCTGGAGTCATCGGCGCATTCGACGTACGGATCGAACCCGATCTCTCCAACGCCGGACCATTCCTTGCGGCCGCGGTCGCAACTGGGGGCACCGTCCGGATGCCGCACTGGCCGCGAGACACCACGCAGGTCGGCGAGAAATGGCGGACCATCCTTCCGATGCTGGGCGCGGAGGTCGAGCTGACCGACGATTCCACCCTCGTGGTCCGCGGATCAGGAGTGGTCAGCGGCGCTGAACTGGCTGACACGAGCGAGCTGGCACCCACCGTCGCAGCACTGTGCGCTTTGGCCCAGTCACCGTCCTTGCTGACGGGCATCGCCCACCTGCGTGGGCATGAAACTGACCGGCTGGCAGCGCTGGTCGCCGAGATCACGCGTCTGGGTGGTGACGCGGAAGAGACCGAAGACGGCCTGATCATCCGTCCGGCCGCACTCCACGGCGGCCGTTTCCAGACCTATGATGACCACCGCATGGCCACCGCTGGAGCGATCCTGGGTCTTGCAGTCGAAGGCGTCGAGGTCGAGAACATCGCCACGACCGGGAAGACCATGCCGCAGTTCCCTGCCCTTTGGGAAGCGCTGACGGCCACGGCCGAATCGAGCGGCTCGCGGTGACACCAGCCGGTTCCCGGCGCGGGACCTCCTCCTGGGATGAGTCGGACGTACGCATCAGGCCGAACAAGAAGGGCTCCCGTCCGCGCACCAAAGACCGCCCGGCCCACGACGATGCAGTGACAGGACGCATCATCACGGTCGACCGCGGTCGGTATACAGCCATAGTGGACGAGGACACCGAGGCGGAGCGGGTGGTCATCGCTGCCCGTGCACGCGAACTCCGCCGCTCCCCCGTCGTGGCCGGGGACCTTGTCTCCCTCGTGGGAGACGTCAGCGGCGAGCCGGACACCCTGGCCCGTCTGGTGCGGATACAGGATCGTCTGACTCTCCTGCGCCGCAGCGCCGATGACACCGACCCGGTGGAACGCGCGGTGGTTGCTAATGCTGAACAGCTGGTGATCGTAGTGGCGGCCGCCAACCCGGAACCCCGCACCGGTTTCATCGACCGCGCCATGGTCGCCGCGTACGACGCCGGCATCCAGCCGCTGCTCTGCGTCACCAAGGCGGATCTGAAGGATCCTGCGGAACTGCTGGCCAATTACGAGCACCTTGACCTGCCGATCATCACCAGCCAGACCGCGTCCACCCCCGATGCCGTGGCAACAACCTCGGCCAGCGGCACATCCGCCCTCTTAGCGCCCGGTGCGGTGGCACGTTTGAAGGGTCTTCTGGACGGTAGGGTGAGCGTGCTTCTGGGCCACTCGGGCGTGGGCAAGTCAACGCTCGTCAATGCCCTTACTGGAGCGAATCGTGCAACCGGCGGCGTGAACGCGGTGACCGGCCGCGGACGCCACACCTCATCTTCGGCGTACGCGCTGAAAGCCGCCGATTCGGCCCCCGGAACCTGGATCATCGACACGCCCGGGATACGCTCTTTCGGCCTCGCCCACGTCGACGCCGACCGCATCCTTGCTGCATTCCCTGACCTCGCACCCGGAACGGGAGAATGTGAACGAGGGTGCAGGCACGACGACTCTGCGGTCAATTGCGGACTGGACGGATGGGTTGATTCCGGGGCAGCCGGAGAGTCCGGCCCCGTACGCCTTGCTTCCCTTCGGCGGCTTCTCGGCGCCGGCATTGAACCCACCCAGGGAACCAAGGAATTGGGCCTGCAATAAGAAATGCGTTTACAGCGGCCCAATGCCTGCTAGACTGATGGAAGTTGTTGTGTTGCGCACGAATGTTAAGCCTTGATTTCTCTACGGAGTTCGAAAGCTTTTTTTGCAGGCGAAATGAACACCGCGACGGGAACCCCGAAGTACGGGGGGATCCTCACACTCAAGGAATAAAAAAATGGCAACAGGTACAGTCAAGTGGTTCAACGCTGAAAAGGGCTTTGGATTCATCGCTCCTGATGACGGCGGCGCTGACGTCTTCGCTCACTTCTCCGCAATCAACTCCGGCGGCTTCCGCTCGCTCGAGGAGAACCAGAAGGTCAGCTTCGAGACCACCCAGGGCCCCAAGGGCCCCCAGGCTGAGAACATCTCCGTTCTCTAAGGCTTAGAGCTTCCAAGAAAGGCGCACCGGCCAATCGGCCGGTGCGCCTTTCTTTCGTTTAAGATCGTGGTTCTGAAAGTCGTCCATGTCCACGCCAGCGCGCCAGTTCCGACCTGGCGCATCTGGAAGCCCTGACCATATAGGTTGAAGGGTATGAACCTCCAGAGCTACAACGATGACCTCCGCCTTGCCCATGTAATGGCCGACTCCGTGGACGACCAGACCATGTCGAGGTTCAAGGCACTGGATCTGGCGGTTGAAACCAAGCCTGACTTCACTCCGGTCACGGATGCCGACAAGTCGGCCGAAGAAGCTATCCGCGGACAATTGTCGCGAGCCCGCCCCCGCGACGCCGTTCTCGGTGAGGAATTCGGAAGCAGCGGCGCCGGCTCCCGGCGATGGATCATCGACCCGATCGACGGCACCAAGAACTTCGTCCGAGGGGTTCCGGTGTGGGCAACCCTCATCGCCCTCGTTGATGAGGGTCGTCCGGTTGTCGGCGTCGTCAGCGCTCCTGCCCTGGGCAAGCGCTGGTGGGCGGCGACCGGAACCGGTGCGTTCATGGGCAAGTCGCTTGCCGCAGCAACCCGCCTGCGGGTTTCGAGCGTTTCCCGGCTGGAGGACGCCTCCCTCTCCTATTCCAGCCTCACCGGGTGGAAGGAACGCGGGAACTTAGACGAGTTTATGTCGCTCACCGACTCGGTCTGGCGTACCCGCGCCTATGGCGACTTCTGGTCGTACTGTCTGGTCGCGGAGGGTGCAGTGGACATCGCATGCGAACCGGAATTGAATCTGTACGACATGGCTGCGTTGGTGCCCATTGTTACGGAGGCCGGCGGGCGGTTCACATCACTCGAAGGTGCTGACGGCCCCTTCGGCGGGAACGCACTGGCTACCAACAGCATTCTGCACAACGATGTGCTGAAGATGCTCAACCCCTCGCTGGACGATCTCCTGCAGAAAGGCGCCGGCGCCTGACAACGCCGCGTAACAAAATCCGCATCTTATTCGGGACTGCCCTATTCTGAACTACTAGGTCACGAGTGCCAGCGCTAAACCCCGGTTTGCTGGCCGGCAACCCTCCTTCCGCGGTGGGGTGCCCCGGGTGACGACCAGGCCGTCCAGAAAATTGGTTCGGCAAGCGCGGGGCCAACCTCGGTGGAGCCCCATGAGAATTTGTGGGGTAAATTCCTGTGACCAATGCACTTCTCGAAGACGTTGATGGGCTGACCACTGCACCACTTGCTGCAGTTCTCGGCGCAGAACTGCAGGCACCGGTGATTGACGGCGCGACGGTTCGCTACGTCAACCTGGATTACGCAGCATCTACGCCCGCGCTTCAGTCGGTAAATGACTATGTGCAGCGCGTGCTTCCCTACTACGCGAGCGTTCATCGGGGTGCCGGATACGCTTCGCAGATTTCAACGTCTCTGTATGAGAACGCTCGGAGAACGGTCAGGACCTTCGTCGGTGGCCGAGAAGACGACGCGGTCATCTTCACCCGCAACACCACGGATTCCCTCAATCTCCTGGCAGGCTGCGTACCGGTGGACGGGGAGGTTCTTTACCTCGACCTGGAACACCACGCCAATCTCCTCCCCTGGTTCGACCGCCCTCACCGCGGAATCGTCGCAGCAGAGACCATCGAAGGAACGCTGACTGCGTTGGAGGAAGAACTGGAGTCGGGCCGGGTGAGTCTCCTCGCCGTGACGGGCGCCTCGAACGTCACCGGGGAGATCCTGCCGATCGACCGGCTCGCCCGTGTGGCGCATGAGCACGGGGCGCGCATCGTCGTCGACGCCGCCCAGTTGGCCCCGCACCGGCGGCTGGACCTCGTCAGGGATGGCATCGACTACGTCGTTTTCTCCGGTCACAAGCTGTACGCCCCCTTCGGAGCCGGTGTGCTGGTTGGGAGGCCTGACTGGCTCGACGCCGGGACGCCGCACCTCGCCGGTGGCGGAGCTGTGAAAACGGTGAAGGTTGATTCGGTGTCCTGGACAACCGGCCCAGCCCGGCATGAGGGCGGCTCCCCGAATGTCCTCGGCGCGGCAGCGCTCGCGCATGCGACAGAAGTCCTCGCGGCTCTCGATGCGGATGACTGGCTCGCGCACGAGTCGGCTCTCCGGAACGCTCTGATTGAAGGGCTTGCCGCCCTGTCCGGCGTGACGGTGCACCGTATCTTCTCGGACAGCACCGATGCGATAGGAGTGGTGAACTTCTCAGTTCACGGTTACGACGCCGGCCTCGTCGCCGCATATCTTTCCGCTGAGCATGGCGTGGGGCTTCGCGACGGGAAGTTCTGCGCGCACCCGTTGCTGAAGCGTCTCGGCCTGCCCTCCGGATCACTCCGCGCCAGCTTCGGCCTGGGCTCCCGGCACGACGACGTCGACAGGCTGCTTGCAGGCCTCGCTTCGCTCATCAGGAACGGGTTGGGAACCGACTACGTGGTTGACGCCGGACGCTGGGTGCCTGCAGTGGAGACACGGGCCTTCCCCGACTGGGCTCCACATACGCCCGGAACGGCCGGGGCTGCCCCCTGCACCACCGACTGACATTCGCGAGCGGGACCGGGACTGCCGACGGATGATTTAATTGACGGGTTCTGTAGCCGTCCGGCTGTACCCGTCAATCCAGGAGTTGCCGTCATGGGCGTTGGAGGTCCGCGTCTCGCCGCGCACCGCCGTCGTGAGATGGCGCGGAGCTACCTGCAGGACAGTGAACGCTATGACCGTGTCCGTCCCGGCTACCCTGCTGCATCCGTGGATTGGTTGGTGCCGGCGGGGACACAACGCGTCGCAGACGTCGGCGCGGGAACCGGTAAGTTCACACGGGAGCTGGCGCTGCGCTGCCCGGACGTGACCGCAGTCGATCCCTCTGACGACATGCTTTCAATCCTCGCCCAGCACCTTCCCGATGTCAGAAGGACTGAGGGCACTGCGGAGGCGACCGGACTCGATACCGCGAGCGTCGACCTTGTCACCATCGCGCAGGCGTGGCACTGGTGCGATCCTGTTGCCGCGAGCGCCGAGTCTGCGCGCATCCTCATCCCGGGTGGTAGTTTCGCTCTGGTCTGGAACCAGTTGGATGTGAGCATGCCCTGGGTGCACCGGCTCTCGAGGATCATGCACGCTGGCGATGTCTTCAAACCCAGCTATCGCCCTGCCCTCGGCCCCGGATTCTCGGTACCGGAATCGAAGGTAGTCGGCTGGGCGCAGTCCATTCGGGTTCCGGACATCGTGGAACTCGCCCGGTCCCGCAGCTATTACCAGAACGCTTCTCCCGGTGTCCGTGCGAAGGTCGAGTCGAACCTGCGCTGGTATCTTCACGACCACCTCGGCCACGAGGCCGACGCCGTGCTGCCGCTCCCGTATTTGACCTACTGCTGGCGGGCCACTCGCCTCTAGTCTTGCCCTGAGTCGTCAGAAGTTTCCGATTCGGTATCTGCGCCCTCAGCCGGGTCCTGCGAGTGTATCCCCGTATCAGCAGGATCCTGGGAGGGCTTCCCCTCCGCCGGCTGTTCGGTGTGCTGGCGCGGCTCTTCTTCATACTGCGATTCGTTGCTCATCCCTCATACCCTCCGTGTGTGCTGATCCTGAAGTTGTGTGTCGATCCTGAAGACGTTCCGTGCCTCATAGTTGGTGTCTAACGGTCGGTCCAGCCGACACCTTCGGCGTAGCTTGCAATCAGTGTGCCGGCACCCATCTGGTCTGAGTTGTCACCATCTTCATACAGTTTCGCTTCGGACGCCTTGCTGTGCGCAATGATTTCCTCGGCAGCCTTTCGAGCCTCCTCCGCCGACGAGCCGAAGACACCGCTTCGGATGGGAAGCGCGCCCGCTGTGACTACGGGCGCGTCAGTTTCAGTGAGTGGAACTGTGTAACCCGATTCCTCGTCGCTGACTGGCATCTCAAACTTCTCATCGGCAGCGGCCGACACGGTGTATTCAACGTAAAAAGCCATGGTGCCACCTTGCACCGCGGGGCGCGTCGCTGTCGAGGGGGCGCCCCGCGGGCGGTGGCGAAAACACTCGCTCAGCGCTATGGTTTCGGTATGCCGAAATTCTTGGTTACGGCTTTCCTAATGATCGCCGTTCTTCTGCTCTCGGGCTGTACTGGACCGCGGGTGGAACGAACCGGAGCCGGCGAGGATCCGCGGCCGGTCGTCCTGACTACGTTCTCGGTGCTCGCCGACCTTACCCGCACGGTGGCCGGGAATCACGTGCGCGTGGAATCAATCACCAAGGTTGGCACGGAGATCCACGGCTACGAACCCACACCATCCGACCTCATCAGCGCGCAGCAGGCCGATCTGATCCTCGACAACGGGCTGGGCCTTGAGCGCTGGTTCGAGCGGTTCGTTGTGTCCGTGGATGCGCCGCATGTCGTATTGTCCGAGGGCGTTGATCCTGTCGATATCCGTTCCGGCGATTACCAGGGTCTGCCTAACCCGCACGCGTGGATGTCGCCGAAGGCAGCGCAGATTTACGTCAACAACATAGTCGCCGCTCTCTCAGACCTCGATCCCTCCCACACAGCGGACTACGAAGCGAACGGCGACATGCTGAAGCAGGAGCTTGAGAACCTGCTTGCCGAACTGCAGTCGGCTTTTGAGACCGGTACGGCAACACCCGCCCTGGTCACCTGCGAAGGCGCCTTCTCCTATCTCGCCCGCGACGCCGGATTGGAGGAAGCCTTCATATGGCCGGTCAATTCCGACAATGAGGGTACTCCACGCCAAATCAAGGACGTCATCTCCTTTGTCGAGGAGCACGATGTTCCGACCGTCTTCTGCGAGTCCACGGTGAACCCTTCGGCGCAGCAGCAGGTGGCCCGGAGCACCGGCGCCGCGTTGGCTGGACCGCTGTACGTAGACTCCCTCTCCGAGGCCGACGGCCCTGTGCCAACCTTCCTTGACCTCCTACGGCACGACATCGATCTCATCGTCGAAGGATTGGCCCCATGACCCTTTCACACGCTGCGGGCGCTACCCAGCCAGCAATCGCCGTCGAGCACCTCAGTGTCCACTACGGCGATGTCACTGCCCTCGACAGCGTGAGCTTCACCCTTGACCGTGCCCAGGTCTGCGGCCTGATCGGGGTGAACGGCTCTGGGAAGTCGACGCTGTTCAAGTGCCTGATGGGGCTGGTCACCGCGCAGCACGGTTCTCTGTCGCTTTTCGGCCAGACGTCCACCGCCGCAAGGAAAGGCAGATTGGTCGCCTATGTTCCACAGTCCGAGGACGTGGACTGGAGCTTCCCCGTGTCCGTCGGCGACGTCGTCATGATGGGCCGCTACGCGCACATGGGCCCGCTGAGGCATCCCACGCGTGCCGACCGCTCCGCCGTGGAGGATGCACTGCAGCGGGTAGGCCTCACCGAACTGCGCAATCGCCAGATCGGCGAACTATCCGGCGGTCAAAAGAAGAGGGCTTTCGTTGCGCGCGGCATCGCTCAGGACGCGCAACTCCTCCTCCTCGATGAACCCTTCGCCGGTGTCGACAAGAGTAGTGAGGCCACCATCGTCGAGCTCCTTCACGAACTGAAGAGTGAGGGCCGGACCGTGCTCATCTCCACCCATGACCTCGCGGGCCTACCCCGCCTCTGTGACCGCGCCATCCTCCTTCATCAGCGCATCCTTGCCGAGGGTACGCCCAGTGATGTGCTCACCCATGCCAATCTGGCGAGAGCTTTCGGCGCGGCCGGCACTTCGTCCGTCACTACTCCTACCGCTCCGGGAGCATAAATGGACCCGTTGACCTTTCTGCTCGAGCCGCTTCAGTACGGATTCCTGACCCGCGCACTGCTCGTGACCCTTGCGGCCGCCGTCGTCGCGTCCGTCCTGTCGTGCTGGCTCATCCTGATGGGCTGGTCGCTCATGGGCGACGCCGTCTCCCATGCTGTGCTGCCCGGCGTCGCCCTGGCCTACATAGTCGGTGTTCCGTTTTCCATTGGCGCCTTCATCTTCGGCGCCGGAGCGGTTGCCCTCATCGGGGCAGTCAAGTCGACCACGAAGCTGAAGTCGGACACGGTCATCGGCGTGGTGTTCACGGCACTGTTCGCCGTGGGCCTGGCCATCATCTCGCGAACGCCGTCCCAGGTGGATCTCATGCATATCCTCTTCGGCAACGTTCTTGGAGTCACAGACGGTGAACTCTGGCAGGTGCTGATCCTCGGTGCGCTGACCCTCGCGATCGTACTGGTCAAGCGGCGGGATCTCACGCTGCTCGCGTTCGACCGGACTCATGCCCACGTCATTGGGCTCAACACCAAAGCGCTGGGCGCGCTGCTGCTGGGGCTGCTTGCGCTCAGTGTCGTGGTAGGACTACAGGCCGTCGGAATCATCCTCGTGGTGGCAATGCTCATCACCCCCGGCGCGACGGCGTTCCTGCTGTCACGCAGCTTCGACCGCATGCTGATCCTCGCCGTCGTGATCACCACCACGGCCGCCGTCGCGGGGGTCTATGCCAGCTACTACCTCGACCTTTCCACCGGGGCGTCCGTGGTACTCGCGCAGGCGGTTGCCTTCGCTGTCGCGTACTTCGCAGCACCGCGCACCGGACTCATCCATCAGCTGAGGCAACGACGACGGCGGCGCGCCGGCTCCGCTGCTGGAACGGCCGGCTGACGTGGCGACAAAGCCCAACCCGTCGGGCAGCGACTCCTCCAGCGTGCAGGACTATGTGAAGACCATCTATGCACTGTCGGAGTGGCACGACGAGCCGGTGACATCCTCACGGCTGGCAGCCCGGCTGTCAGTGGCCAACTCCTCCGTCTCCGAGATGATCCGGAAGCTGGCGGAGCTTGGCTTGGTGGATCACACGCCGTACCGGCCTGTCGAGCTGACGCCAAGCGGCCTACGTCTCGCGCTGGCCATGGTCAGGCGGCACAGGCTCCTCGAGACCTTTCTGGTCCAGGATCTCGGCTACCGCTGGGACGAGGTACACGACGAAGCCGAGTTACTCGAACACACCGTCTCCGACACTTTCATCAACCGGCTGGACGCCCGCCTCGGTTTTCCTCCAATAGATCCCCACGGTGACCCGATCCCCACCGCCGAGGGGTCCATCACGCTTCCCGACGCGCTCCCCCTCGGCAGCTTCGACGACGGGCACTCCGGACGCGTCTCCAGAATCAGTGACGAGAATCCGCAGCTGCTGAGGTTCCTGGCGGACGAGGGCATCGGCATCGGCTCGGCCGTGACTGTTGTGGGGCGTACCCCCTTCGGAGGTCCGCTTCAGGCGCGCGTCGGCACAGGCGGTGCTGCGCGCGAGCTCAGTCTCGGGGATGAACTCACCCGGGCGATCTGGGTGGAAACGGTCGGCGAGCACACTGGCTGTAGCTTGGTGCGATGACTGCATCTCGACCCGGTGCACCGGACCGCGCCGGCTGGAAGGTTTGGGTTGCCGTGGCCGCCGGCGGCTTCGCCGGAACGGAAGGGCGGTACCTCCTGAGCCTGCTGTTTCCAGAGCCGGCCGGTTCGTTCCCGTGGACCACGCTCACCATCAACGTGGTCGGGAGTTTCCTGCTGGGCCTGCTGACCGTCCGTTGGTCCGGAGGAGCGCGGAGCCCCCGATGGGTGCAGGCCGCCGTGGGGCCCGGCCTCATCGCCTCCTTCACCACCTTCTCGGCCATCACCCTGACCGGGGTAATCCAACCGGATCTCCTGCTGCCGTACCTCGGCGTTTCCGTGGTGCTCGGTCTGGCCGCAGCGGCCGCCGGGATGGCTCTCGGGCGGAAGAAGTCGGCATGATCGCGGCGCTGGTCGTGGGTCTTGCCGGCTCTGCCGGCGCTCTGGTTCGCTTCGCCGTCGACAGGTCTTTTGAAACACTCCGCGCACGACGACGGCACTCTGTGCCGCCCCGTCCCCCCTTCCCCGGGGGAACCCTCGTGGTCAACATTCTCGGATCCGGTGCGATCGGCGTGCTGTGGGGGCTGCTCCAGAGCTCTGCGCTCGACCCTTTCTGGTACTCCGTGTGGGCAACCGGGCTGGCCGGTGGCCTGACAACGTTCAGCACCTTCTCGGTCGCTGCTGCCTCGCTGTGGCAGGGCGGGAGGCGGGGCGCCGCCGTCGTGCATGTGAGTGCAAATCTGGTGTGTGGTCTCACAGCAGCGTGGCTGGGGCTGCACGGAGCGAGCCTTCTGTGACCGTGCGGTCCCTCGACGCGACGCGGCCTGCCTAGACTGGGTGCGAACCGTCGATGCATCGAAAGGCTCCCATGACCACCCTGGGTATCGAAGAAGAGTATCTCCTGCTCCATCCGGAATCAGGCCTGCCCGTATTCAATGCGACGGAAGTGCAGGCGCTTCTGGAGACCGGCGACTCCATCAGTACCGAAGATATACAGCGGGAGCTTTTGAGCTGCCAGATCGAGACTGCGACGCCGGTGTGCGAGACGCTTACCGAAGCGGAGGAATCCCTGCTGAATTTCCGGCGTCAGCTTTCAGCGGCGGCCAGGAAGTCAGGGGTACGGGCGAGCGGTTCGGCGACGGCGCCCCGCATCGAGGAGGGATACCCGCAGCTCACGGACAAACAGCGCTACTACGAGCTGAAGTCGAGCGCTCCCGGGATCGTCGCTGACCAGTTCGTCAACGGGCTCCATGTTCACGTGGGAGTTCCCGATAAGGAGACCGGAGTCCAGGCGCTGAACCGCATCCGCCCCTGGCTGCCGATTATCACGGCCCTCAGCACCAATTCGCCGTTCTGGCTCGACCGCGACAGCGGTTTCGCAAGCTGGCGCACCGTGCACTACCGACGCTGGCCGGTGCAGGGCTGCCCGCCGGTCTTCGCCGACGCCGGGGAATACGAACGTCGTATCCAGCGACTGGTGGACACCGGTGTCATCATCGACCGCGGAGTCCTCACGTGGGTGGCGCGGCTGTCGGATCACTACCCCACCCTTGAGGTGCGCACGGCGGACTCACAGCTCGAGGCGCAGGATTCGGTGTTGATCGCTGCGCTTGTGCGCGGTCTTGTGACCACCGCGGTCGACGACGCACTAGCCGGAAAGCCGTACGCCGACCCTGACGCGGAGTTGCTGGATGCAGCGCAGTGGCAGGCGGCGCGGCAGGGTCTGAGCGACGTCGTCGTCAATCCGCTCAGCGGCAAGCTGGTGCCCGCCCGTGAACAAATGGACCGGCTCCTTGAGTACACCGGCTCGGCTTTGGATGCAGCCGGTGACACGAACTGGGTCCTCGCAGGGCTCAAGACCGTCTGGGACCGGGGAACCGGTGCGGTCCGGCAGCGGCGCGCGATGCACCACAGCGGCATGACAGGACTGCTCGACCTTTACGCCGAAACGCTGATTGCCGAGCGCTAGTCCATGAGTTGGCAGGACTTGCCCTTCTTCGGGGGTGAGAAGGGGTATGTCCTGCCACTCGGCATCAGGTCATCTGCAGGACCCGTACTTCCCAGGGACGCAGTTCGGGAGTCAGCCCGCCGTCGTAGTTTCCGAGGACCAGCGACCCGCTCAGCGACGAGTCCTTCAGCGACGGGTCATCGGGCAGTGCGAGGTCGCTACCGGAGACGTTGCCGACGACCAGAAGCTTGCTCCCCGAAAGCGTGCGCGTGAACGCGTAAAGCGTGGGATGGTCCTCCGCCAGCATCGCGAAATTGCCCAGGCGAACCGTCTCGTTCTTGTGCCGCAGCTCGATGAGCTGTTGGTAGAACCGGAACACAGACCTGCTCGACGCCCGGTCCGACTCGGCGTTGATCGAAGCATGGTTCGGGTTGACTCCGATCCACGGCGTTCCGGTCGTGAACCCTGCGTGCACACCCGGGGTCCATTGCACCGGTGTGCGCGCGTTGTCCCGGCTCATGATCCGCAGATTGCGCAGTACTTCCTCAGGCTCGTGGCGCAATGGGCCCGTCGCCTCGTAGAAGTGGTTGATCGATTCGATATCCCGGAAGTCTTCGACGGTCTCGAACGGCGCGTTGGTCATGCCGATTTCCTCGCCCTGGTAGATATACGGCGTCCCCCGGTGCAGGTGGAGCAACGCCGCCCAGAGCGTGGCCGATTCGTAGCGGAACGCGCCGTCGTTGCCGAAACGGGAGACGAGGCGCGGCTGATCGTGGTTGTTGAGGTACAGGCTGTTCCAGCCCGTCTGCGCCAACCCCTTCTGCCACCGGTTCCAGGAGGTTTTGAGATCCCTGAGGTCCAGGCCCTTGTAGTCCCATTTGCCGCCTGGTCCGTAGTCGAGTCCGACATGCTCGAACTGGAAGACCATGTCCACCTCACGTCGGGTGGGATCGGTGAAGAGTTTCGCCTCGTCGATGGTGACGCCGGGCATCTCGCCGACCGTGATCAGCTCCGCCTCGCGGCCGTCGAAAACCTCACGATGCATTTCCTGAAGGTATTCGTGGATGCGCGGACCGGAGATGTAATACTGCGAGCCGTCGCCCCAGAGCTTGCCAGGCTGTACCGGGCCGTCGGGCAGCGCCGGATCCTTGGAGATGAAGTTGATGACATCCATCCGGAAGCCGTCGACCCCGCGGTCCAGCCACCAGTTCATCATCGCGTAGACCGCCTGCCGTACCTGCGCGTTCTCCCAGTTCAGGTCAGGCTGCTCGGGAGCGAAGAGATGGAGGTAGTACTGACCTGTCGTCGGGTCCAGCGTCCAGCTGGGGCCGCTGAAGGCTGAACCCCAGTTGGTGGGTTCGGCGCCTTTCTCGCCGGCCTCGAAACCCTCCCGGGCATCCCGCCACCAGTACCAGTCGCGTTTGGGATTATCGGTCGACGACGAAGACTCACGGAACCACGGGTGTTCGCTGGAGGTGTGGTTGACCACGAGGTCCATGACCAGCTTCATGCCGCGCTGGTGCACTCCTTCGAGGAGCTCGTCGAATTGCTCAAGCGTGCCGAAGGTCGGGTCGATCTGTTGGTAGTCGCTGATGTCGTAACCGTTGTCATGCTGCGGTGAAGAGTAGATCGGCGAAAGCCACACAACGTCGATACCAAGCTCCTCCAGGTGGTCGAGCTTGCTGATGATGCCACGGAGGTCGCCGATACCGTCCCCGTTGGAGTCTGCGAAGCTGCGGGGGTAGATCTGGTAGACAACGGCACCTGTCCACCATGCGGGTTCACTCACTGTTTCCTCCGGATCTCGGTTCATGTCGGAGCTACCGCCCTTCGTTGCGTCGAGTAAGGCCCACGATCAGGCAGATCAGTCCGACCGCGAGGGGAAGCAGTGTGTAAAGTGTGTGAGTCCCGCCCAGATAGCTCATCACGAAGATGTAGATAAAGGTGGCGATGACGAGCACCAGCCCGACCGTGATCAACGCCCGGCCGCGGTGGGGCGGCGGCAAAGGCGGCAGCCACGGCGGGCGGTCATTCATCGAGCTCACACGCACAGTCTACGTTTGTCCTCGTGCCTGCCGGTGGGAGGCTTAGCGGAAGAGGTTGAAGCTGCCCCAACCAGAGCCGACGATGGAACGCGCTCCCCAGCCTCCACTCGCGTATGGATAGTAGGCAAGTGATCCGTCGGTGAGCCGAGTCATCAGACCCTGTTGTCCCGTTCCGGTGAACCCTGTTGTCGGTGCCATGGAGTCGGCGATCTGCCAGCCGCTTCCGACGGTCTTGCGCGCTTCTGCCAGAAAGCGCCCACTTCCGTCAGACCGGTACTGAATCAGATTCCCGTCAGCCCGCTTCGCAAGGATGTCCATCCTCGCATCACCGTCGAAGTCGGTCATGGTGAGGTACAGTCCCCGCCAACCTGTACCGATACCCGTCCGGGGGCTCAGCGCCCCGCCGCTGGCGTTTGCGTAGAACCAGAGAGCGCCGTTCGGATCGGTGGCGACAATGCCCGGGAAGCGATCTGAGGATCGCCACTTTCCCACGGTTATGAAATAGTCGCCCCATCCGGTTCCGATTGACCTCGCGGTCGCGAATCCGCCGTCGTACCGCCCGGCATAGAACGTTAGTCGTCCGTCCTTCCATTGGGCGATGATGTCCAGGACGCCGTCGGAGTTCCAGTCAGTGACGAAACCCTGCTTCAGCGACGACCATCCGCTACCCACTTTCTCGCGCTGCAGGAAACCGCCCCTGCCGTTCGACGGATAGTTCCACAGAGTGCCACCGGAGTCCGCAGCGACGACGTCGGCGGAACTGCGCAGAGAAGGCGAACTGCTGACGCCGGCGGCCAGGGTAACAGCGGCGGTGGCGTCGACGATGCCGGTACCACAGCCCCCGGCGCACGTGCCGGGAAACGGCTGGGCGGAATCGCGTAGCATCTGTTCAATCTGTGCGGGAGTCAGCGCCGGGTTGATCGAAAGCATCAATGCCGCTACCCCGGCGACATGCGGGGCGGCCATGGATGTGCCCTGCATGTACGCGTAAGTTGCGGTGCCGGGCGTGGTCATCCCGGTGTTGAAGGTCGACAGGATGTTCTCGCTACCGGTACTTCCGTCTCCGCCCGGCGCGCTGACGTCCACTTCGGGACCATAGTTGCTGTAGCTGGCGCTGTCGCCTGCCCTGCTGGTGGCTCCTACGGTGACCACGTTCCTGCAGTTCGCCGGCATCACGTTCGCTGCGGGCTGGAACTCGTTGCCGGCCGCAGCGATGACGACAGAGCCCTGCTGCACCGCAAAATCGATAGCGTTCTGCAGGGTGCGGCTGCAGGCACCCTCGCTTCCCAGGCTCAGGTTGATGATCCGGGCAGGGCTCGCATTGGCGGGAACACCGCTCACCATGCCGCCCGCTGCCCACGTGAGCGCGTCGACCGTATCCAGAAGATCCCCGCCACAGGCTCCCATAACGCGGATTGGAAGAAGGTTCGCGCCGTGAGCTGCTCCTGCTATGCCGATAGCGTTGTTGCCCTTGGCCGCGGCGATGCCCGCCACATGGGTTCCGTGCCAGGAGGACGCGCCAGCTTCGCCTAGTTCGGGGTCCTGGCAAGCGTCGCCCGGGTCGCTTGGGTCGGCATCGCGGCCAGTATCGTCGACCGCGATCTCGGGGTCAGCGACGAAATCGTATCCCGGCAGGACGTTGTCCAACAGGTCATTGTGCGCGGTGATTCCCGTGTCCAGAATGGCGATCGTTTGGCCTGCGCCCGTTGACCGGTCCCATGCAGCAGACACGCGCAGACCCGAGAAGTCATTGAAGAGATTCCACTGGAACCCCTGATATTCATCATTGACGGCCGCGAGCGGGCGCATGAGCACGTCTTTCTCGGCGTACTCCACCCCCGGAAGCGAGTTCAAAAGCGCAACCGCGCTGTCAGCGCCCTGGGACGGGACCTCGCCGGCAGCTTCCACAACGACGGCGCCGCTGACTGTCTGACGCACCTCCTTCACGGAGATTCCCAGGTCCTTGGCTACGCGGCCGAAGGCGTTGCCCTTGATGTTCGAGGCGGCTGATGCACCGCCTTCGAACTTGACGATGAAGCGGTCGGTGGATTCGGTTGGGACCGGGTCCACCCTGGACGCGCCTGCAACCACCTCGTCCGTAAGGCCCTGTCCCGGCGGGGTGGGAGCAGCTCCGGCAGGTGGCGCGGCGAGCAAGGTGCCAAGCACCGCCGTCGTGATGGCGGCGGGTAGAAAGGTATGAAAGCGCGGGGACAGGAAAGGCATAGAGAGAATCCTGAGAGGTGGGGAGCAGGTGGCACTTTCATCAACGGTACAGAACCTCTGCAGCCCGAACCACAGAGGTGTGCGTAACTTGCGGGTCTGCACCGGGCAAAACTGAGCAACGAAAAAGCCCCGGCGAACCGGGGCTTTGTCAGTGGAGATGGCGGGAATTGAACCCGCGTCCGATGCAGTTTAGTCAGGGCTTCTCCGGGCGCAGTTTGCGTCGGTTTTTCTCAGCTCCAGCCATCATGCAAACAAGTGGCTGCCGAGCTCAGTTGCATAGGAGTCCCCTTGGTTCCTGCAACGAAAACCAAGAGCAGTGGCCCTCTAAATGACGCCAGGAACCGGGTCGAGAGCATACCCGGGCTGACGGACTAGCTCTGCTGCTTAGGCAGCGAGAGCGAAGTCAGTGCGCTTCTGTTCGGCACTTATTGTTTTACAGAGAGCGTTTACGAGATAACTCTGTATCCTCGGCCCGCTTCCCCTGTCGCGACTAACATCGTCGAAACCTGTCATCCCCGTGTTCAATTTTCAAGCAGCGTTACCACTCGCTGATTCCCCGAATTGCTCCGGGCTATCTAGTCTAACGCACCCTTCGCTGGAATCATTCCCCGACACGTGGAGTTCCGGAGGTCCCGTCAGAACCTGATGCCGAGAATGACGATCTCCGACTGCCAGATCATCAACACAACAAAGGAAACGGCCACGAAAGCCAGGCCCAGAGCGGCCAGCGCCGTCGTCGCCGCCTGTTTGCGCCGGAAGCTCCACCAGAAGACGGCGATATTCAGCAGGATCAGGACCGGCGAAATCCACACGAGAATTTGCGCGAAAAAAACGTAGATCAAGAAGAAGAACGGTATCAGGGCCAGAAAGCCCGCCGGAACTACGGCGAACAGCAACAGCAGGTTTACAACAGCACCTGCCGTTACCCACCAGGGGCGTTTATACCTGAGTTCCGAGCCTTCCTCAACGTCGTCCGGTTCCTGCGCGTCCCAGAAGACATCGCTCATGCGCCAAGGTTCCGCTCTCGCATGGCGCGCTGCGCCTCACGGTTGTCCTGTTGCTCGCGGAGGGTCTGACGCTTGTCGTAATCCCGCTTGCCGCGCGCGATGCCGATCTCCACTTTTGCTCGCCCATTGAGGAAGTACAACTGCAGCGGCACGATGGTGAAACCACTCTCCCGGATCTTGTGCGAGATTCTTGTCAGCTCTTCGCGGTGCAGAAGCAGCTTACGACGACGGCGCGCGGCGTGGTTGGTCCAGCTTCCCTGCGAATACTCGGGAATGTGGATTCCCTCGAGCCAGAGCTCGTCGTTATAGAAGATGGCGAACCCGTCCACCAGGGATGCGCGGCCCGCCCGAAGGGATTTCACCTCGGTGCCCTGGAGGGCGATTCCCGCCTCATAGGTATCCAGCACCTGGTAGTCGTGCCGGGCCTTCCGATTGGTGGCCACTACCTGACGGCCACTTTCCTTGGGCACGGTTCAACTCCTTCAATAGTGCGGTGCGCTTCAGTCCGTAGATGCGGACGGTGCGTTCTAGTCTACGGCGTCGATCAGCTCATTGTGTCGTGCGGTGTCCGGCCGCCAACCGGGCCACGCCGACAGTCCTAGAGGAGGCCCATCGGGTCGACCAGGCTTCCGTTGAGTACTGTTTCGAAGTGCAGGTGGCAGCCGGTGGAGTTACCGGTGGTACCTGTGTAGCCGATCAGCTGCCCAGCGCTCACGCGCTGGCCCGGACCCACCACGTAGTTCGATAGGTGGTAGAAGTTGGTGGCCAGAGCGTTTCCGCCGACCACGCCGTGGCTCAACACGATCCGGTTGCCCGCACCCGGAAGCACGTTCGAGTCCGCATACCAGACTTCGCCGGCCGCGGGCGCATACAGCGGAGTTCCACACGCGACGCCGTAGTCGATGCCCGTGTGAGTGTACCCGCCGGTACCGTTGAAATCGATTGTTCCCAGCGGTGTCGGACGCCACCCATATCCGGACGTAATCGGTCCGCTGACAGGAGCCCGCAACCCGAAGGCGGACGGGCTCGACGTCGGAGGCGGGACAATGACGGGAGCCACAGGCTGCGGGACGACTGGTTTCGGCACCACGGGCGGGGGTTTGGGACGATTCGCTGCGGCTGCTGCTTCGGCAGCACGCCGGTTCGCCTCTGCCGCTTCTGCTGCTGCACGACGGTTGGCCTCCGCCGCTGCGGCTGCGCGCCGTTCGTTCTCGATCCGCGCCCGTTCCTCAGCCTCGGCCTTCAGCCT
>NZ_JAPSHV010000016.1 GCF_031179385.1 Arthrobacter sp. | reverse complement strand
GCCGCATCAGCTACGAAATGCCAGCGGTGATCCGGTGCACCAGTCATCAATCTGTCGGCGAAGCGCGAGATGATCGGGTCAGTGACCACCACGTCCAATACGGGGGGAAGGCGCTGAAGCTGGTTGCACTCCCCCGCTTCGGTCGTCACCACCGCGGGCTCTTGAACTCGTACCCGGGGTGGATCCGCCGCATGTACCCGGTGTCGTCGCGTTCGGTGAGGCCGCTGTCCAGGTACTGCCGGTGCAGCCGTTCCAGGGCATCCGGGTCAAGTTCCACGCCGAGGCCGGGCGCCGTCGGCACAGCAACCGCGCCGTCCTCGAACGAGAGGGATCCGGGAAGGACGACGTCCTCGTCGTCACGTTTCCACGGCCAGTGTGTGTCACACGCATAATCCAGATTCGGAGTAGCCGAAGCGAGGTGCACCATCGCCGCGAGGCTGATGCCGAGATGCGAGTTGGAGTGCATGGAGAGCCCCAGTCCGAAAGTCTCCGCGATTCCAGCCAGGGCCTGTGACCGGCGCAGGCCGCCCCAGAAATGGTGGTCCGACAGCACGACGTCAACGGCTCCGGCCGCAACCGCCGGAGGAACGTCATTAAAGCTGACTACGCACATATTGGTGGCGAGCGGCAGGTCTACACCGCGGCGGACCTCGGCCATGCCTTCGATTCCGGGAGTGGGGTCTTCGAGATACTCAAGGACGCCCTGCAATCTTCGACCTATCCGGACTGACGTCTCCACGGTCCACGCGCCGTTGGGGTCGATGCGAAGCGGCATATCGGGGAATTCGGCGCGGAGTGCCTCGATAGCGGCGGCTTCCTCGTCCGGGGCAAACACTCCGCCTTTGAGCTTGAGTGCACCGAACCGGTAGTCGGCCACCATGCGCTGTGCCTGCGCAACGATGCCGTCGGCATCCAGCGCCGGACCCCAGCCGTCGTCGGACTGTCCTGGATGCCCCGCCCACTTGTAGAACAGGTAGCCGCTGAACGGGACAGTATCGCGGACTGCACCTCCCAGCAGTGCACTGACCGGTAATCCGAGGGCTTTGCCCTGGATATCGAGTGCAGCAACGTCGAACGGGGAAAGCACTCGGTCCGCTGTGGAGGAGCCGGTGACCATACCGCTCATCCCGTGGCCGCCCTGCGTCTTGTCGGTTGCCAGCGCTCGGGTGATCCGGATGCGAAGGTCGTTGATATTGAAAGGATCAGCTCCGGTGACCGCTGCTGCGGCCCTACTGAGACGGGCCAGGTGGCCAGCGTCGCCATAGGTCTCACCAAGACCGGTGATACCGGCGTCGGTATGCACCTGGAGGATCGCCCTCAGCGCGAAGGGTTCGTGGACACCCACCGTATTGAGGAGTGGCGGATCGACGAAGGCAACCGGCGTGACCGTCACACCTGTGATGGTCATCTGACCGGTGTGTGTGGAGATGTGCTGAAGCTGGGTTTCTGGAGAGGCCGACATAGGGGTCCTTTCAGAGCGGCCGTGAATTCCTCTCACGCTAGACGGCAGCATTCATGCTGTCCAAGCTAAAATGTGCACGAAACCATGCAAGGAGTGAATCCATGTTCTCCCTGATTCAGCTGGAGTCGTTCGTTGCAGTTGCTGAGGAGTTGCACTTCGGCGCTGCCGCCGCACGCCTCAATATGACCCAGCCTCCGCTTAGCCGGCAGATTCAGCTGCTTGAGCGGGAACTCGACGCGCAGTTGTTCGAGCGCAGCAGCAGAAAAGTTGAGCTGACGGCCGCCGGGAAGGTCCTACTGCCCGCTGCCCGTAGCGTGCTGGACCTCTGCAACAAGACATCTCTCGAAGTTCGGCGCGTGTCCTCGGGCGATGCCGGCACGATTGTGATTGGCTACACCGCAATCGCGGGTCAGGTAGCCCTGCCTGGAATCCTTCGGAAGGCCGGAGCGCACATGGCTGGAGTCTCCTTTGTCCTACGTGAAGCGGTCTCAGTCGACCAGTTGGACTCGATCACGAGGGGATCGATAGATATTGGACTGCTTCGCCCCATCGTCGCCCGTCCCGGCGTGGTTACCCGTCCTTTTCTGGAAGACCGGCTGGTGGCGGCGTTGCCCGAGGGCCATGAACTCGCGACGGGTAACGGAGTCTCCCTGAAGCAGCTGGACGGGCTTCCGCTCATGATGTATTCCACCGCCGAAGCCCGTTACTTCTACGACCTGGTGATGCGGCTCTATGAGAGTGCATCGATCCACCCCAAAGTCACACAATTTGCCAGTCAGGTGCCCGCCCTACTCGCTTTCGTGGCAGCGGGACTGGGAGTCACTCTGGTGCCGGCATCCTCGAAGGAGTTTGCCCCCTCCGGGGTGCAGTTCGAGGAGCTCCGGGGTCAGGCCGGCCTTGCTGATCTGAACCGGGCAGACTTGCACGTGGCCTGGGGCGAGTCCAGCACCAACCCCGCGGTGCTCCGGCTGCTACGGGTAATTCTTGAGGATTCGGACCAGGAGACCCGGGCGGACACCTAGGGCATCTCCCATCTCGCCTCCCGGAGTTGATGCTCTGGGAGCATCACTCCATGCATTAGTGGGCTTGGACATGCATCACTGCCCCTCCGTAAAGTCTTCTCAGGGTCGGGACGTGAGTGCCATCACATCCCGCACAAACCCCACTGAGTCGAACATCGCCGTTCCTGAATGAGGAGTACCAACTCGTGAAAGCATCCTTTACCCGCCGCGTGCTGACCGCAACCACTGCAGCTGTCGGTGTACTTGCCCTGTCGGCCTGCGGTGGAAACGTCGGCGGCGGCAGCGCTGAATCCACCGAAGAATTCCCCAGCGGCCCCGTCACCATCACCGTTGGTCAGGACGCCGGTGGTTCTACTGACCGGATCGCCCGCGCTATGGCCGAAGGCATGGCAGAAGACCTCGGGGTTGCAGTACCGGTGGTCAATAAGGCCGGCGCCAATGGCGCCCTGGCTACACAGGAAGTCGCCGGCATGGAGCCGGACGGACAGAACCTTATTCTCCTGAACGCATCACTGATCACCATTACGCCGCTCGCCGTCGGCGAAGATGAAGCCGTGAACCTCGACAACCTCGATGTGATCGCGGGGCTTTCCCAGGATGACTACGTACTCGTCGCCAGCAAGGAGTCCGGCTACGAGTCGCTCGAGGACATCAAGGGAGCCAGCGGCAACCTGAACTTCGGCACGACCGGCGTCGGCACCGGCTCCCAGCTCGCGCAGGCAGTCCTGTTCGCGCAGGCTGAGATCGAGGGAACCGCTGTACCTTTCGATTCGGGATCACCGGCCCTGACCGCCGTCATGGGCAACCAGGTCGACGTCGCTACCATCCAGCTCGGCGAGGCTCTCCCGCAGATCGAAGCCGGCACCGTTACCCCCATCGTCACGTTCGCCAAGGAGCGCAGCGAGTTCCTGTCTGACGTACCCACCGCTATCGAAGAGGGCTACGAGGTTCCGGTCTCGCAGTACCGCGCCCTCGCCGCACCAAAGGGATTGTCGGAGGACGCAAAGGCCCGTCTGGTGGAGTCCGTCGAGGCAACCCAGGGCACCGAGGCTTACCAGACCTTCAACGAGGAGAACATCCTCGCGCCGTGGGAAGTCTCCGGTGAAGAGGTCGTCGAAGAGTGGAACGCCCTCGCTGAGCAGTACAAGGCGCTGGTAGAGGAATACGACATCTCGCTCGCAGGCGAGTAATAGGTCATCCTGCCCGGTCGAGAACATCAGTTGAAATGAGCACTGCCATGAATCGGAAGCGTGACGATCAGGCCCACACGGCCCCGACGGATTTCGAAAGCGCCATCGATCTGCCGGACCTGACGCCGGAAGAACTAGCCGCCGAATGGGCAGCCGACGCTGCGCCGCCTTCCGGTGCAATCGCCAATCTGGCCGCCTCACTGGTGGCGGCCGGCGTCGGCGTTGCAGGCATGCTGATCGCTCTTGGTCTCGGCCTCGGGACGCCCGGGCAGCCACGCCCCGGCACATGGCCGTTCATCATCAGCCTGATCATCGCCGTCCTCGCCCTCGCGCAGCTGGTTATCGGCCGCCGCGGGGGCGTGGACGGCGAGAAGTTCTCGCCCCTGTCCCGCATGGCAGGCTTTGGCTTCGTGACCTTGCTGGGCATGGTCTGGCTGATGCCGGTCATCGGATTCGAGATTCCGGCACTGCTCCTGTGCTTCATCTGGATGAAGTTCCTCGGCGGTGAAACCTGGCGGGCGGCAACGCTCTATTCGGTGCTCGTCGTCGTTGCCTTCTACGCCATCTTCATCCTGGGTCTGGGGACATCGATCCCCCACCTGCTCTAAGCGCCACCAGGCACAAAGGATTCGCCATGGAATTTTTGAACCCGGTCCTCGACGGTTTCGGCGTCGTACTGGTCCCGCAAAACCTTCTCTACTGCCTGATGGGCGTGGTCATTGGCATGCTCATCGGCGTGCTGCCGGGCCTCGGGCCCGCAGCCACCATCGCCATACTGCTCCCGCTGACCTATGGCATTGAGCCCGTGACCGCGATCATCATGCTTGCCGGCATCTTCTACGGCGCGCAGTACGGCGGCACGATCACCTCAGTCCTGTTGCGCCTGCCCGGTGAGGCAAGCTCGGTAGTCACCGTGTTCGACGGCTATGTTCTGGCCAAGCAGGGCCGGGCGGGCACCGCTCTGGGCATCGCGGCCATAGGCTCATTCATCGGCGGCACTGTCGCCATCATCGGCCTCACTTTCCTCGCTCCCCTGGTTGCAAGCTTCGCACTCGACTTCGGCCCACCGGAGTACACCGCACTGGCACTCGTGGGTATCCTGCTGGTCTCAACCATCAGCGGCGGAACCAAGATCAAGGCGCTCATCGCCGCCGCCGTCGGGCTTCTGTTGGCGACTGTGGGCCGCGATGTCTTCACCGGTGCTGAACGGTTCACCTTCGGCAACCTGAGCCTTGCGGACGGCATCGACTTCGTCCCGATCGCGATGGGTCTCTTCGGCGTCGGCGAGATCCTGTACAACCTCGAAGAGCGCCACCGCGCGGCAAGCGCACCAGCCAAGGTCGCGAATGTCTGGCCTTCCCGCAAGGACCTCCGTCAGTCCTCCGGAGCGATCGCCCGCGGTTCTGTCCTCGGGTTCTTCCTCGGCATCCTGCCCGGCGGCGGTGCGACGATCTCCTCGATGGTTTCCTACGCTGTCGAGAAGAAGCGCGCCAAGCGGCCGGAACGGTTCGGAAAGGGTGCAGTGGAAGGCGTCGCCGGCCCTGAAACCGCCAACAACGCCGCGGCCACGAGCTCCTTCATTCCACTGCTGACCCTGGGCATTCCGGCCAACGCCACCATGGCAATCATCTTCGGAGCGCTGCTCATCCAGGGCGTCACCCCCGGTCCGCAGCTGATTTCCGAGGACCCGGAACTGTTCTGGGGCGTCGTGAACTCGATGTACATCGGCAACATCCTGCTGCTGATCATGTCCATCCCGCTCGTCGGCCTGTTCGTCAAAATCCTGCGGGTCCGGGGGGCCATCCTGGCGCCCATTACTGCGCTCATCACCATCCTCGGCGCTTTCACCATCCGCAACTCCATGTTTGACGTCCTGCTCGTGGTGCTCTTCGGCGCACTCGGCTACCTCATGAAGAAGTTCGGCTTCGAGCCCGGTCCCCTGGTGCTGGCGTTCGTACTGGGTGAGCTGCTGGAGTCAAACCTGCGGCGTTCGCTTCTCGTTCTTGAAGGCGACGTCTCCGGATTCTTCACCCGTCCCATCACAGCCGTGCTGCTGGCGATCTTCGTCCTCGTAGCAGTGGGCCCCATGATCCAGTCCGCTCTGGCAAAGCGCCAGCAGCGCCAAAACGCCCGCGTCAGCGCCGATTCCTAGGAGAAGTTATGAGCATCATGGTTGGCTATGTTCCCACCCCCGTCGGTGAGGCGGCTGTTGCAGCAGCCATCAGCGAAGCGAAACTCCGCCAGGAGGAGCTCCTGATCGTGAACTCCGTGCGCGAAGGTTCGCGCGTGGACAAGTCCGTGGCGAGCGATGAGGACCTGCAGCGCCTGCAGGCAACCGCCGACGACGCCGGCATCCCCTCACGCGTGCTGCGCCCCTCCCACAGGGACGACCTCGCGGAAGAGATCCTGGAGCTTGCCACAGAGCACAACGTCTCCCTGATCGTCATCGGACTCCGTCAACGGTCACAGGTGGGCAAGTTCATCATGGGCTCACACGCCCAGCGGATCCTCCTGCAGGCCGACCGCCCGGTTCTTGCCGTCAAGCCTTCCGCACAGGACTAGTACTACGCCAGCAGATTCAGCTCGCGGAGCTTTGCCTCAACCTCGGGATTGGTCGGCTCGACCTGGTGGGCGCCGTCGGGGTACACCACCACCGGGATGTTCGTCCGGCCAGAGATCTTCCGGGCGTCCTCCGCCGCATCCGGGGTGTCGACCAGGTTGATGTACTGGTAGTCGATGCCGAGCTCGTCGAGCTGTCGCTTGGTCCGGATGCAGTCGCGGCACCAGTCAGCACCGTACATGCGGATAATCTCTGGGTTCGCAGTCATGCAACAATCCTACGTCCGGCGCTTGAACTGCTCTCGGGAGATTGTGCCCTCCAGCCGGTCACGCGAGTTGGCCAGGTGCAGGCGCATGGCCGCTGCGGCTGTGAACGGATCCTTCGCCGCAATGGCGTTGCGCACGGCAGCATGCTCAAGGGCGACGCGTCGCAGCCGCTCGGGCCGCCCGCCGTCGTCGGCTGGTTCCAGACGCTCCGGAGGCATGGCGATCATCGCCGGACCCAGGGACAGCAGCGCGTCGACGAAGTAGAAGTTCCCACTGGCCTCCGCCACTGCCCGGTGGAACGCGAAGTCGCAGGAGACCGCCGTGGCCGCATGGTTCCCGGCCGCGTCGAAGGCGGCAAGGGCATCATCCAGGGCAGCAACAGCTCCCGCCCCGGCGTTGGTCGCGGCAAGCGCGGCGGCCTCGCTCTCGACGCCGGTGCGGAACGCCAGTAGCGCACGCCGCTCCTCGAGAGTACGAGGCCGGCGCATGCCACCGGCTGGTTCCTCATCAGCCGACGGCGGCGTCAGGGCGAAGCTGCCGCTCCCCCGACGCGTGTGCACCAGCCCCTCGGCCTGCAAACGGGACACCGCCTCGCGGACAACGGTGCGGCTGACGCCGAACTCGCTGATCAGCGCGCTTTCGCTGGGCAGCTTCTCGCCGGAGGGAATGGTGCCGTCGACAATACGCCGGCGGAGGCTATCGACGAGTGAGACGGCCAGCGTTTGTTTCATGCTCTTAATGCTGGCATGGCGATGACAGCGTGAGGCCGGTACGCACGGCTCAGCGCGTGCCGAACTCGACGGTGTCCGTGGTCCACGCCCGTGCCTGGTCACTGAACGTGACGCCGAGGCCGGGGCGATCCGGAACGATCATGCGGCCCTCGCGGGTCTCCAGGCGCTCGTTGAACAGCGGGTCGAGCCAGTCAAAGTGCTCCACCCAGGGCTCCCGGGGGTAAGCCGCAGCGAGGTGCAGGTGGATTTCCATGGCGAAGTGCGGAGCGAGGTCCAGACCGGCCTGGTCCGCGAGCGTGGCGAGGCGGAGGAACTGGGTGATGCCGCCGACGCGCGGGGCGTCAGGCTGGATGATGTCGCAGGCGCGGGTGGCAATCAGGCGCTCGTGCTCGGCAACGGAGGCGAGCATCTCGCCGGTGGCGATGGGAGTATCAAGTGCCAGTGCCAGCGCGGCGTGCCCCTCGGCGTCGTACGCGTCGAGGGGTTCCTCAATCCAGACGAGGTCGAACTGCTCAAGCTTGCGGCCCATGCGCAGTGCGGTGGCTCGGTCCCACTGCTGGTTCGCGTCCACCATGAGGGGCACATCCGGGCCGATGTGTTCCCGAACGGCTGCCACACGGCGCAGGTCCTCAGCCGAATCGGGCAGGCCCACCTTGATCTTGATGCCCCCGATGCCCTCGGCCAGGGACTGGGTTGCGCGCTCCTTCACCTCGTCGATCGAGGCGTTGAGGAAGCCGCCGGAGGTGTTGTAGGTGCGCACGGAGTCCCGGTAAGCGCCGAGCAGCTTGGCCAGCGGAAGGTCCGCCCGCTTGGCCTTCAGGTCATACAGCGCGATGTCGAGCGCCGCGAGCGCCTGCGTGGCGACACCGGAGCGGCCCACCGAAGCACCGGCCCACAGCAACTTGTTATACAGCTTCGCAATATCGTTGGGGTCCTCGCCGATCATGGCCTGGGCCACTTCACGTGCGTGGGCGTACTGCGCCGGACCGCCCGCCCGCTTGGAATAGGAGAACCCGAGACCCGAAACGCCCTGCTCCGTCACGATCTCGGCGAAAAGGAACACCACTTCGGTCATCGGTTTCTGGCGGCCGGTGAAGACCTTCGCATCGGAAATCGGCGTAGCCAGCGGCAGCGTTGCCGTGGAGAGCTTGACGTGGCGGATTGCATCGGGGGAATAAGTCATCGCGGAACCTTCGGGAGAGCGGATCGGACAACTTATCGTACAACTCGCTTACTTATCATACAAGCTAGCGTGCTTCGACGATCTTCTCGTTCGGCGCGAAGCGGCGGTTCCGCAGCACTGGGAGGAACTCCCGGACCTCCTCGATTCGCTTCCGGGTGACATCCGCAGTGACCACACCCCGCTCCTCGTCATCAAGGAAGACCTGCGGAACCCCCATCGGATCCAGGATCGCCGAGTGTCCGATGGTGTGCGACGACGATGTCCCAGCCGCCGCAATCCACAGAGTGTTCTCGATCGCCCGGGCGCGCAGAAGCGTCTCCCAGTGTTCAATCTTGTGGTCCCCTTTGAACCAAGCGGCGGGCACCAGTACGACGTCGGCGCCATGGTCGGCGAGCGCTCTCGCCTGCTCCGGGAAGCGGAGGTCATAGCAGGTCATCAGCCCGACGGTCAGGTCCCCCACCGGCACCACGGTGATACCGCCGTCGCCCGGTTTGATCCGTTGGGACTCCTGATAGCTGAAGGCGTCGTACAGGTGGAGCTTGCGGTAGGTATCCACGATCCTGCCGGTGGCGTCGATGAGCACCAGGGAGTTGTACGGCCGCTCCTCGCCGCTCGTCTCATATCCGCCCGCGACGACGGCGATGTTGAGTTCCGCAGCAAGGAAAGACAGCTGCTGGACAAAGACGGACCATCCGGCAGCCACCGCTTCGGCGAGGACACCCTCGACCTTGCCGATGGAGAACATCGATTCCTCGGGGAAGACGATCAGTTCAGACCCCTCGGCAGCGGCCTCGCGTGCGAGATCCCGCATCGTCGCAACGTTGGCAGCGACGTCGCCGCCCGGCCTGAATTGTCCAACACTGACCTTCATCACGCGGCCCTTTCGAGTAGGAACTGGGGCTGCTTCAAGGGTACAGAAGAGTAGCGTGGCGCCCATGGGTATCAACAGGGTGAAGCGTGAGCAGCCGGAGCGGGGCCAGGAGTCGGTGTGGGATTACCCGCGCCCACCACGCGTCGAGACGTATCCGGGCGTCGTCGTCATCGAATTCGGTGGGCGCGAGATTGCCCGGTCCAGCGGCGCGCTGCGGGTGTTGGAGACGAGCCACCCACCCGGCTTCTACCTCCCGGCAGCCGATTTTGCGCCGGACAGTCTGCGGCCTGTGGAGGGAACCACCTGGTGTGAATTCAAGGGTGAGGCCACCTATTACGACGTCGTTGCCGGCTCCGCACGCGCCGAACGCGCCGCGTGGACCTACCCCAACCCGACGGTCGGCTACGAAAGGCTGGCCGGCACGGTCGCCGTCTATCCCGGCAGGATGGACCGCTGCCTTGTTGACGGCGAGGAGGTTCAGGCGCAGCCCGGCGACTTCTACGGCGGGTGGATCACTTCCAGGGTGGTGGGCCCGTTCAAGGGAGCACCGGGTACCTGGGGCTGGTAGGGCTCAGAACTGCGGGTGCCACACCTCGGTGGCATTACCGTGCACCGCGAGGGCAGTCCGCCACCGGTCGAACACGGAGCACGGGTGCGAAATGCCCAGGTCCACGAGATCCCCGACGCGTAGGTCACCGGCGTCCTCCACCACAGCGTGGTGATCGAAAAGCCGAACGACGACGCCGGTCGGCTCCCCGAGCGTGATGCCGTCCCGGTGGTGCGCGGTGAGTCTGGGCAGGCCGGCGTCGTACGCCAGCTCCCGTTTACCCGCTCCCAGGATTGCCCGCCCCTCCTCCGGCACCGAAACGACGACGGTGCGCACCACCGCAGCGGCGCGCAGGCCCCGCAGCGGCGAGACTTCCGCATACGTACCCGAGTCATGGATGACATAGCAGCCCGAGCGAAGGACATTCACAGACCCTTCGGGCAAAAACTGCGCCGCGCGGTCCTGGAACGCCGAGCCGCCCACCGAGTAGACGGGTTGTTCGACGTCGAACCCGCCGCGAAGTCCGGCAAAGATTCGCACCGCCGCCTCACAGTGCGCGTCGATCGCTGCAAGATTCTCGGGTGTGCGGAGGTTCGGCGCGATTCCCTCGTAGGCGCTGACACCGGCGAAGAGGAGTCCGGGTGCCTTCCGTATCGCTGCGGCCAGGACCGAAGCATCCGCAGCATTCCGAATGCCGGTGCGGCCGCCGGCCACTCCGACGTCGAGCAGTACATGGAGGGGTCGTTCCGCGTCCTCGAAGCCCCGGCTCAGGGCGGCGACGCCTGCGTGGGAGTCGGCGAGGCAGTACAGGCTGACCGAAGGGTTCCGCTCCAGGAGCCGGCGCAGCTCGGAAACCAGCGGCGGGAAGACCACCTCGTTGGCGATCAGGATTCGCCGTGCTCCCCAGGCGACAGCGTGAGCCGCCTGCGCCGGCGTTGCCACCGTTACTCCCCAGGACCCGGGAAGCTGCCGCTGGACTATCTCACGCGTCATCGTCGTCTTGATGTGGGGTGCGAGCACCATCGAGTGCTCAGCCGCCCACTGCTCCTTGAGGGCAATATTGGCGTCGATGGCATCGACATCGAGCAGCAGTTGCGGGAGGCTTAAGAGAGAAATATCCGCATTGAAGTTCTGCATTGCCGCCATTCCGGCATCCTACCGTCCAGCTTCCGCCCAGCGAGCGTCAAGCCGTCGCACATAGGTCGCTGCTAGAGTCTCAGGTCGGTAATCAACAGTAGGAGTGTCTGTGAAGAAGAAGTGGCTGATGAGTGCGGTTCTGGCGGGTTCGCTGGCGTTCGCCACCGGCTGCGCCGGCAACACCGAGGCTGAGCCTGCCCCGAGTGAGAGCGCGGCAAGCACCCCGGCGGAAGCGCCGACGCCCGATCTTGAGGGAGTGCCCGACGTCGTCGCCACCGTGAATGGCGTGGACATCACCAAGGAGGAGTTCAGCACCTCCTATGAGGGCGCGTTCCAGCAAATGGCCATGCAGTCCCAGATGACGGGGCAGGAGGTCGACCAGGAGCAGCTCAAGACCCAGACCCTCGACAACCTCATCGGCAACAAACTCCTCATTCAGGAAGCCGACAAGCGTGAAATCGAGGCGAGCGAGGAGGATATCACGGCGACAACCGACGAGTTGGTCGCGTCAAACCAGTTCGCCTCGGCTGATGAGCTCTTCGCTGCCCTTGAGGAGCAGGGCATTGCGAAGGAAGAGGCCACGGAGCAGATCAAGCAGCAGGTTCGCCTTGATGCGCTTCTCGCCGAGGAAGGAGCAGACGCCGCTCCCTCCGAAGAGGAATTGAAGGCAGCGTATGAGGAAGCCAAAGCCTCAGGCGCCGCCGCGCAGCAGGGCGGCGAGCTTCCGCCGTATGAGGAGTTGAAGCCGCAGCTTGAACAGCAGGTCAAGCAGCAGAAGAAATCCGACGTGGCAGTCGCCCTGGTGGAAGAGCTTCGGGAAAGCGCCGACGTCGTCAACAATCTGTAGACAGCAAGCCAAACAAGAAACGGCTAGGTTCCTTTGCGGGAACCTAGCCGTTTCTGTTGCAGCGGACCTAGCCGCCGATGAGGTCGTTGATCACGATCGTCTGGTCGCGGTCCGGCCCGACGCCGATCGCGGAGAACCGTGTACCGGACATTTTCTCCAACGCGCGCACGTACGTCTGCGCATTCTCGGGCAGGTCCTCGAGGGTGCGCGCTCCGGTGATGTCCTCGGTCCAGCCTTCGAAGTACTCGAAGATCGGCTTCGCATGGTGGAATTCGGTCTGGGTCATGGGCATCTCATCGTGGCGGACGCCGTCGACGTCGTACGCTACGCACACCGGGATCCGCTCGATACCGGTCAGGACATCCAGCTTGGTCACGAAGTAGTCCGTGAACCCGTTGACGCGGGAAGCATGGCGCGCCAGCACGGCGTCGTACCAGCCACAGCGCCGTGGACGTCCGGTGTTCACACCGAACTCACCGCCCGTTTTCTGCAGGTAGATGCCCATCTCGTCGAACAGTTCGGTGGGAAACGGCCCGGCACCGACGCGGGTGGTGTACGCCTTGATGATGCCCACGGCGCGGTTGATGCGCGTAGGCCCGACGCCGGATCCTACGGACGCCCCACCGGCGGTGGGGTTCGACGACGTCACGAACGGGTAGGTGCCGTGGTCGACGTCGAGGAAGGTCGCCTGCCCGCCCTCCATGAGGACCACCTTGCCGGCGTCGAGCGCTTCGTTCAGCACGTAGGTCGAGTCGATGACCAGCGGCCGGAGCCTTTCGGCGAAGGAGGTGAAGTACTGGACAATCTCCTCGACCTCAACGTCGCGGCGGTTGTAAACCTTGACCAGGAGTTCGTTCTTCTGCTTCAGCGATCCCTCGACCTTCTGGCGGAGAATCGATTCATCGAAGACGTCCTGCACCCGGATGCCCAGGCGTGCGACCTTGTCCATGTACGCCGGGCCGATACCGCGCCCGGTGGTGCCGATGGCACGCTTGCCGAGGAAGCGTTCGGTGACCTTGTCGAGGACCTGGTGGTAGGGGGCGACCAGGTGCGCGTTCGCGGAGACGCGCAGCTTCGAGGTGTCCGCCCCGCGGGCCTCGAGCCCCTCGATCTCCTGAAAGAGCGCCTCGAGGTTGATGACGCAGCCATTGCCGATGATCGGTACGGCGTTGGGGCTGAGAATGCCGGCGGGAAGGAGCTTGAGCTCGTACTTCTCACCGCCGACGACGACGGTATGCCCGGCGTTGTTGCCGCCGTTCGGCTTCACGACGTAGTCCACGCGCCCGCCTAGCAGGTCTGTGGCCTTGCCTTTGCCTTCATCGCCCCATTGGGCTCCGACAATCACAATTGCTGGCATGGGATCCTCCCCCATTGTTTGGCGGCAACTACAGGCGCGCCGCGAGCCGCGCCAAGTGTGCCGCCGTGCATGAGAATGCCCCAAGGCTTCCGCAAGCGTTCTCCGCTTCGAAGTCCGGGGCTCTTACCACGCAAGTTTAGCGGACTTCGGTTTGGGGATGCTGTCGGCACAAAGCAGTTGTTCATACAACGCCGCCGCCGCGACCTGACGTCAGAACAGGTCGGAGCTGTTGATGAATCCGACCACCATGGCCGTCCACCAGCAGGTCTGTGAGATTGCGAGGCAGATGAGCAGGTGGATCCGCATACCGGACGGCACGTCACCGAACCTGGTTCCCGCCGGCATGGAATTCAACCGGCGCATGCACGGAATCAGGAGAATCCCGTTGAGCATCAGCACCAGGACGGCCGAGACCTTGACGATGGTCAGCGGATTCTCCATGGCCGGGTTGACCAGGGCGCCGGTGACCAGCAGGCCGGCCAGCCCACCCCAGATGATCGGCATGGCGGCTGACTCGATTCGGCTGGTTTCCACGAGCTTGCGTCGTGAGATCAGCCAGAGGAATCCCACCCAGTCGACGAGGAGGACGGCACCGAATGCGGCTACCAGGGAGATGGTGTGCGCAATCAAGGCAATCTTCGCCACGCCCGGATCCACACGCAGGGCGGCGCCAATCGATACGGAAAGGATCCAGGCCGCGGTGGCTCCCACGGCCAGAAGGGCGATTCGCGGGGGCGAATACGTTGTACGCAGCGCAACGCGGGGAAGAGCGGAATCCATGATCTTCAGCTTCTGTCGTGAGCGACCTTGTCGCAGTGGAGGTAGAGGAAAGTGTGTCTCCGGCTCCTTGTCTGTTGTCCCCCAACAGCGGCTGAGGACTGCATTTTACGCCCGTGCTGACCCGCCAACAAGGAAAATTACCTCCACCAACTAGGTAGTGCACTGGTGCCGATACTGCTCTGCGCGATAGCGTTCGGCCATGCCAGATTCCCAGCCCCGAGCCCGAATCGGCATCTCCGGCTGGCGCTACGCACCGTGGCGCAAGTCCTTCTACCCGAGCGGCCTTCCGCAGCGGCTCGAGCTTGAGTACGCCGCATCGCAGTTGGACACCATTGAGATCAACGGGACCTTCTACTCGCTGCAGCACCGGGACAGCTTCCTCCGTTGGCGTGACAGCGTGCCCGCCGATTTCAGGTTCTCCGTTAAGGGCCCGCGCTACATCACGCACATGCTCGGGCTGCGAAACGCCGACACGGCGCTGGCCAATTTCTTCGCGTCAGGCGTGCTGGCCCTGGGCCCGCGCCTGGGGCCGGTTCTCTGGCAACTGCCGGCCACCCGCCGCTTCGATCCTGAGCTGCTGGAGAACTTCCTCTCCCTACTGCCAACAACGACGACGGCGGCCGCCAAGCTCGCGCGCGGCCACGACGAGCGGCTCAAGGACCGCGATTGGGTCACCACGGACGCGGAACGGCGCATTCACCACGTACTCGAGCCCCGCCACGAGAGCTTCGGCAGCGAGGAGAGCCTGGAGATCCTGCGCCGCCACGCCGTCGGGCTGGTGGTGGCCGACTCGGCAGGAAAGTGGCCCCAGTTCCGTGAGGTGACCGGCGACGTCGTCTATGTCCGGCTGCATGGCAGCACCGAGCTCTACACGAGCGGTTACACGGATGCGGAACTGGACGAGTGGGCTGCGCTGTGCGGCGGCTGGCTGTCCGGCAAAACCTGCCCGGACGGCCGCGGGCGCGAGGTCTACGTGTATTTCGACAATGACGTGAAGGTGCACGCCCCGTTCAACGCGATCGGCCTCGCGGAGCGGTTAGGGCGTCGGTGAAGCCTGCGGCCGAACTGGCGGCGCCGAGCTTGTCAGGGTTTCTGACCAGGTATACGCCCGTCACGCAGTCATTACTCGACTGAATCAGTGCGACGACGTCAATCCTCGTTCCGCTGAAGACAACGAGGGCGGGCATGCCGTTCAGCAGTGTGGCCTCCACCCGCATCTCCGGAACGGGAGTCTTGGCAATTCCCAGCAGGAAACGAGCGATGTTGTCCGCACCGACCACAGGCTTGCGGGCCGCCGAGACCTTCCCTCCGCCGTCGGAAAGAAGGACCGCTCCCGGGGCGAGAACATCCATCAGGGACTGCATATCGCCGCCCAGAAGAGCCGTAAGGAACCGGTCAGAGACCGCTTTCTGCTTTTGCACATCCACGTCGAACCGGGGTTGCCGCGCGCGAACGTGGGCCTTCGCCCGGCTCGCGATCTGGCGGACGGCTGCCTGCGTCTTTCCGGTGGCCTCAGCGATTTCCGCGTAGGGAAAATCGAAAACCTCACGCAGGACGAACACAGCGCGCTCATCCGGGGACAAGGTCTCCAGCACCACGAGCATCGCGAAGGACAGGGACTCGCTCAGTACAGCGTTATCGGCGACATCAGGAGCGACGACGATGGGCTCAGGAAGCCAGGGGCCTACGTAATCCTCGCGTCTGCGCTGAGCCGTGCGCAGGGAATTCAAAGCTTGCCGCGTCACGGTCTTGGCAAGATAGGCGCGCGGATTCTGGACCGTTGCGGCGTCAACGTCGGTCCACCTGAGGAAACTGTCCTGAAGGACATCCTCGGCATCCGTCGCCGTACCGGTGATCTCGTAGGCAATGGTGAAGAGCAGCGAACGGTGTTCCTCGAAAAGACCAGCGGCGCCCACAGTTCTACCTCGCCTCCGCTGGCTGGGGGCCTTTCGGCCAACTGTACGAACCGCTTCGACGAAGCTCACTCCTGATCCAGGACAACGTCATCCTGCACACCTGCGCCTTCGTCATCCCTGCCAGCCGACCCTTCAGTATGACGCCGCGGGGGCGGTCATCCGCCCGAACGGCCTGAACGAGTCCTGACCGGCGCCCCAAGCTGATGCACGTGAGCATATACCCTGCCGAGAGCGGCACCGGCGTTCGCCCGTCGAGCCGAGCCAGGATGCTGTCGGCCGCGTGGGCACCCAACGGCAGGGCTGTCGCACAACTCATACGCAGGTGACCAGCGACGGCTTCCGGGGCTCGGATCGCGTCGCCCGCGCCGAAGATGTCGGGGTATCGCAGACACCTTAGGGATTCGTCGACCAGGAGACGCCCGCGGGAATCGGTAGGCAGCCCGCTGTCTCGGGCCAGGCTGGGCGCGCTGAGCCCTACAGTCCACACAGTGCAGGCCGATCCCAGGGAGGTGCCGTCCGACCTTTGAATCGAAGAAGTATCGCACCGTTGCACGTCCGTATTCTCCATCATCTCGACGCGGAGAGCTGACAGCCGTTGTGTGATCGCGCGGCGCCCTGGTTCTGACAGATGTTCGGCGATGCGCCCGCGGGAAAGGAGCCGCACGGCCAACCGGGGGTGCTGTTCAGCGATCTCGGCCGCCACCTCGATCCCCGTCAGGCCTGCCCCAACCACGCTGATCACTGAACCCGGATCCAACCGGAAGAGCCGGGCCCGTAACCGATCGGCGTCGTCGTGGCTGGTAAGGGCGAACGCCCCGGTGGGGACGTTCGACTGTTCGTGCGTGCTGCCCACCGCATACAGCAGCAGATCGTATTCGAGCGGCATGGGGTCACCGGTCAAATGCACCCTGCGACGCTCAGGATCGACACGGGAAGCAGTACCTTCAACCAATACCACGCGCTCATGAAGGAGCGAGCGCATCGGCACAAACGCTGACTCCCGGCTTCCTGCTGCGACCTCATGCAGGCGGATCTTCTCCACGAAATCGGCCACCGGATTGAGTACGGTCACGCTGACAGATCCTTGCATCCGCTGATCTCCAGCGATCCTGTTGGCGGCCATCACTCCTGCGTACCCCGCACCGATGATGACCACACGACTGCATGTTGACACTTGGTCCTCCCAGATTGAATTGCCTCTACGCACATGAGACACCGCCGACGTCCCCGATGTGACAGCTGCCGTGACGCCCTGCAGACGCCGGTGGCGATGACCGAACAAGTTGCACCCGCGGAAACCGTCAGCTGACGGATTAGACACCCATCCTTTGACTCCCGTTCATTCCGCCGGGAAAGAGTCGATAGTGCTCTCCGCCCAACAGGGCAACCCTCAACAGGAAGTTCAGTTTCGTGCGCCAATCGCCTCTTCCCGAAAGATTCCGCTTATCCCGGCCGTTATGCCTGACCGCCGGCACTATGGTTCTGCTGGCCATCAGCTCCATGGTTGGCCCTGCCGCCACTGCCGCTCCAGCACCGGCCCTGCAGCCCGACCCGACGCTGAGAACAGCACCGCTGCAGATTACGGAGGTCACACCCGACACCTCCAACATGGGCGGCGCCGACGCCTTTGAGTTCATCGAGGTCTACAACGCCTCGTCGGAGCCCGTCGATTTCAGTGACTACACCCTGCGCTACCTCTACCCTCGCGCGGACCTCAGCAACTCCAACGTGGTGGACTGGCCCGCCAAGCAGCGGAATGTTTCCATCGCTCCCGGAGCCACACTGGTCTTCTGGATCAAGAACGGTCGTAACGACTCACTGACTGACGTGGACTTCAATGCCAAATTCGGCACGTCCCTCGTCATGAACGAAAACCTCGTGGAGATCTTCACCGGTGGCATGGCTAACGGCTCGCCGCGCGGACTGGAAATTTCGACCAACACGGGCTTCGGCCTCAACCGTGCCTATTACAACCTCGACGGCGCCGACAACACCGTCCCTGATCAGGGCATCCACTACGCGGTCAACCCTGATGATCCGACCCGCCAGACGCTGATCACGACGGCTCCAGCTACGCCCGGCGAGGTTACCCCGGATCAGGTTCCTTCCGGGCTCGTGGTGCTTCCGCCGGACTCGATTGCCCCGTCGGTGACCGATACGACCGCTGGAAGCATCGATCCCATGGCCGACTTCTCCTTCAAAGCGACGGCCACTGACGATCAGCAGGTTCGCACGGTTACGCTGCATCTGCGCAGCAACGTTGACGCCGAATTCAAGACCCACAATGTGAAGGCTGGGCAGGATAACCGCTACGAACACATCCTCGACGTGTTCGACCCGATGGACAAGCTCTGGTACGAGTACTACTTCACCGTCTCGGACGGAACCCACAGCATCGACACCCAGGTGCGACGCATCGACGTCGAGGGTGCGGCCAGTGAACCCGAGAAGGACAGTTGGGCCGCTACAGCCTACCGGGGCAGCGTCGAGATCATCGAAGCAGCGGGAGCCGAAGAACCGACCCTTGATGGCATTGTCTTCAACGACAAGAACCGAAACTCCACCCAGGATCGGGGTGAGCCCGGCATGCCGGGAGTTACCGTCTCCAACGGCCGGGAGGTCGTTACCACCGATGGGCAGGGTCGCTACGAACTGCCGGCATTCGACAACATGACCGTCTTCGTCACCCAGCCACGCGGATACCAGGTGCCGGTAGACGAGGACAACGTCGCGCAGTTCTTCTACAACCACCTGCCTGCCGGCTCCCCCGCCCTGAAGTACGGGGGCATAGCCCCCACAGGCGCCCTGCCTGACAAGGTGAACTTCCCTGTGGTCAAGAGCGACCTCACTCAGTCGCCCGAACAGCACTGCGTGCTCGGTGCCGATGTCCAGACCTACAACCAACAGGAGGTCAGATTCGCGCGCAACGGTGTCTTTGCCGACCTCGCAGCCCGCACAGACTACGCCGGGTGCGGGGCCCTGTTCCTGGGAGACCTCGTGGGCAACGATCTGTCTCTTTTCTCGCAGACTCGCAACTTGGCCTCCATGCTCAACGGTCCGGCCCGCTTCCTGCCGGGCAACCACGACCTCGACTTCGATTCCCGCGATGGTGAACACGAGTTCGATAGTTTCCGCGCCCAGTTCGGGCCGGAGTATTACTCGTACGAGGCAGGCAAGGCCCACGTGGTGGCGTTGAGCAACATCGTTTACCCCGGCCCGTCGGGCAACAACTACGACTCGGGCCTCAGCGATCGCCAACTGGAGTGGCTGCGTCAGGACATCGCATCCGTCCCGAAGAACCAGGTCATCGTCCTGGCTTCCCATAGCCCCCTGCTCGAGTTCTACTACAGCGAAACCCACGAAACGAACCCGCTGCAGGAGATCTACAAGATTCTCGAAGGCCGTGAAGTCATCTCCGTGGCCGGTCACACCCACATGTCCGAGAACCTGCGGAAGGGCGACCTGATGGCCGGCTGGCTGGACGATGTCGGCGACAAGGGCCTGCCGTTCACGCACCTGACCGTTCCTGCGGTCTCCGGCCAGTGGTACGACGGCCGTGTAACCGAAGAGGGATACCCCACCTCGGTGCAGCGCGACGGCACTCCTCCCGGCGTGCTGACGCTGGACATCAAGAACACTGAGGTTCGGGAACGTTTCACCGCCACCGGCGACGACGGCACCGACCAGATGGCGCTCGGCATCAACTCCCCGACCTACCGCGCCTGGTTCGACCAGTACAAGGGTCTGCCTGGTCGGGCCCCAGCTCCAGAGAATCCACACGCCGTGACCGTAGCGGAGCTCGGTCAAACCTGGTTGACCACCAACTTCTGGATGGGTGCCACCGGCTCTACTGTGCAGGTGTCCATTGATGGCGGGAAATCTGCGGACGCTACACGCACCCAGTCAATGACGGCAGGCGATGTACCGCTGATCGGAGCAGAGTACACCGATCCAGTAGCCACTCTGGAACAGCTGGTGCACGGCGGCGGCGTCCACGACCGTACGTCTCATCTGTGGCGCCTCAAGCTACCGACCGACCTGGCCATCGGCAAGCACACCGCCTCGGTGACCGCGACCGACGTTCACGGCCGGGAGTTCACTGAGATGATCACCTTCGAGGTCACCGAGTAATCTCTCGCTCGATACGACATCGGGTGGTTGCCTCCGCGGCAACCACCCGATGTGCGTCTCGGCACCGGCGGCTCCCATTTACGGTCCAGAAGACGGAACACACGGGGCCTCCGCGTTGTTGTACAAAGTGATGACAACGGCATACCAGGACCTGGATCTGACCGCTATTTCGCCTACCCGCCTGTGGGTTCCCAAGCACGTGATGATCACGCGGGCCGCAGCCGATCTACCCCACACAGCCGAGATCATTCGCCGATGCGAAGGTGCCGGCGTCGACGACATTCGATTCATGCCCGGGAATGCCCTGACCGGCCTTCGCGGTGAGAGTGACCGCGAGACCTACGCATCGGCGAAGAACACCCTCGCCGTAGTGGTTGCCCCTCCCAGCACCCTCAAGCCGCAGCCCATCCCGCCGAGCGCCGACTGGCGGATTGATCTTGCCAAAGGTTGCCCTGCGCACTGCCAGTACTGTTATCTCGCCGGCTCCCTACAGGGCCCGCCTATCACCCGGGTGTACGCCAACATCGACGATGTGCTGAACGGGATCTCCACCCACGCCGGCAGAGGCTCAGTCACGCGGGGAACCCCTGAGCGCGGCGTCGAGGGTACGACTTTCGAGCTGTCCTGCTACACCGATCCACTGGGAATCGAGAGCGTGACCGGCTCGCTTGCCGCCGCAATCTCCCGCGTCGGGTCGGGTGAGTTCGGAAACGACGTGTCGTTGCGCTTCACGACGAAGTTCGACGACGTCGGTGAGTTGGTGGCGCTCGACCACGCCCGTAGGACGCGGGTCCGGTTCTCGGTGAACGCTGCAGAGGTAGCGAACCGTTTCGAAGGTGGGACCGCACGCATGCCCGCGCGGCTCGCGGCGCTGCGCACCATGGCGAGTGCGGGTTACCGGGTTGGCCTCACGATCGCGCCCATCATGCCGATACCTGGTTGGCAGGAGCAGTATGGCGCCCTGTTGGATGACGTTTCCGACGCAGTCGCCGGCATCGCCGACCTCGATCTCACGGCTGAAATCATCACGCACCGCTTCACCCCCGCAAGCAAGGAGGTGCTGCTGGGGTGGTATCCCCGGACCAAACTGGAGATGGATGAAGATCTCCGCAGTCAGAAGCGTTCCAAGTTCGGCGGAATCAAATACGTGTATCCGAAACAGACCATGACGGAAATGCGCGAGTGGTTCACCGACGAGCTGCAGCGGCGCCTGCCGGCTGCGCGGCTTCTTTACTGGACTTGAGCTGAGCTTTCACATAAGCAGTTGATTCTTCGCTGTGGCGATCCTCGGCGAGATGGTCAAGGATGAAGTTATGGACATCACTGACAACGGACCGAAGCCGAATTCTTTCAACATCGAGAGCGCCACGACGGAAAACTCTGCCTACCGCCGCGTCGCCTGGACGGGCAAGCATCTGCAGGTGACGCTCATGTCGATCGAGCCGGGCGGTGCGATCGGCCTGGAAGTGCATCACGGCACGGACCAGTTCCTGCGCATCGACGCCGGAAAGGGTCGCGTGAAGATGGGACCCTCGAAAGACGACCTCTCCTACCAGCAGGACGTCGAGGACGGCTGGAGCATCCAGGTGCCCGCCGGAACCTGGCATGACGTCGAGAACACCGGGGATGAAGCACTCCGTCTCTACACCATCTACGCGCCCACGCACCATGCGCAGGGCATTGTGCAGGACACCCCCGAAGACGCCGAGAAGGACGAGGACGAGGGCCGCGACGAGCCGCCGAGCTGGGTAGAAGAAGTCGACGACAAGGGTGAAGAGTCCGCTTAAGTATCCGCAGTCATAACAAACGACGACGGCGCCGCACCCCTGATGGGGCACGGCGCCGTTTCGTTGGATCGGCAGAACTTAGACCAACGCTGTCTGACGTTCTTCCACGAGCTTGCGCACGTCCGAGAACAGCGGATGCTCGGACGTAAGACCGGTGATCCGCTCGGTTGCTTCCGTTGCCTCCGACGACTTCAGCATCTGCTGCAACTCGACCGCTTCAGCGTCCGCGGGATCGTCGAAACGCAGTGCGGAAGAGATCGCTCTCAGCAGCGCCTCCGGGGTGGTGCCCCGTTCGGCGAGCTCCGCAGCCGGACCGATGAACCTTTCGTGGCGACTGAGTTTGCGCAGCGGCGCCCTGCCCACCCGGTTCACCGTGTCCGGCAGGTGCGGATTGGTGAAGCGGCCCAGAATCTTCTGGACGTAGGCTTCCTGCTCACCCGCGTCGAAACCGTGTTTGGCAACCAGCAGCTGCTTGGTCTCATCGAGTACAGCGCGAACGTCGGCGGCAACCTGCGGATCAGCCATGGCATCGGAGATCTTTTCCAACCCAGCCTGATAGCCGAAGTAGGCCGTCGTCGCGTGGCCGGTGTTGACCGTGAACAGTTTTCGCTCAATGTATGGGCCGAGCTTGTCAACGAACAGTGCACCCGGAATCACCGGCGCACTGTCGCCGAACGGAGTCCGGTCGATGACCCATTCGTAGAACGTTTCCACCGTGACATCGAGGCCCTGCCCCGGCTCCTGGTTCGGGACGATCCGGTCCACCGCCGTGTTGGCGAAGACCGCGCGGTCAGCGAGCTGGCCGGTGCCGGAGTCCCACGAGCCCTCGATCGCCTCGCGCAGGATGTCCGTTGCATTGATTGCGTTTTCACACGCCATCACCTGCAGCGGAGCGGAGGCTGCGGCCCGGGCGGCCAACCCTCTGGCGATCACCGGAGCAACGAACTTCAGGATGTGCGGCCCCACCGCCGTGGTGACGATGTCAGCGGTGCTGATCTCCTCAATCAGCCGGCTCTCCTCGGTGTTCGAGTTCACCGCCCTGAAGTTGTCGACCGAGTGCACTGCGGGCTGATCCCCCACCTCGTGGACGCGGTAGCTGTCCGCGCCGGCCAGGTCGTTGATCAGCGCGTCCGCCACATCTGCGAACACCACCTCATAGCCCGCCTGGTGGAGGAGCAGCCCGACAAAGCCGCGCCCGATATTGCCTGCTCCGAAGTGGACTGCCTTCACTATGCGTTGACCTTCCTGAAGATTTCGAGGATCTCCTCTGCCGAAGTTGCGGCCTCCAACTGCGCCACCTGCGCCTTGTCTGTGAATACCTTCGCGATGGAGGACAGGATGTGCAGGTGCTCGTTGTTCACGCCTGCGACGCCGACCACGAACTTGACCTCCTTGCCGTTCCAGCTCAGGCCCTCAGGGTAACGAACCACGGAAACTGCCGACTTGCGGATGTGGTCCTTTGCCGCGTTGGTGCCGTGCGGGATAGCCAGGAAGCTTCCCATGTACGTCGAGACGGATTCCTCGCGCTCATGCATCGCGCGGATGTAGTCCTCATCCACAGCACCGCGGGCCAGCAGCAGCTGCCCCGCCTCATCGATGGCCGCGTCACGGGAGGTAGCGGAACCGCTGAGCACAACGCTCTCTGCCACCAGGATGTCCGACGGCGACTCCTCGCTCTGCGCCGAAGCTCCGGCGGCATGCCGGGCAGACGTAGCGGCGGCATCCTCATCGGCGACGGCGCCGGCCGGATGGGCTTCGGACGCGTGTGCTCCACCGAAGGAACCGGCATCCGCATCAGGGCCGGCTGACGCAGCGGCGCCAGTTGCAGCCTTGTCGCTGCGGCTCTCCTTGACCAACTCCACGATTTCTTCGTACCGGGGGCTGTTCATGAAGTTGTCCACCGAGACATGGACGGCGCTCGACGTCGCGGGCTTGGCCCGGTCGGTCAGGTCCTGGTGTGTGACCACGACGTCGTAATCGTCGCGAAGGTTGGCGATCGATGCGTTGGTGACCTTCACGTCCGGGTAACCGGCAGCCTTGATCTTGTTCCGGAGTACCGAGGCGCCCATGGCGCTCGAGCCCATGCCGGCGTCGCAGGCGAAAACAATGTTCTGGATCGGTCCGGCCAGCACCGCGACGTTGCCGGCGCCGGTCAGGGACGAGGCAACCGAGCTCTTCTTGCCCTTCATCGATTCCATCCGGGAGGTGGCGGCGGCGAGGTCGTCGTCGTCGCCCTCCTTGCGCTTTGCGGTCTTCAGGATGACAGAGGCCACCAGGAAGGACACTGCCGCTGCGAGGACGACCGAGAGGACCACTCCGAAGTAGCTGTCGCGGGCGGTCTGTGCCAGGACAGCGATGATGGACCCCGGAGCAGCCGGGGCCACCAGGCCGGAGTTGGTGACGGCGAGCGTGGCGATTCCGGTCATGCCGCCGGCAATGGCGGCAAGGATCAGCAGCGGACGCATCAGGACGTACGGGAAGTAGATTTCGTGGATGCCGCCGAGGAAGTGGATGATCGCCGCACCGGGAGCCGAGGCTTTGGCCGCACCACGGCCGAAGAACATGTAGGCCAGGAGGATGCCGAGGCCCGGGCCGGGGTTGGCCTCGAGCAGGAAGAGGATCGACTTGCCCTCTTCCAGCGACTGCTGGACACCCAACGGGGTGAGCACGCCGTGGTTGATGGCGTTGTTCAGGAACAGCACCTTCGCGGGTTCAATGAAGATGCTGGTGAGCGGCAGAAGGCCGTTGTTGACCAGGAACTGAACAACGTTTCCGGCGGCCGTGCTGAACGCCTCGACCAGGGGCGAGATCGCATAGAAGCCGAGCAGGGCGAGCAGCGCTCCCCAGATACCGGCCGAAAAGTTGTTGACCAGCATCTCGAAGCCGGGCTTGATCTTGCCGTCCCAGATCTTGTCGATTTTCTTCATGGTCCAGCCGCCGAGCGGGCCCATGATCATGGCGCCGATGAACATCGGGATGCCGGCACCCACGATGACGCCCATGGTGCCGATGGCGCCGACGACGCCGCCACGGACGTCGTAAACCATTCGGCCGCCGGTGTAGGCAATCAGGAGCGGCAACAGGTAGGTGATCATGGGACCGACGAGGCCGGTGTTCGGATCACCTTCCGCGTTGGTGCCGAAGCCGCCGAGCTCGGGTACCGGTAGCCAGCCCTTCTCGATGAAGAGCGCGGTGATGATGCCCCACGCAATGAACGCACCGATATTGGGCATGATCATGCCGGACAGGAACGTCCCGAATTTCTGGACGCCAACCCTCATACCGCCGCGGGGCTTTGCAACTGTTTCTGTTGCCATGTGATTTCCTAACCGTGATTCCTGCGCCTGCGCAGGATGGTCCGATAGATGTGGAACTAGCGCTTCGCGGCTCCCCCGAACTCCGCTCGTTCGTCCGGTGACCCGCTGTGGTTGCTTAAGTGGGACTGGTGGAGATCCGGTGGAGCCACTCAAGGAAGAGCTTGAGTTCGGAACTGGACAATTGATCGGAGTGCGAAGCCTGCAACGCGGCATTCAACGCGATCGCGGCCACCACAACCGACGATCTTCCGGAATCCCCGCTCCCGTTCTGCTCTGCCTGGTCCGAGGACACCGCGTAAATCATGGCGTCCCTGGTCATTGTGGAGAGGTCGAGGTTCCGGTCAACAACAGGCTCTGCGATCAGCATGAGTGTTACTCCCACGTTCGCGGCCAGGATGCTCCTGGCCGCCTCCCGGGGTTGAACGCTCAACTGGCCGGCAGCAGCAGCCTTGTTCAGCATCTCCTCCATGAGCGCCTCAGCATCCGCGACGATCGCAGGGCGGCTTTCCGGACGAATATTGCCGAACATCACCAGGTAGAGCTCCGGCTGGTTGAGCCCGAACTGCACGTGGTTATCCCACATCCGCCGGATGTCCTCCAGCGGCTGACCGGACGGGGCGAAGTCCCGCTCGCCCGCAACGTACTCTTCGAACCCTGCCGAAACCACCGCATCGAACAGGCCCTCCTTGTCACCGAAATGGTGATAAAGGGTGGGCGCACTGACTCCCGCCAGCTGAGTTATCTGGCGGGTTGACACGGGAGCTCCGGCGGAATTAGCCAGCAGTTCTGCGGCTGCCCGGAGCAGTCTCATCTTCGCCGGTGGCTGGCCTTCGAAACTCATGGCCGCTAGCCTAGCACCTATAGCAACGCTATATGAACTGCGTCACAGGCTGATTTCGTTAGAGTAAATTCTTGCGGGGCGACACATATCGGTAGGAAACGAGGACCTTCAGTGCAGAACTTTCAAGGAGTAGGCGTCAGCCCGGGCCGAGTGATCGGACCGGTTCGCCAGATGCCCAAACCCGTCAGCGAGCCTCCCTCGGGTGAGCAGTTGAGCTCCGGTACAACGGCCGAGGAGGCGACGGCGGAACTCAAACAAGCCGCGTCCGCGGTCCATGATGAGCTCAAGGCACGCGCTGAGCGCGCCTCCGGGGACGGAAAGGCCGTCCTTGAGGCGACGGCGCTGATGGCCAAGGACACCATGCTGCTGAAGGGCGCTGCAAAGCTGATCGCCAAGGGGACCTCCAATCAGCGGGCGGTCTGGGAATCCGCTGCCTCCGTGGCCGAGATGCTGCACAACCTCGGCGGGTACATGGCCGAGCGCGCTACCGACGTGCTCGACGTCCGGTCCCGCATCGTCGCGCAGCTGCGCGGGCAGGCGGCTCCCGGCATACCCGCCTCTTCGACGCCGTTCGTGCTTGTTGCCGAGGACCTTGCCCCTGCTGATACAGCGACGCTCGATCCGGGACTCGTCCTTGCCCTCGTGACCTCCGGCGGCGGACCCCAATCCCACACCGCCATCATCGCCCGCTCCCTCGGCCTTCCCGCCGTGGTGGCGGCGCGCGGGGTGGACGACCTGCCGGACGGCGCCGAGGTCTACGTTGATGGCGCGGCGGGCGCCGTCGTCGTCGAACCCGGCGAGACCGAACGGGCCGCTGCAGTCGCGTGGACAGAAACGGCGTCGCTGCTGGCAGACTTCGACGGCCAGGGCACGACGGCGGACGGCCACCTGGTCCCGCTCCTTGCCAATGTGGGCGGGGCCAAGGACGCAGTTGCGGCCGCAGGGCTCGGCGCCGAGGGCATTGGGCTGTTCCGTACGGAATTCTGCTTCCTGGAGCGGGACAGCGAACCCAGCGTGGACGAGCAGGCGGACGCTTACCTGGGCGTCTTCGCAGCGTTCCCGGGCAAGAAGGTGGTCCTTCGCACGCTGGACGCCGGCGCTGACAAGCCGCTCCCCTTCCTGACCGACGCAACCGAGCCCAATCCCGCCCTCGGCGTCCGCGGTTACCGGACCGACCTCACGTCTCCTGGAGTACTCAAGCGGCAGCTTGAAGCGATTGCGCTTGCCGAACAGCAGTCGGAGGCCGATGTCTGGGTCATGGCGCCGATGATCTCCACGGCTGACGAAGCTGCGGATTTCAGCTCCATGTGCGCTGAAGCCGGGTTGAAGACACCGGGTGTCATGGTTGAGGTACCGTCCGCGGCGCTCACGGCGGATACCATCCTGAGCGAGGTGTCCTTTGCGAGCCTCGGAACCAACGACCTCACCCAGTACGCCATGGCAGCGGACCGCCAGCTCGGCCCGCTTGCCGCGCTCAACACTCCGTGGCAGCCGGCCGTGCTGCGGCTGGTGCGACTTTCGGTGGAAGGTGCCGCCGCGGAAGGCAACTCAAAGCCGGTGGGCGTCTGCGGTGAGGCAGCTGCTGATCCGGCTCTCGCCGTCGTTCTGGTGGGTCTGGGGGTCAGCACACTGTCGATGACGGCGCGTTCACTGGCCGCAGTCGCAGCGGTGCTCAAGACCGTGACCCTGGATCAGGCGCAGGAGCTCGCGCAGCTGGCGCTGGCCGCGCGAACCGCGGATGAGGCCCGGAGCCGGGTGCGCGAAAAGCTGCCGGTGCTTGAGGAACTGGGGCTTTGAGCTTGACGCGCCCTGCCCGCCGGGCATGGAATCGGGTATCGAGTACGCCAGCACCTATGTGAGGAGACCCATGAGCGAGAGCACCTCGGACGAACCCCAGAAGGTTCAGGAAGACCTTCCCGGGAAGCCGTCGGTCGAACCGGATGTCCAGTCAGATCCCGCGAACGATGCCAGTAACCAGGGCGACTGGACCGGCGAGGGCGGCGCCACGCCGTCGGGCGCTGCAACCGACCCGGCCGACGACGACAGGCCGGTCAACGAGGAAGACGAGCAGCGCGGGGAGGGCTAGGGCACTTCGGCGCCTGCACTTGCCTGTTCCGGTCGACGATTTCCGCCAGCTCGGCCAGCCGGTGTGCGCGGGCCGATTCGGCAGGCGTGAACGGGTTCCCCTCGCGGTGAATGACGAGGGGTCCCGTCCATGCGGTCGGCACCTTCAGGACATCCGGCCCGGACGGTAGAGCGCCTTGCTGGTGCGGAACGATGCTTCCCCCCAGCATTTCGGCCAGGGATTCGGGGAGCGCATCGGGATCCCTGGCGATACACGTGGCAAGGCTGAGAGCCCGTGTCTGCCCGTCAACCAGGGCGAGAGGCGTGGTGGGCCATACTCCCACCACCGCGTTCCCGGGTGCGGAGAGGGCATCGACGATGTCGCGTTCTGCGAGCCCGCCGGGGGCGGAAAGCACCAGTTCATCGAGGCTGCCGGTGGACACCGTGTGCACGTGAATAGCAAGGATATTCACATTCAACCCGGCCAGCCGGTGCGTGATTTTCTCCAACGCACCGGGCCTGTCCGCAAGGATCACCCGTGCCCTCCACAGTGCCGGCGCCTCGACAAGTCTGTTGCGATGACGGAGGGTCGACGCGTGAAGCCACGAACGGAGAAGGTGCATCACTGACGGCTCTGCAACCCAGATGACAAGGGCTGTTGCAGTAACAGCGAGCACAACTACTTTGAGGAAATAGGAGAGCTCGGTACCGATGACGAGCGCGTGCACCACCAGTTCGATCGGGAGCATCACCGCCACGTTCGCCAGAGTCAACCGTCCTCTCCCTGGATGGGGGAAGGCACCGCAGGAGTCACATCGAAGGTCAGCTGCGGCCGAGTTATGCGTTCTGCGCCTCATGGAACGACTATGGTCGACCCCGGTTGCCGGTACGTTACGGCCGGGTCAACTATTGTCACTTCGCCGGCCCGGTGGCGCGCGTCAGCCCACCGTACATAATGGAAACCATGAGCGCCGACACTGAACAGTTCGTAGGACATATCGCCAGCCTCGGCACCACCTCGGGGGTCCGCATAGTCATCGGTATGTGGGAAACATCCCGCTTCGGAGCCTTCACCGATGTCATGGTCGAAAGCCTGGAGGGAACGCGGACTCTCCTCGCGCCGTCGGCCGCGGTGGCCGACTATGTGTCCGGCGCATATTCATTCGATATTGTCCGGACTGTCCCGCTCACGGTGAGCATGGACGAAGAACGGTTGTCCCTCGATGCCGGTCCGCTCACTGTGCGCGCGGAGCTCGGCGAATCAACTGCACTGGGCAGGCTGCTCGGTCTCATTCCGCCGGCAATCGGCACCCATCCCCGCTGGCTTTCGGCCATCAATCCCGCCGCGAAAATCCTCATGCCGGGCGTCCGTACCGCTGGAACGATCAAGGACGGCAGAAGGCAGTACTACGGAGTCACGGGAGCGCGATCCATTACAGCCGCGACGGCTTCCTGGGCGGGCGAATCGCTCGGCTCGCTGTCGAACGTCCGGCCGCGGGTCCGCTTCGGCTTCAGCTCTGCCCCGAAGAAACCACAGCTCGTGAACGTTACGACGACGCTGCTTCCGCCCGCTGAAACCGAATCGTCCTCCCAGCAAGCTACTGCGGACACCGTCTGACCCGGCCCGCAGCATCCAGGTGAAACGGGTGAGGCCGCCCTCCCGATGGGAGGGCGGCCTCACGTCTGCGGACCCCTGGCCCGACGAATCAGGATCCCGAGAGCTTCTCGCTAGCCTCGGGATCGGATTCCCGCAGGAACTTGGCGATGCGTTCCGCCTCGTCGATCTCGCCGATTGATGCCGCCGCACGGCCGAGTGCGTTCAGCGCCCGCAGGAAGCCACGGTTCGGTTCATGGGAGTAGGGCACCGGTCCGGCGCCGCGCCACCCGTTGCGCCGGAGCGCGTCGAGCCCGCGGTGGTAGCCGGTGCGCGCGTAGGCGTAGGACTCGATGGTCCGGCCTTCGCGGTACGCCTCGTCGGCGAGGATGGCCCACACCAACGACGACGTCGGGTGCTTGGCTGCCAGGTCGACAGCCTCCTCCCCTGCTTCCAACCGCGAAACGACATCCGGCTCCTCGGGGAGCAGCGTGGGCTCCGGACCGAGCAGGTTCTTGCGGAATTCGTCAGACATTAGAGCTTCTTACCGGCTGATCCGAGTGACTGGGCAGCCTCGACAACGCGGGCAGCCAGGCCGGCCTCGGCAGAAGCACCCCACACGCGGGGATCGTAGGTCTTCTTGTTTCCGACCTCGCCGTCGACCTTCAGCACACCGTCATAGTTCTTGAACATGTGATCTGCAACCGGGCGGGTGAACGCGTACTGGGTGTCAGTGTCGATGTTCATTTTGATCACTCCGTAGGAGACCGCGTCGGCAATTTCCTGGTCCGAGGAGCCGGAGCCGCCGTGGAACACGAGATCAAACGGCTTGTCCTTGCCGATCTTGGCGCCCACCTGCGCCTGGATGTCCTTGAGGATCTCAGGGCGCAGTTTCACGCCGCCGGGCTTGTAGACGCCGTGCACGTTGCCGAAGGTCAGCGCGGTGATGTAGCGGCCGTTCTCACCTGCACCGAGGGCATCAACGGTGGCGAGGGCATCTTCCACCGTGGTGTAGAGCTTGTCATTGATGGCGTTCTCGACGCCGTCTTCCTCGCCGCCGACGGTGCCGATCTCAACTTCGAGGATGATCTTGGCAGCAGCAGCGCGGGGCAGGATTTCCTGGGCGATCCGCAGGTTCTCTTCGAGGGTCTCAGCGGAACCGTCCCACATGTGGGACTGGAACAGCGGGTCCTCACCACGCTTGACGGCCTCCTCGGATGCGGCCAACAGCGGCAACACAAACCCGTCGAGCTTGTCCTTGGGGCAGTGGTCCGTGTGGAGGGCGATGTTCACGTCATAGCTCTTGGCAACCTCGCGCGCGAAGGCGGCGAATCCGAGGGAACCGGCCACCATGTCCTTCACCGAGGCGCCGGACCAGTACGCTGCACCACCGGTGGAGACCTGCACGATGCCGTCAGAACCGGCCTCAGCGAAGCCGCGGATGGCTGCGTTGAGCGTCTGCGAGGACGTCACGTTGACCGCGGGGTAGGCAAAGCCGCCTGCCTTCGCGCGATCGATCATTTCAGCGTAAATGTCCGGTGTGGCGATGGGCATGACAACTCCTCGTGTGGGTTCTGGACGACCGAAGGCTCGTGTGGCAGGACGCCGCACTCCCGTCCCATCCTAACGACGGCTCTAATCGCGCGGAAACCTTATGACATCAGGGGTGATTCCAGTTCGAGGACGCTCCTCAACCGTCCAAGCCCGTCACGAATGCGGCCCTTGACCGTGCCCAGCGGGGCCTCCAGGACCTCCGCCACCTGCGCGTAGGTGAGACCCCTGTAGTAGGCCATCTCGATGGCCTGCCGCTGCTTGTCGCTTAACGCGGCGAATGCTGCCCGAACCGCCATGGTCTCAGCCCGCGCAAGAACCGTTTCCATCACCTCGTCGAACGGTGTCTGGACTTCCGATGCGGACCAGCGGGCAAGCCTGTTCCGGGAAGCCTGCTCCGACCGGATCCGGTCCACCGCCCGACGGTGCGCGAGGGTCATGATCCATGCCATCGGCGAGCCGAGTTCCGGCGTAAAGTCCGCGGCTCGGTCCCAAATCTGCAGGAATACCTCTTGCGTCACTTCCTCGGAAATTGTCGAATCCACGACGATTCTGCGCACCAGGCCGAAAACGCGTGCGCTGGTATGGCGATAGAGCGTGGCGAAGGATTGCTCGTCACCGTTTCCTGCCCGCATGAGCAGACCTGCGAGGTCCGGTTCCGCAGCTGGAGCGACGGGGGCGGAATCCTCAAGGACACTCATCGGGAGACCAGCGACTGCACCTCATCAGGGCCTAGATCAATAGCGGAAGCGATGTCAGCCGGCGATGCTCCCCGCTGTATTGCGTCCTCCACGGCTATGCGAAGGTCGAAGGTCGCGATGTCGAGTTCCCACCGCAGCCGTTCCACCTGGGACAGTGCTGCAACCAGTCTGGTCTCATCTATGCGCGGTTCCGCAACTGCTCGCAGCTTCCCTGCTGCGCTCAGCACGGGAGCGTCCTGCTGAAAGCCGCAGGAGCAACGCCAGGTCGTGTATCCCGCAATAGGTCCGAAGGGGTTGCGTGCCGGCGGTGTCTCGAACATGCTTTCACCGCAATGGAAAGGGGTGTCATGATTCGTGCTGATCGGGTGGGCGGCGATCGTCATTGCGGGTTCTTCCGTTCCTGATGACTAGACAAACTAGTAATTCAAACGCTGTTTCACTAGGTAACCTATCTACAAGGCGACCGTCCTGCAAGGGCGACTAGGAAAAATGCTAGAATCGCATCATGAGCACCAGTCCGCAGGCCCTTCCCACTCCCCCGGGCTACTGGTATGGGCAGACAGCAGAAGGAATGAACGTGCTCAACGCCCTTCGGGACTATCGGGCCGCAGAGACTGCAATGCGCCGTCGCACCCGCTCATCAATGGGCATGAACGAAACCGATCTACAGGCGCTGCGCTATCTCTTTGAGGCGCAAAAGGACGGACACGAGGTCAGTCCCAAGGAGCTGGCGGCCAAGCTCGGCATCTCCTCGGCGTCGACGACAACCCTGGTCGACCGCCTCGCCCGGACCGGGCACGTCCGTCGAAAGCCCCACCCACGGGACCGCCGGGCACTGGTGCTGGAGGCGACCACGGAATCCGACTGCGAAGTGCGCCAGACCATGGGCGACATGCACAGAAGGATGATGGAAGTGGCCACGACCCTTTCCCCCGAAGATGCCGCCGTCGTCGTCGATTTCCTCAGGCGCATGCGCGAGGCCCTCGACACGATCGATGCCGGACACCGGGGCTAGCTCCCAGGGACCACCGACTGTCCGAACACATGACGGCGTACCCAGCCGTGCATGGCGATAGCTGCGGCAGCGGACGCATTGATTGACCGCGTGGAGCCGAACTGTGCGATGGACAGTGTGGCATCTGCGGCGGCATGCACTTCGGGCGTGAGCCCCGGCCCCTCCTGACCGAAGACGAGGACACAGTTACGGGGCAACTCGTACGTCTCCAGCGGAACCGAGTCGGGGAAGTTGTCGATACCGATCACCCTGAGGCCGGCCGACTCGGCCCACTCGACGAATTCCTCGACTGTGGGATGGTGGCGGACGTGCTGGTAGCGGTCGGTGACCATCGCGCCGCGCCGGTTCCACCGGCGTCGTCCGATGATGTGGACCTCACGGGCGAGGAAGGCGTTGGCCGTCCGGACAACAGAGCCGATATTGAGGTCGTGCTGCCAGTTCTCGATGGCGACATGGAATTCGTGCCTCTTGGAATCGAGGTCGGCCACAATTGCGTCGTGCCGCCAGTACCGGTACTCGTCAACGACGTTGCGGGCATCCCCGTGGGCCAGCAGTTCCGGGTCCCACTGGGGACCCGACGGCCAGACACCTTCCCAGGGCCCAACGCCCACCGGTGCCGACGGGTTATCCACGGTTTCTTTCACCCCTCAAGACTAAGGTGAAAGACTGACCCGAGATTTATGCCCTGTCCTGCCGTCACGGAAGAAGCGAATGCGCGAAAACGAACACATTGAGTGCTGGCTGACTGACATGGATGGTGTCCTTGTTCATGAAAACCAGGCCATCCCCGGAGCCGCCGAGCTGATCGACCGCTGGGTAGCGACCTCCCGCAGGTTCCTGGTCCTCACAAACAACTCCATCTACACCCCGCGTGACCTCGCCGCCCGGCTGAAGGCCTCCGGGCTTGAGGTTCCGGAGGAAAACCTATGGACCTCGGCCCTAGCCACTGCGCAGTTCCTGCGGGACCAACTGCGGTCTTCTCCTAACGCGGGCCGCGCCTACGTCATCGGCGAGGCCGGACTGACGACGGCGTTACACGAGGCGGGCTTTGTCCTCACCGACCAGAATCCGGACTACGTGGTGCTCGGCGAGACGCGCACGTACTCGTTCGAAGCGATCACCAAGGCCATCCGCCTCATTATCGACGGGGCACGGTTCATCGCCACGAACCCGGACACAACCGGCCCGTCGAAGGAGGGACCGCTGCCCGCCACCGGCGCAATAGCGGCTCTCATCACAGCGGCAACCAACCGCGAGCCCTACATCGTTGGCAAGCCGAACCCCATGATGTTCCGTTCGGCCATGAACCAGATCGACGCGCATTCGGAAACCACGGCGATGGTCGGCGACCGCATGGACACCGACATCATCGCGGGAATGGAGGCTGGGCTGCATACCGTTCTGGTGCTGACGGGAATCACCCAACGGGCCGATATCGATGCCTATCCGTTCCGCCCGGCCCAGATTGTGGACTCCGTACAGGACCTCATCGAGCAGATCTGATGACCGGCATCCTCAACCTGCGGGACATCGCCGAGCTCACGGCGGCCAGTCCCCACGCGCCGGTGCAGGGCAGGGTGTTCCGTTCCAGCCAGCCCTTCGGATGGGACGCCGAGGCCACGATGGACTTCCTCCACCGCCAGGGCATTGAGACCATCGTTGACCTGCGCAGTGAACGCGAGGCCGGCCGGGTCCCCTGGCAGGTTGCACATGACGCCGGCATCGATGTGGTGGCCGCGCCCCTTGACCCCTCCGAGGCGGACCCCACCGCCACCCTGCGCCTGAAGACGCCGGAGGACCTTGGTAACTACTACCTCAGCTGGCTGACCGCGCGGCCGGGCGCGGTACTCGCTGCACTGCGGCCCATCATTGATGGCCGCACCACACTGGTGCACTGCGCGGCAGGCAAGGACCGCACCGGGGTGGTCACCGCCGTCGTACTTCTGGTTGCAGGGGTGGAGGACGAGCTGATCATCGGGGACTACGCCCACACCACTGGAGCGCTTCCGCAGATTCTGCCCGCGCTCGCAGAATTGTGGGCGGGCCAGCTGCCCGCGCATGACGTCCCGAAGGACCTGCCGGTCATCCTCACCGCGCCGGCGGAAGCGATGGCGACCTTCCTGAGAGGGCTGCGCCGCGACCACGGTTCCGTGGACGACTACCTGCTCGGCGCGGGAATGAGTGCTTCTGACCTGCGGTCGCTGAGGAAATCCCTGCGGAGCTAGGACCGTACTGCGTCCCGCGCCGTCACGAGGTCGTCGACGAGCTGGGCGAATGCGGGCGCGCGGTCCTTGGAGCTGCGCAGTCGAAGCAGCGCGGAGGGATGCGTGGTGAGCAGCACCTGCGCCGGTGCCAGCTTCTCCGGCCCCGGCAGCAGCGTGCCGCGTTCGGCGCCCACCCGCACGGTCCTGCCCAGCACGGCGCGCCCGGCGGTAGCACCCAGGCAGACGACGACGGCTGGACGGACCGTCTTCAGTTCAGCTTCCAGCCACGGCATGCAGGCGGTGATGTGGCCGACGTCGGGCGTCTTGTGGATGCGGGCCTTGCCGCGGCGTTCGAAACGGAAGTGCTTGACGGCGTTAGTGAGGTAGACCGATGTCGTCTCGATCGATGCGGCGGTGAGCGCTTCCGCAAGCAATCGGCCTGCCGGACCAACGAAGGGGCGTCCGCGCTGGTCCTCCTGGTCTCCCGGCTGCTCCCCCACCAGCATCAGTCCGGAGCTGCTCGGACCAGCCGAAAAAACAACCTGCGTGGCGTCCCGGTAGAGCTCACATCCCCGGCAGTGGGCGGCAGCGCCGGCAAGCTCGGCTATGTCGGCCTTGTCCGGCACCCACTGCTGAGCACCGGGACGTTCCTCATCGACCACGTCAGCCTCCTCGGCAAAGTGAACCTGAGGGAACTATAGGCAGGCGGCCGTTCAGAATGCACGGGCCTGTTCCGTCAGCGGACGCTCTTCGTCTTGCCGCCGCGTGGAAGTGGAAGGAAGTCCTGCTGTACGTCGCGCACCACGGCCTGGTAGATCAGCGGGTTCCACTGCGGGCTGGCATGTGCCGGCAGCGCCCCTTCCGTCACCGAGTCAGCGGAGACCATATTGTCGGGGAAGGCCGAAGCCCAGCCTGGTCTCGCCGTCGCGTAATTGACCGTGCCGTCATTGGGGTTGCCGATGAACGCCATTTCCGTGTCACCGAGACTGAACCGCGTGACGTTGAAGTGGAAGATGTACGACGCCTGGGACTGGATCAGCACGCTCGATGGAGCCAGCGGCGAGACCTGCTCTAAAGTCTGGTCGAGGATCTGTGACCAGGAGCGCTCGTTCTTGTGCACGATGCGCTCAGCGAGCTCGTAGCCGCCCCGAAGTACCGTCGGAACCCGGTACCCGGCCTCATAGAGGTAGACAACGCCGTCGAACATTGCCTTGTCGATGACGTCGAACCGGTCGTGGGGGCTGGAATCGAGCATGATGAAACGTACGTTGACGCCGACCTCGCGCAGCCGGGACGCAACTTCAACCGCCACCATTCCCCCGAAGCTGTGGCCGTAGAAGTACAGCGTCTCGATTTGCTGCGTACGGACGTACCGTCGCAAGGCGCTCACGATGGTGGACACGTCGAGACCGCGGTTGGAGTAGCCCATCACGGCAAGCCGCGCCCTCCGGCTCAATACGGGGCGCAGGGAGTTCATGATCCAGACCCCCTCCTCCCAGCTGGTCTTGTAACCGGGAAAGAGGATCCAGCGGGCGTTGGGGAAAGCGGAGTCGGCGTACTCGTCCGCCACCGGAAGTATGGTGAACTCCTCGCGGGCTTCCTGGATCTGCCGTGTGACGAAGAGGTCAGTGGCCAGCGCCAGTCCAAGCGCGGAACCGGTGAGGAACCGCCGGCGCGACATGCCCTTCAGGCCATGCGCGTATTCCAGTAGCCGCTCTGGATCGTTCGCCATTACTCCAGACCGAGTTCGTCCTTGCTGTACGCGAAGAGGTAGGGAACGCCCGCCTCGGCCTCGATCCGTTCCTTGGAACCGGTGTCGCGATCCACGATCACCGCTACGGCGACGACGTTTCCTCCGGCCTTCCGGACACCCTCCACCGCCGTCAGGGCGGACCCGCCGGTTGTTGAGGTGTCTTCCAGAACGACGACGTCACGGCCGGCTACATCCGGACCCTCCACCTGGCGGCCCATGCCGTAGGTCTTTTGGGCCTTGCGGACTACGAAGGCGTCGATGGCGCGTGCGTCGCGTGCCGCGGCGTGCATGAGGGCGGTTCCGACCGGGTCAGCGCCCATCGTCAGGCCGCCGGCGCTCTGGAAGGTGATGCCGGCGTCGTCGAGCATTTTCAGCATGACCTCGCCAACCAGGCCTGAAGCCTCGTGGTGCAGGGTGACTCTGCGTAGGTCGATGTAGTAGTCGGCTTCCTTGCCGCTGGAAAGGGTTACTCTTCCCCTTACCACCGCCAATTCCAGGATGAGATCGCGGAGTCGGTCACGGGCGGAGGGGATATCGGTCATGAGCAACAGTTTAGTAGGGGCGAAGCGGTGACCCGATTCGCAAAGCACGCGCCCGCCGCGTCGGTCCCACGCAGGCCGACGACGGCGAAAGCCGGGTGGGCGCCTTCTGATGGAAGGTGCCAACCCGGCTTTCGCTTCGGTAGTGCGGGGAACGGCTCTTAGAAGCGGAGCGTCCGCAGGTAGTTGTAGCCGACCTCGGCCGTCTGCAGCGGCGTGACGTCCGGCTGGTCGTTCTCGACGATGAATTCCTTCGGCGTGTGCGCACGGAAGATGCGCGCGAAGTCGATGGTGCCGGTACCCAGGTCGGCGAAGCCGCCCGAAGTATCACGGTCCTTCACGTGGTACTGCAGCACCTTCTGGGGAGCCTGCTGGATGGTGTCGATGGCGAACTGGATGGGGTCTGCTG